>NZ_CACXXB010000101.1 GCF_902771435.1 uncultured Methanobrevibacter sp. | reverse complement strand
TCAGCTTCCTGAACTATTTCATCTTCAACAAAAATCCTTACCCTATATGGTTCCAATGCAGCAGGGTGAACTGTACCCATTGGAATTTCAGTTTCAATAATTTTGCTTCTCGGTACTTTTTCATCCATTTAATCCCCTCTTTAATCCGCATCTAATAATGTAGGTAATAATGATACAACTCCTGCCAAAACATCTTGAGGCCTTACAGCACAACCCGGAACTTTTGCATTAACCGGTATGACATTTTCAACAGGTCCTTCAATTTCTTCGGATGGAATATCAGCAAAACAATTCTTATAAACACCACCCATTAGAGCACAACTTCCAGCAGCCACAACCAATTTAGGATTAGGAATGGCCTTGTAAATCTCTTCCAATGGCTTTCTATTTAAATGTGTAACAGGACCTGTGACAACTAAAACATCAGCTTCACGAGGATTCCAAGTTAAGAACACATTATATTGTTCAGCATCAAATCTTGGTGATAAAATTGAATTAACAATTTCAATATCGCATCCGTTACATCCGCCAGTGTAAACCAACATGACATGTATTGCTCTGGCTCTTGAAAATGATTTAATTCCCATCTAATCACCTTCCTCCCTATTTCTCAACACAGTATTATCTGATAAATATTGTGAAATGACTTTAAGCTTTTCATCTGAAATTTTAAATGGTTCAGTTAAATCAAGGTCAACTTCCTGATCTCCAACACAACTTGGATGAATAGTTCCTTTCTGACCATAAAGTGAAAATATCGGACAGAAATCATGACAATAATAACATACAACGCATTTTTCAAGATTAATTTCAGGTACTTCACTTTTAATCCAATCATCAGTTAATTTTTTAGGACTTGTTAGCCCTTTCATCTCAATTGCACCTGTCGGACATACATTGGCACAACCTCCGCATGATTCTTTTAAAGTTAGTAAAAGCTCCTTGTAAAGCTATTTTAAGTAAATTGCTCATTTAAATACCCTCTATTGAATCTTTAAAATTTCTTTCGAATAAAAATGCTTTTGCAGGACATGCATTTTTACATGCACCACAATAGGTACATTTATCTTCATTAACAACAAACTGTCCATCGATTTCATCAATTGCATCATATGAACAAGTCTTATGACACAAACCACAATGCATACACAATTGCTGTTCGATGAAATTGAATCCACCAGTAATTTCATTTTTATACATTGTAGATTTAGGTATGGCATCAACCGGACAGTGAACAGCACAATTTTCACATAAGATACATTTATCCAAATCAACGGAAATCTTTCCTCTATGCAGAGTAATTGCATCTTCCTGACAAACTTCACTACATATTCCACAGGAAATACAATCATCAGATACTTTTCCATCCCATGAATAGACCATTACTTGGCGAGCTTTGGCTACATCACAAACTTGAACACATTTTCCACAGGATACGCAGAAACCAGATAATGTAGGTAATTCCACATCATCAATTTCATCATAGATAAACATCTCATCATCTTCATGTAAAATGTGAATCGGACATGCATCAATAGCTTTATCATGAGTAACATTCTCAGTATCAGCTGTTGGATCATATCTTAATTTATTACCATCCCTTTTTTGAGACCCATTTTCACATAAATCTGCACATAAACCACAGTTTAGGCAAGATATGATTGAGCCGTCAGGTTTTTGATTCAACTTATTAATATTTATCTTAAATCCATCAACAGAAATCGCATTATGAGGACATGCTTTCATACAGTTTAGACAAAGAGTACATGTATCTCTATTAACAATTTGTAATCTATTCATTGAACCGTTAGGACATACATCTTCACATAATCTGCATTCACTGCAAATTCCTTCATCCCTATCAATACGTACTTGAATTGCGCTTGCAGGACAATATTGCTGACATCTGCCGCACAATATACATTTCTCTAAATCTGTGCCATAGTAATATCGAGTAACTTCAGTCTTTATGTTATCTGTTTTATGTGGAACATCCTTTAAAGGAGGATCCAATATGTTAAATGACTTGATTAAAGTAATTTGCCTGTCTTTTTCTACTTCATAACCATCAATACGATTTGAACAGACTTCACTACATACTCCACAACGTGAACAAATACCATATACAATTCCATCCTCAATAGTAATGTTATTGGTTGGGCAGTTGTACATACACATTCCACAGCCATTACATTTGGCTCTGTCTACAACATATCCCCCGTAAATATTGCGGAATATTGCATCATTCGGACAGTTTTTCTGACAAATTCCACAAGTAAGACAACTAAAAGCCTTTCCATTGATAAACTTAATGGCTTTTGTAGGGCATTTTTTA
>NZ_CACXXB010000100.1 GCF_902771435.1 uncultured Methanobrevibacter sp. | reverse complement strand
TGTGCGGTCTATTTTATACCTCGATATTTGGTGCCGTTAATGTTGGAACAATCATATCTGCTTTCATGGTGGGATTTACTTTAAGACAGATTTCCAATTTATACTTCAAATTAACAGGCAAGCGAATCAATGTCGTAAATCAATAGCACAAATTATTTAATTGGTTAATGGGTATATTAATATAGTGAGGTTTAAACATGGAATTCGGTCTTTGGGAGAGATATTATAAAGAAATTCTTGATGATTTTGGTTTTTCAAGAGATGATGATGAATATTCAGCAAAAGTATTGGACGAGATATTGTCTGAAGAAGGTTGCCTTACATTGGATGATTTAGGTCAAATTGTTAATTTTTCAGATAAATACATTGTATTTGGTGCTGGACCATCTCTAAAAAAACATATTGTAGAATTGAAAGAAAATAAAGACTTAAAAGATTATGTTTTGGTTGCAGCAGATGGTGCAACCACTGCTTTGATTGAAGAGAGGATTTCTCCAGATATAGTAGTGACAGATTTGGATGGAAATCTTGATGATATTCTTTTGGCAAACTTGAGGGGCGCAAACATTGTCGTTCATGCCCATGGGGACAATCTGGAACAGATAATTAAATTCACATCATTTTTCAATAATGTTCTTGGAACTACTCAGGCTCAACCTGTTGGCAATGTATACAACTTTGGAGGATTCACCGATGGGGACAGGGCCATATTTTTAGCCGTTGCTCTTGGAGCTAGCGAAATTACTTTGGCTGGTATGGATTTCGGAGATATTGTAACAAAATACTCACGACCAAAACTTTCAACCGATTTGGCAGATGCTGATGAGTTCAAAAGGAAGAAATTGAAGTATGCTGAAGAATTGACTGCATGGATAGTTGAAAATGAAAATGCAGATATTATTAATTTGTGCGAATAATAATTGATTTATACTAGTTAAAATAGATTAGATAATATGGCAATTGAAGATATTTTAATGTATGATGAAAGTCTTTTTCAAAATATTAATGCTTTTGACCCTGATTATATGCCTCAAAACTATAATTTCAGGGATACTCAAATGGAAGCAATGGCAATGTCCATAAGGCCTGCCATAAGGGGAGGTAAACCATCAAATGCAATTGTTTTAGGTTCTCCTGCTACTGGAAAAACAACTGCAATTAAAAAAGTATTTGAACTCGTTGAAAAGACTTCAGAGAAGGTTGTATGTGTTTATATTAACTGTCAGATTCATACTACTCGTTTTGGAATTTTTTCACAAATCTACAAGAAAATATTTGGCCATATTCCTCCAGAAACTGGTGTTCCTTTCTCAAGAATTTATGATCAAATTATGAAATATCTTCAAACTAATGATAAAGCATTAATAGTTGCTTTTGACGATGTCAATTATTTATTCCAAAGTAAAACTGCTAATAAAGTATTTTACGATGTTTTAAGAGCATATGAAGAATATAATGGAGTTAAAACTGCTACTTTTGCAATCCTTTCTGATTTGGAATTCAAATATGCTTTCGATAAGAATGTAAATACTGTTTTCATTCCTCAGGAAATAACTTTTCCTTTATATTCATACACTGAAATTGAAGAAATCCTTAAAAACAGGGCAAAGGCAGGATTTTATCCAAATGTTTTGGGCGATGAGATACTTGAACAAATTGCAATGATACTTGAACAAATTGCAATGTATACCTATGAAAAAGGAGACCTGAGAATTGGAATCAATCTTTTAAGGACATGTGGTAACATTGCAGAAGCTGATGCAAGCCGTGAAATTACTCAAAAGCATTATGATGAAGCTGTCAATTCACTTGTTTCTATTAACATCAAACAGGCTATTGATTCTTTAAATGATGAGGAAAGAAGTGTCCTAAAGGCAATAGCTGATTATGATGGAGTATACACAGCCGGTGAATTGTCCGAGATATTCAAAGAAAAAACAGGATCCAGTTATACTTCATTTTATAGGGTTCTGGATAAATTAGAATTTGTAAGATTAATTGATACCAAATTTACAGGAAAAGGGGTTAAGGGAAAATCTCGTGAAATTATATTGCGTTTTAACCCCG
>NZ_CACXXB010000099.1 GCF_902771435.1 uncultured Methanobrevibacter sp. | reverse complement strand
ACAGGTTTTTCTAAATAAGTATTAGCATAATGCATATAATAATCCCCCTATTCTAACCATATAGCATTTACTGGGCAAAACATTTGACATGTTCCACACTTTTCACATTTTTCAGGACTAAAGAGTTTGATGAATCCGTTTTCTACCATCATAATAACTTCTTCAGTCTTAGCACCATTACCACCAGCGTTTTCTGGACTGATAGCAGCATTTACAGGACATGCGATTACACAAATCCCGCATCCTAAACAATTATCTTGATTAACTTTAAGTTCCATCGAATCACCTAGTCTTTAATTGCATCTAAAGCATCTTTCCAAGTAGTTGAGCTAATAGGTGTGTGGTCAATTTCAGTTCTTTTTACAGTAATTGCACCGTTAGGACATGCTTTTGCACATGCTTTACATTTTACACAGTAATCATTGTTAGCAATTACATGTTCCATTCTAGAACCCGGACCGGAGGATACTGGGAATGCTAATGCGTTACATCCACAAATATCTACACAAGCTCCACAAGCTTGACATTTATCATCATCAATTTCAATAGAACCTTCGAATGGTTTTTTGTGTTTAGCAGCATCGGTTGGACATACTCCTTCACACCATCCGCAGAATACACAGAGTTCTGAGTCGATGACTGAGTTTCCTTTAACAGCAGCTTTTGCAGGGTCTAAATCATATTCACCGTAGTTACATGCTCTACAAATTGCTTTGATAGCATTGGTAGGACATGATTTTTTACATACTAAACAGTATACACATTTATCTTTGTCAATGACAATAGATTCTCTTCCAGTTTCTTTATCAACGACGATTGCTTCTGCAGGACATAATTCTTCACATACACCACAGTAGATACATTCTTCATCATCTACATCAATTTCACCAGTTACTAAGTCAGCAAGGACATGCGATTTCACATCTTTTACAGTAAATACATTCATCATCATCAATTTCTGAGAAAGCGTTATAATGAGGATATGCTTCAATTTCTTTGATTGGTACGCCATCAATAGTTAATACTAATGCATCAACAGGACATAATCCGCTGCACATACCACATAATACACATTTACTTTCGTCAATGCTTACTCTTTGAACATCAAATTCGTCTTTGAAGTTTTGAGCAATCTTTTCATGACCACTGAAATAAACGTCGTTTGAGATTCTGTGACGTGCGTCAACAGCAATTGCATTTAATGTAATTGCTTCGACAGGACAAGTAGATTCACAAATCCCACAACCTAAACATACATGGTCGTTGAAAGACAAGTTTCTAACTTCTTCAGCAGATCTTGTGATGTCAAAGTTGTTGTCTTTAACCTCTTTTAAATTTCTAATCATATTAAATCTCCAAAATTTTTATAGAATTAGTTGGGCATTCATCGCTACATAGCTGACAACCACAACATTGTATGGAGTCTGCATGTGCCTTTAATGATTCTAACTCAATAGCTTTCATTGTACATGCATTTACACATAAGCCGCAACCAATACACGAATCTCCTATACTCACCTCGAAATTTCTTTCTCGGCAAATATTCACAATTTTTCGACTCTGTTCCGGTTCATCAAATATAGCCTCAGTCATTTTCAAGAAATCCCTGGGAGATAAGTCCACAATAGTCCTTGCAACATCAATTGAGTTCCAGGATAAATTTCGACCATTCAAATAATGGGAAATAGTAGATCTATCGACACCCAACTCCTCAGCAATTGCCTGGTGACTTTCACCAGCATCCTTCAACTTGACCGCAGCCAAATATTTTAGACCAGATGCAATATGCTTTGGCATTTGAACCACCATGTGTAATGATAACACATATGTTTTCTTATATAAATATAGTTGCCTACTAGATTAAAGTAGAAAGCTTTAAATATTACTGTGGTAATAGTACACAAAAATTTTTTTAAAAATTTTTCATAATACTCCAAATTAAACAAAGACATTTAAAATATATTATTTTAAGTCAAATACTTCAAATAATTCAATTCAACACCAAATAATAATTTGTGATTCTTTAACTTATGAAAAAATAGAAAAATCAATCAAAATTAGTAATACTTAAATATATAATAAGTATTACAAAAATGGCAAAAATATGTAAAAAAGTTTAGGTTTGCCTAAAATGTGTAGTTACTACACATATAATCATTTAGAAATTTTTAATTAATACGAAGAATAACATATAATATATTATTAAGGGGAAAAAATAATGAAGATAGTATCTATTGTAGGTAAAAAAAATACCGGAAAAACATCACTAACCGTGAAAGTTATTGAAGAGCTGACCAAAAGAGGCTACAATGTTGCATCCATAAAGCACTCACACCATTCAATAGAAATGGACAAGGAAAATACAGACACTTGGAAACATAAACAGGCAGGTGCCAACTTGGTTGTGGGTGTTGGTTCAACTACATTCTTTAATGTTAAAAAAGAGCATGATCTTAATAGAATACTATATATGCTGAAACATTTTGACGACTTCGACTTTGTAGTTATTGAAGGATATAAAAGATACAACTACCCTAAAATCATTACATCCCCTGACGTTAAAGATGACTATACAATCAAGGAAGTCGATTCATTTACAATAGATGAAGAGGGTGTCAGCCAACTTGCAGACCTCATCGAAGAGAGAGGCCACGATATTATTGATACATTATTTGCCAACAACTGTGGATTCAACAATGGAGAGGTTATTGCCCGTGAAATTCGCCAGGGAAACTTAAGTGTTGACGATTTGGATAAAATACATTCATACCT
>NZ_CACXXB010000098.1 GCF_902771435.1 uncultured Methanobrevibacter sp. | reverse complement strand
CGAAAATATTGAAAAGAAATGGCAGAAAAAATGGGCAGATGCAAAGCTATTTGAATCTAACCCTGATGAAAGAGAAAAATTATTCCTTACAGTAGCTTTCCCATACCCAAGTGGTGCAATGCATATTGGTCACGGTCGTACTTACACCGTACCTGATGTTTATGCAAGATTTAAAAGAATGGAAGGCTATAACGTATTATTCCCAATGGCATGGCACGTTACAGGTGCACCAGTTATTGGAATAGCTGACAGGATTAAAAGAAAAGACCCTTGGACACTTGATTTATATGAAAGAGTTCACGGTGTTCCAAAAGAAACTTTGCCAGAATTAGAAGACCCTGAATTTATTGTAAAATACTTCTCAACAGAGTATCATGAAGTAATGGAGGAAATGGGTTATTCAATTGACTGGAGAAGAGAATTCAGAACAATTGATCCAACCTATAAAAAATTCATAGAATGGCAAATAACCACATTATACGAAAAAGGATTAGTTGCAAAAGGAGAACACCCTGTAAAATACTGTCCAAACTGTGACAACCCTGTTGGAGACCACGACCTGCTTGAAGGAGAAGGTGTAGGAGTTAATGAACTCACTCTATTAAAATTCCCGATAGGAGATAAAATTTTAGTTACAGCAACACTCAGACCAGAAACAATTGTCGGTGCTACCAACATATGGTTAAATCCTGATGTGGAATATGTTTTAGCCAATGCAAATGGTGAAAATTGGGTTATAACAAAGGAAGCTCACTACAACTTATTAAATCAAATCAAAGATTTAGAAATCATTTCAGAAATTAATCCTAATGATTTAATTGGTAAAATGGCAACAAATCCATTTACTGGAGATGAGTTACCAATATTCCCTGCCAGTTTTGTAAGTGCATCATACGGAAGCGGTGTTGTATTTTCAGAACCTGCTGATGCACCGGCAGATTATATCGCGCTCCAAGATTTGAAAAACAATGATGAATTAATAGCCAAATATGATTTAAGCGGAATTATTGAAAATGTAGAGCCAATTCCAGTATGTACCCTTAAGGGATATGGAGAAATTCCTGCTGCAGACATTATTGAAAGGCTTGGAATTACAGACCAGAACGATGAAAAATTACACGAAGCAACAAATGAATTATACAAACAGCAACACAGCAAAGGAAGAATAATCGAATCCATTCCTGATTTTGGTGGAATGAAAGTTCGATTCGCTCGTGAAGAATTAAAAGAGAAATTAATCAACGACAACATGGCTACAATCATGTATGATTTTGCTGAAAGGCCTGTTGTATGCAGATGCGGAAACAACTGTGTTGTTAAAATCATGGATGACCAATGGTTCATGAAATATGGAAATGAAGAATGGACCGAAAAGACTTTAGAAGTCCTTGAAGGAGAAACAATCATCCCTCATGAAATCAAAAATAACTTTGAATATTATCTCAACTGGCTAGATGATTGGGCCTGTTCTAGAAAAGTAGGACTTGGAACAAGACTTCCATGGGACAATCAATGGTTAATCGAACCTTTAACCGATTCCACCATTTACATGTCCTACTATTCAATTGCAAAATACCTAAGAGACATGAATCCTGATGACTTGAACAGAGCATTCTTCGATAAGGTACTTTTAGATAAGGATTCCGGAGACATTACAGTGCCTGCAGAAAAGGTTAAAGAAATCCAGGATGAATTTAACTATTGGTATCCTCTTGACTGGAGATTATCTGCAAAAGATTTAGTAGGAAACCACTTAAGTTTCCTTATGTTCCACCACAGTGCAATTTATCCAAAAGACAAATGGCCAAAAGGAACCGTAGTATTTGGAATGGGCCTTTTGGAAGGAAACAAAATGTCTTCATCAAAAGGTAATGTTATTTTACTTAAAGATGCTATCAAAGATTACACCGCAGATGTAGTAAGATTATTCTTAATGGCTTCTGCTGAACCATGGCAAGACTTTGACTGGAGAGAAAAAGAAGTTTTAGGAACAAAAAGAAGACTTGAATGGTTT
>NZ_CACXXB010000097.1 GCF_902771435.1 uncultured Methanobrevibacter sp. | reverse complement strand
TTGTCCGGAGTCAATTCAATTTTTGGATTTGAATCATCCTCTTCTTTGAGTAGTTCATCAACATCAATCCTGTTTTCACCATCATATTCAATATCGGCTGAGGTGATAACAAATCTTGAATCACTGTCTTCAAGAATCTGCTCTATTCTGTTTTTCGGATAATTAGGATCAATTGGAATGAACGCTGCTCCTGCTTTGACAATACCTAAAACTGCTGCAATCAAATCGCTGTTCCTTCTCATCATGAACATTATTCTATCTTCAACATTTACTCCCCTTTTGATTAATGCATTAGCGATTTTGTTTGCTTTTCTGTTCAATTCATCATATGTTAGTTGGCCGTCTTCAGCATAAAGTATTGTCTTTTTAGGATTTTTCAATGCAATATCTTCAAATACCCTGTTTACAATTCCTTCATTTGCAAGTTCAATCTCGAATCCTTCATCCAATTCTATTTCCTGCCTGATTGAAATGTCCTTCAACAGAGTATCTTCACAGTCAAACTTATCCAGCAACACATCCATTGACTCTAGAAATGCTTCCATGAGCTCTTTTGAATAGAATGATTTGTCATAGCTGATGTTAATGTTTCCACTTTCGTAATTCAATACCAATTTATAATCTTTCCTGTCGAATTCCCTGATGAAAAACAATATTTCACTTTCAAAGTTTAGCTTTCTGTTATTCATGAGAGGATATGAATTATACTCTTCAAATGTTTTTTTGAAATCGTTGAAATATTCTCCCACACTTAAATCTGTGTTGAAGTGGTATCCTGCTGCAACACGATTATAAGCTATCAGAATATCTTTTGAAAATGAAAACTTGGTTAAGTCATAAAGGAAAGTTGCAAGCAATAATTTTTCTTTTGTCAAAGAATACTTGTTAGAGAGATTCTTCAGTTTATCAATATCTATTGGCCTGGAAATTTTTGTAAATTCAACTTCATCTCCGCTGACATCAGGTGAAATTGCTGTTGGATTATCGAATGAATTGATAAAATTATTATAATAGTTTTCAGCCTTAAAGAATTCAACTTCTTCTATATCATAATCCCTGCATTTTTTGGAAGAATCATTTTCAACCTGCCTTGCCAAATCTTTAATGCCCTGCCCGATTGAGTCTATTTCTCTTGCTTCAAAACATGACTTGTCATATTCTATAAATATGGACTGTAGGCCGTCCTTATCTGAAAAATTCTTATTTATTCTGAAGTGAAGTGGGAATTTGATGTCCTTTTGAAGGGTGAGGAATTTGGAGCCATATTCTGTTGAGTTGGATACTATTGAAACCATTGAAATGCAGTCAGGGTCAATGTTGTTATTTCTTAAATCAGTAGTATATTCACTGAACTGTAATTTTGCATGACTTAAACCTTCCTTTAGAACTTTTTTGGAATATGCAAGCAATTCATCAAATGTCAATTCCTCATCATACTCAAGCCTTAATGGAATTGTATTAACAAACATTCCCAGTGCATCACCCTGTCCGAAGTATCTTCCATGAACTGAAGTGTTTAAAACCAAATCTTTGAATAACTTATTGTCCTTTTTGGATTTTGCCAGATATAAGAAACAAAGTGCAAGGGAAGTTACGAATGGAGAGTAATTGAATTCATGAGTCTTGTCAAACAGGACTTCAAGATAACCCAATTCGGAATCATCAAATGAATACCAGTCCTGATTATAATCCTTCAATGAATTAAGCCAATATTTCTTGTCGTTTTGCGCATCATCTGAAGCGAGATACTTTATCTCCTCATCAACATAACTGTCATAGGAGTAATCTATTGGAACAAATTCACTGTTGTCTTTAACGCAATCCATGTATCTTTCAATTTCTTGAGGTATTATTGAAAAAAGTGAGGTTCCGTCAAGTAAAATATGCTGAACAACCCCGATAAGCACAGTCGAATCGTCTGTTTTCAAAACTGCCCATCTGTATAATGGACTATCAAAAATGTCATCAAAAGGTTTATCGAGATAATCTTCTATGAATTCATCAATATCGTCTGAAATGTCAAATGAATCAACATTGACGACACG
>NZ_CACXXB010000096.1 GCF_902771435.1 uncultured Methanobrevibacter sp. | reverse complement strand
AATGAATGCATGCTTCTGTTTTTTGATAAATAGCTGTTTTTCAATTCATCATATTGGGATTTGGTAATTTTCATTATTTTTTTCTCCATTTGTCGATTAAATTTAAAATTTGCTATGTTACTGTAGATTATTATGTAAATTATTGTATATAAAGAGATATGCTTTTTTCATTTTGGTATTATTTTGTTTATTTTTATATGTGAAATTGGGGATTATGTTCGTTATTTTGGGTGGTGGTGTTAAATTATCTGTACATTTTAATTTTTCACTACTCGGAATTCTTTGGTGGCAAATGTATTCCGACTTTGTACAATAATTGATAATTTTAGTTAGACATTGTGAATTAATATCCAAAAAGATTTAATTATTTTCTTAATATTTTTAATATATATTATAATATGTATAAGATAAATCTAATTTTTTTTGAATAATATATGTATATTTTTATCAAATATTGAAAAATATTTAAATACTATGAGATTCAAATATCTAATTATATTGTTAAAATATGTTGCTTTCATAAAAATTATTTTAATAATATTAATTAATTCAAATTATAAATTTGGAGGAATGTTTTTTGTCATACGTAGATGAAGTAATAGAAACCATTATAGAACAAAACCCTTCCGAACCTGAATTCCACCAAGCTGTACGCGAAGTATTGGAATCCTTAAGGGTTGTAATTGAAGAAAATGAAGATGAATTTAAGAAAAACGCACTTCTTGAAAGATTAACAAATCCGGAAAGACAATTTAAATTCCGTGTCCCGTGGGTAGATGACAACGGACAAGTACAAGTAAATACCGGATACCGTGTACAATTCAACGGTGCAATAGGACCTTACAAAGGCGGATTACGTTTCCACCCATCTGTAAACCTCGGTATTATTAAATTCTTAGGTTTTGAACAAATTTTCAAAAACTCCTTAACCGGTCTTCCAATTGGTGGAGGAAAAGGTGGATCTGACTTTGATCCTAAAGGAAAATCAGACAGAGAAATCATGGCATTCTGTCAATCTTTCATGACTGAATTATGCAAATACATCGGAGCAGACACTGATGTGCCTGCTGGAGATATCGGTGTAGGTGGCCGAGAAATCGGTTTCTTATTTGGTCAATACAAAAGAATCAGAGGATTATACGAAGGAGTATTAACTGGTAAAGGATTAACCTTCGGAGGATCCCTTGCAAGAACCGAAGCTACCGGATATGGATTATTATACTTCACTAACGCTATGTTAAAAGCTAATGACATTGACATTGCAGGTAAAACCATTGCAGTTTCCGGTGCAGGTAACGTAGCAATTTATGCAATCGAAAAAGCTCAACAATTAGGTGGTAAACCTGTAACCTGTTCCGATTCAACAGGTTGGATTTACGACCCTGAAGGAATCGACGTTGAGTTATTAAAAGAAGTAAAAGAAATCAGAAGAGAAAGATTAACCGCATATGCTGAAGCTAGAGACAGTGCTGAATACCACGAAGGCAAAGGCGTATGGACCATTAAATGTGACATCGCTCTTCCATGTGCTACCCAAAACGAATTGCAATTAGAAGACGCTAAAACATTAGTTGAAAACGGAGTTTTAGCAGTTGCTGAAGGAGCAAACATGCCAACCACTATTGAAGCAACCGAATTCTTACAAGAAAATGATGTATTATTCGCACCGGGTAAAGCTTCAAACGCTGGTGGAGTAGCAACTTCTGCACTTGAAATGTCACAAAACTCAGAAAGATTATCCTGGACCTTTGAAGAGGTTGATGGTAGACTCCAAACCATTATGGAAACCATTTTCGAAAATGCTGCAGCTGCTGCTGAAGAATACGGCATGGACAAAAACTATGTTGCAGGAGCAAACATTGCAGGATTCAAGAAAGTTGTTGATGCTATGAACGCACAAGGAATCGTATAGATTTTCTTGTTTCTTTTTTCTTTTTTAGATTATTAATCATTTATCTTAATAGTGAAAGAATACTCCGACCTCTTTAAGGTCGGAGATGAATTTCACAAAAAGGCATCTGAAGATATTAGTTTTCAAATGCTCTCTCTATTTCTTTATATATTATTTATTATTTAA
>NZ_CACXXB010000095.1 GCF_902771435.1 uncultured Methanobrevibacter sp. | reverse complement strand
GATAACTTATTTGATGAAATCATTGATGCCTATAATGGAAAAGAAATTCCTGAAGAGCAGGTTGACGGTTATGTCTACTCGCTCATTGAGGAGAGATTAATCAGTAGCGAAAAATATGGCCTGTCTAAAAAATTCTTCCATGATAAAATAACTGATGGAATTGAATCGACAGTATTGACTCCAGATTTGAATGGAAATCCTGATGAGGGCAACAATATACTTATTTCTGAAAGTATTGCTAATGATTCTATTAAGGAATTCTGTAAGAATAATGCAATTAGTCAAAATTCGCTTGTAATGGCATGTACTGTATTGAGCTTAAACAAGTATACTCATAGCGACAAAACGTTAATAACTTCAATTTTTAATGGAAGGGCATATCCATATTATCAAAATACTCAGGCATTTTTGGTAAAAACGCTACCTATTATTATTTCTAATGAGAAAAGGGATGTTTCTCTAAAAGAGTTCATTGGTATTGTGGATAAAGTTTGGAAAGATTCGATTAATCATATTGAATATCCATATACAAAGATTTCTGAAGATTTCCAGTTAAAACCGGAATTTTTCTATATGTATCGGGAAACTGGAGAATCAAGCCAGGTTACCGTCAATGATGAGATATTTGCCGTTGAGGTGTTGCCTGCTGAGGACATTTCTGTAGCTGAGTTTAAAATTAACCTGAATGTTATGGATACTGGTGAAGAGATTAAGTTAAATTTGGAATATAATGATCAGCTGTACAGTGAATATTATGCTCGTACATTCCTTAAATCTATCATTCATATTTTAAATCAGTTTATTGGGAAAAATATTGATGAAACAAAAATATGTGATATTTCTTTGGTCGATGAAAGTAAATCTCTTGAATTCAAACCGGTTGAAACTGAAAATCCAATTTTACATGAACGCTTTGAAAAGCAGGTTGATGCAAATCCGGATAATGTTGCTTTAATTGCACGGGATGCAACTTTGACTTATAAAGAGTTGGATGAAATGAGTAATTGTATTGCTAATGCCTTGATTAAGGCAGGTGTTGAGCCTAAAAGTATGGTTTTGGTAATGCTGCCAAGAACTAGCAATCTTATTTCAGCAATTTTGGGTATATTGAAGGCAGGTAGTGCATATGTGCCGATAGATATGGATTATCCAAAAGACCGTATTGAATATATTTACACTAACAGTCATGCAGATTACATTATTGCAGAAGATAGTGCAGATAATACACTGGATATTAAAGAATTATTAAGTGAAGAAAATGGTGAAAGGCCCGGTATATCTGTTGGTCCTGAAGATTTGGCATATATGATATATACTTCAGGTTCAACTGGAAATCCTAAGGGTGTAATGATATCTCATAAAAACATTACTAATCTGTTTGTGGAAAATGAAGATAATCTGATGTACAATATCTACAAGGGCATTACCAAAGCACTTTCAATTACTACTGTATCTTTTGATCCTTTCTTATTGGATTTATCAAGTTTGACTTTCGGTTTGCAGTTGGTATTGGCAAGTGACAGCCAAACCAAAAACATTGAGGAATTGACTGATTTGATTCGAAGGGAAATGCCAGATGCAATCACGTCTTCAACTCCATCAAGAATCAAACAGTATATGGAATATGAGGAATTCACAAAGCTATTGCCTAACTTCAAATACATAGGTACTGGAGGGGAAATGATGCCTAAAGAATTGGTATCAGAAGTTTCAGCCATTAGTGATGTTGCATTTTACAATACTTATGGACCGACAGAAACAACTGTGGCTTCCAATGCTTTAAATGTCATGGAATCTGATAAAATCACTGTTGGAAAAGCATTATTCAACTACATTACTGATGTAAGGGATTTGGATGGTAAACTTCTACCTCAAGGGGTTATGGGTGAGCTTTATATTGGTGGTCCTGGTGTTAGTAAAGGATACTACAACATGCCTGATAAAACCAAAGAGGTATTTTTAGAAATTAATGGTGTTCCTTATTATAAAAGTGGCGATTATGCTATTGAACTTCATAATGGTGAAATAGATATCAGGGGAAGAATTGATAATCAAATTAAATTAAGAGGTTTAAGAATTGAGATTGGTGAAATTGAATCTAACATTGGTAACTATCCTGGAATCAAACAAAATGTTGTAATAATTAAAGAAATCAACAA
>NZ_CACXXB010000094.1 GCF_902771435.1 uncultured Methanobrevibacter sp. | reverse complement strand
AATATTTCCTTTGCTTTGACCGGAAAAGTTTACCAAATCATCCTGAGAGGAATTGGGATTTTCATAAATCATCATTATGTATTTTATCTCATGGCCCAAGTCCAAATCATTCAATCGTGAATTCAAGTACTTCAGCTGACTTTTAGACAGATTATGAATCCATGCTATGAATGGAGCATTTTCAAAAATTTCTTCGTCCATAATAATAGTTTAAAATAAGACAATATAAATGTTTCCAATGAAACTGTTTAATATGAAACAAAATTTTCATCAAAATGAGCTTTGACGAGAGCATAGAATTGCCCAGCTTCAAAATCAAAATTAGTGTTGAATGAATTATATGCCAAATCGCAATCCTTTTTCAAATCATATTCAAAATCAGGTTTAGTGGAGAATAATTTATCAAAGCAAGACGCAGAACTTTCAGGAAACGGAACTTCATCAAAGGAAACCTTGTCGATTGACATTTTCATAGCACAGGAAAGGACTGTAAGCTGAAGAGCAGAAGCATAAGCATCATAATACTCGCCATAATCAAGATTAACATCAAAATATATTACAAAATTAAGCATCACATGGGAAACCCAAATCAGAGAATTGGGCTCATATTTTTCCAGCTGCAAATCGGCGAACTTGAAAATCAAATCCGGAAAATCCATATTTGAATTCTCATCACAGTATTTTACAAACTCCTTGAATGAATAATTGGTCAGGTAATTAATGTAGGCCTCCTTAATCTTCTCATCACAGGAATACTTTGAAATTTTCTTTAAATCCTTTGGTCTTAAGACTTTTCTTTTGATTAACATCCACTCACCGCAATTGACTGTCTGATTTATTAGCTTAATTCACAACTTATTTTTCAAATCAACAACTCTATCCAAAGAAACACCAGAAATCCTAGAAAGCTCCTCAACAGACAAATCAGAATTAACTAACATATTCCTAACAACAACATCTTCACATTCAGAATATCCTTCAGAATGACCTTCTGAATGACCCTCCTCAAAACTTTTCTTGCAAGCTTCCGCAACACAGTCAACTTTACCTCCAAAATCATCCAAAAAATAGACTCGCAATACCAACTTCACAACCTACCTTTCAAATCAACAACCTTATCCAAAGAAACACCAGAAATCCTAGAAATCTCCTCAACAGACAAATCAGAATTAACTAACATATTCCTAACAACGTTAATCTCCCCTTCATCAAAACTCTTCTTGCAAGCTTCCGCAACACAGTCAACTTTACCCATCAAATCACCTTGAATATCTTTTCTAATTGGATCCAACTCATCAAAATACATACTGCTAAGCATCAAAACAATCCCATATACAGATGTTTTGATTTCATCAGACGGATAGTGGATTTTTGACATTATCTCTTTTGTTTCGTAGAATTGGTCAATGACATTTTCCTTATCCTTTTCCAATATAGGTGTCAAAGCCAATTCAATCAATTCCCTATTGGTGAACGTATCTTTGTTATCCATTTTTGTTTTAATATCATTAATAATTTTTTCCTTGTCCAATTCCCTGAGTGAAATGATTGGAAACTTGAACGAATCCCAATCATTAATGTTATATTCAGCCATTTTTGATTTTTCTTTGGTGGAAACAACAAAAAAGATTATACTATCATTTTTATCATTATTTTTGTAATCATAGGCTGCAATATACAATTTGAATAGCTTTTTCTTTTTCAAGCCCACATGAGAACTTTCAAATTCCATCATGAATATTATATTTTTAATTCGAATGATGTAATCCGGCCGCACAAGGGAAGGCTCGATTACCACAACCTCAGTCGACAAAACCTCAACGTCCAAAGGGTCAATGTCAAAATCCAAGTGAAAATCAAGAATGTCAAAAAGTTCTTTTAAATGATCTTTAGATATGAATTTAAATGAAGCATCCTTATTTTGAACCATGACAATTACTAAATAATTATTTATGAAAAATAATATTTAAAATTTTCTTAAATTAAAAATAAAAGCAATATAACACTCTAAAATAAATTTTCCAAAGTAAAATCATTGAACCACCCCATCCTATAGAGGATGAGGATTCCTGAATTATTTTCACTTAATAATGGTTAATTTAAGTATTTTATCAGGCTATCCCCGTTGAACCAGCGGTTTAGAATATTAATTGCTGCGTTTG
>NZ_CACXXB010000093.1 GCF_902771435.1 uncultured Methanobrevibacter sp. | reverse complement strand
AAATCATGCAAAAAAGATGTGATGATGCTGAAATTGAAGAAATAGAAATTGTTGAAATAGATTCAATTACCAATAAGGAAATAATGAAAAATGACATAAAGGCAATTCCATTGGACAACAACCAATTATTCAGGTTTAAAATCTATAAGACACCTGAAGAAACTATATTATTCAGTGATTTCCATCACATCATTACAGATGGAGTATCCCAGGATAATTTCTTCAATGATTTAACAAAAGCATTTAACAACGAGAAAATTGAAACTGAAAAGATTGATGGATATGTATATAGCCTCATAGAAAATCAAACTGGCATTAACGAATCCTCTGAAAAATTCTTCAAATCTCAATTCAGTCAAGGCATTGAATCAACAGTTTTAACTCCAAACATTAATGGAAATCCTGATATTGGAGATATAAAACTCGTTTCAGATAATGTGAATTCTACTTTTGTTAAACTCTTCTGTAATGATCATTCAATAAGTCCAAACGTTTTATTCATGACCGCTACAATCTTAAGTCTCAACAAATTTACATTTAATTCCAAATCACTGATTACAACAATTTTCAATGGTAGGGCAAACTCTGATTACTTTGATACACAGGGAATGCTGGTTAAAACTTTACCTATTATTGTCAATGGTGAAAATCGTGAAATGATGGTTGAAGACTATATTAAAATAGTGGATAAAGCATGGAAAGATGCATTGACCCATAGCAATTATCCATACACAAAACTTGCTGAAGATTATCAGTTAAAACCTGAATTCTTCTATGCATACCACGAATCATTTAATGATGAGATAATACTCAACGATAAAAAATATAAATCAATTGACCTTGACGGTACTGTAGCAACCGACTATAAAATTAACCTGGACGTATTTGACGATGGAGAAACTATTAGTTTATATATTGAATATAACGACCAAATCTATACTGAAGAGTATGTTAAACAGTTCCTACAAGCAATCAAATATACTCTATTCCAATTCTTCGTGAATGATATGGATAAATTAAGAATAAATGATATTGAACTTGTTGACGGTGAAATTCCAGAGTTTGAAGAACTTGATACACCATTCCTACACAAACGTTTTGAAAAACAAGTAGAAGAAAAAGGAGACGAAATTGCACTTGTTGCAACCGATGAAACATTTACTTATGATGAACTTAACCAAAAAGCAAATCGTATAGCAAATGAACTTATCAAAAAAGGTGTCAAACCAAAAAGCAATGTATTGGTAATGCTTCCAAGAAACAGCGACCTAATTGCAACAATTATCGGTATATTTAAGGCAGGATGCACATTCGTACCAATAGATTTGGAATATCCTCAGGAAAGAATTGACTACATATATGAAAACAGTCAAGCAGACTATATAATAAATACTAGTGGAGAATCAGACAATTCAATTGATATAAAAGAATTAATCAAAGGCGAAAACATAACAAATCCTGATGTGAATATTTCCCCTGATGATTTGGCATATATGATTTACACTTCAGGATCAACAGGTAATCCTAAAGGAGTAATGATAAGTCATGAAAATGCATGTAATGAAGCAGCAGAAAATCCGAAATGCGAATATTCAAGCATATTGAGTATTGCAACAATAGCATTTGACACATCCCTTGAAGATATCCTAACCGGAATAACAAACGGTATTAAGATAATATTTGCCGATGACATTGAAATTAAAAATATTGTTGACTTAATCAGATTAATCAAAGAAAACCAACCTGAAGTAATGGAATTCACACCATCCAGATTGCTGTCATATCTTGAAATAGATGAATTCTGTGAAGTGATAGGTTGTGGAAAATGTATTGTAATGGGTGGAGAACAATTCTCAGCCAAGGCATTCAACGGAGTCAAGCAATACACCAACGCAAAGGTATACAACAGTTACGGACCAACCGAAGCAACAATTGCATCCAACTACAAGGAAATAACTGATCCGGAAAACATCACTGTTGGAAAAGCACTCAAAAACTATGTAACCGAAGTAAGGGACCTCGATGGAAAACTACTGCCTATAGGAGTAATGGGCGAACTCTACATCGGAGGAATTGGAGTTGGAAAAGGATACTACAACATGCCTGAAAAAACCGCCGAAGTATACACAACAATAAACGACATCCCATACTACAGAAGCGGAGACTACGCAAT
>NZ_CACXXB010000092.1 GCF_902771435.1 uncultured Methanobrevibacter sp. | reverse complement strand
AAAAAAATTGATTGAAATGACAAGCTTTGACAGAATCTTTTATGCAAACAGCGGTGCTGAAGCAAATGAAGGAGCTATCAAACTTGCAGTGAAATACACAGGAAAAAGCGAAGTCATATCAACTGTCGAATCATTCCATGGAAGGACAGTCGTGACACTTGCTGCAACTGGACATGAACATTATCACGAACCGTTCAAGGCAATACTTCCTAAAGGTTTTATAAATGTTCCATACAATGATATTGAAGCGATGAAAGAAGCAATAACCGAAAATACTGCAGCAATCATTGTTGAACCTATTCAGGGTGAAGGCGGAATTAACATCCCTGATATGGAATACCTCAAGGAAATAGAAAAAATCTGTAAGGAAAAGGACATTGTTTTCATTGTCGATGAGGTTCAGACAGGTTTTGGAAGATGTGGAACACTGTTTGCACATGAACTCTTTGATGTAAAACCTGACATCATGACAATGGCTAAAGGTATCGGTGGAGGAGTTCCAATGGGTGGAATCCTTGCAACAGAAAAGGTTGCCAGTGCATTCGTACCTGGAGATCACGGAACCACTTTCGGTGGAGGACCTCTTGTATGTGCTGCAGCAAATGCTGTTTTAGACACTATTGTTGATGAAAATATCCTTGACAATGTTAATGAGGTTGGAGACTACTTCATTTCAGAGCTTAAGAAATTAGACAAGGACATTATAGCTGATGTAAGAGGAAAAGGTCTTATGATTGGTGTAGAACTTACCAAACCTGGAGCTGAATATGTGGACAAACTCCGAGAAGCAGGATTTTTAATCAACTGTACTGCAGACAAGGTCTTGAGATTCGTTCCACCACTTATAATTACAAAAGAAGAAGTCGACAAGTTTGTAAAAGCTTTGGATGAAATTTTATAAGGTTAAAGAGGTTTTATTTATGGCAAGGCGGGTAGAATATTTATGCAATACGTGCGGATATACTTACACTTCCATAGATGAAATATTTTGGATTGACGAAACAGGTCAGGTTAACATAAAGCCATTGGTAAAGTCTACATCTGCTGAAAGCTCTATTGCACCGGTCAAAGGATTTTTTGCCAAATATTATTGCTATGAATGTCAAAAATTCATAAACAAGTTCATAATATATAAGAAATCTCCTGAAATGGATGACGGTGAAATAATTCAGATGATTGAGGATTCCAGTGATGATTCAAAAATCATTCAGTTTGATGACGAGTTTCAAAGATGCATAGAATGCGGAAGCGAACTTGCCTCAAAGGCAGATTACTCATTTGCACTGGACACGGACGATGAATTCCACATAGGTGAAGACGATTATGACTTTTCAAAGGGCAATAAATTCAAATTTGCCGGAGTCTACCATGGCTATTTCTGTTCAAACTGTAAAAAGCAAATCAATAAATTTGTAATAACAGAAAATAACGCAAATTTTACGGATTCTGAAATCAAAGCTATTCTAAAAGATCATACCAATGACCTGACAATATTCATTCGCCGTGATTTTGACATATGTCCTGACTGCGGTGAAGAAGTATACTACCTGGATCAGAACGCCACATGCCCAAAATGCAGAAGAGATAGTTTAACCATTGTAGACCATATGATGGTGGACTAAATCTTTCCTTTTCTTTTTTTCAATATTTTTTCAAGAGATGTAGAAATCTCCAATGTTTCAATCTTTTCCAAATCAGCCCACATCCAGTCTGTGTGCTCTTCGCTTATTTTCACATCACCTGAGACATCATCAAGATACATAATAAGCTGCACGGTTCTTTTGTGCATATAATCGTTTTGAACAGCTTCACAGAAGTCCCCCACTTCACAGTCAAGATTTGTTTCCTCCTTGATTTCCCGAACAAGGGCGTCTGCAAAGTGCTCTTTCTTTTCGACTTTTCCGCCCGGAAGCTCCCACATCTCAGGATCAGTTCTGCTTTTAGGATGTCTTTTTACAATCAATATCTCATCATCACTGTTTTTGATGACTCCCCTAACTGTTAGTCCATATGCCGGTTTCATTGTATCACTACATTACTTTTTCAAGTTACACATTAATAACTTGAACGGAAATTCCATTTCTTAGACAAATTTTAAATAAAGCGAAATCCATAATTATAAGCATAATGTAACTTTTTTAGGAGTTTTAATTATGGATTTAAATATAAAAGTTAACGACAAAAACCACCTTGATATCGGTGGAGCAGATGCAGTTGATATTG
>NZ_CACXXB010000091.1 GCF_902771435.1 uncultured Methanobrevibacter sp. | reverse complement strand
ACTGTTACTCTTCATGGTAAGTCTGTAAACACCAACAGTGTTTGGATTTCTTGAAATAATCTCATCAGCAATGAAATCCTTACGTACAATATTGGAATCAACAACAGCCTTTATCATAGTCTGAGGAACATCCTTATAATTTGCCAAAAGCTGTTTTGTATCTTTAGGCAGGCAGTACCCTCCGTATCCGAATGAAGGGTTATTATAGTGTCCGCCAATACGGGGATCCATACATACGCCATCTATAATCATCTGTGTGTCAAGGCCTTTGCTTTGAGCATAGGTATCAAGTTCATTAAAGTAGCTTACCCTCACAGCAAGATATGTGTTGGCAAAAAGCTTGATGGCTTCAGATTCTGTTAGGTGCGTTAATAAGATAGGGATGTCTTGTTCTTGAGAGTTGGACCTTTTTTCCTCTTCCCTTGCACCTTCCAAAAGAAGGTCTGCAAACATCTGTCCGTCTTCTTTTTGCTCATCATCACACCCAACAACAATGCGACTTGGATGTAGATTATCATAAAGAGCTTTTGACTCACGAAGGAATTCTGGAGAAAATATAATATTTTTAACCCCATACTTTTCACGTATGTGTTCTGTATATCCAACAGGTATTGTTGACTTGATGACCATTAAGACATCAGGATTGACTTTAAGAGTCCACTCTATTGCATCCTCAACAGCTGATGTATCAAAGAAATGATTGACATCATCATAATTTGTAGGTGTGGCTATAATAACAAGATCTGCACTTTTATAAGCAGCTTCCTTATCGGTGGTTGTGTGAAGATTAAGTTTCCTTTCCCCATCACGAGTCTCTTTGAAAAATCTTTCTATCTCATCATCCTGAATAGGACTTATAAAATTATTTAGTTTTTCTGCTTTTGACTGCGTTGTTGTAATAGCTGTAACATCATGTTTTTGAGCGAGTAGAACAGCAAGGGAAAGCCCAACATATCCTACACCTGCAACTGTAATTTTCATTTTAAGTTGTCTCCATTTTTTATTTAAGTTCCATAATTATTCAATATACTTTTTTAAATTTTCAACTTTATCAGTTTCTTCCCAAGGACGACCTTCAATACCAAAGTGTCCATATTTAGCAGTTTGTTTATAGGAAGCATCTCTTAAACCAAGAGTTTCGATGATTCCATCTGGAGTTAATTTGAAGTTTTCACGTACGATTTCTTCCATTGTTTTATCACCAATATCCGCTCCGGTTCCAAAGGTATCAACCATTACAGAAGTTGGTTCGGCCACTCCAATTGCATAAGATAGTTGGATTTCACATTTTTCTGCCAATCCGCTTGCTACGATGTTTTTTGCGATGTATCTTGCCATGTAGCATGCACTTCTGTCTACTTTGGTGCAGTCTTTTCCTGAAAATGCTCCTCCACCATGGCGGGCATATCCTCCATAGGTATCTACAATGATTTTACGGCCTGTTAATCCTGCATCTCCGTGAGGTCCTCCGATTTCGAATTTTCCTGTTGGATTGATGTGTTCTTTGGTATCTTGGGTAATTAATCCTTCTGGAATAACTGCTTTGAAGAGTTTTTCACGAATATCTTCTTTTAATTGTTCCTGATTTTCAGACATCGTCTCATCATGCTGGGTTGACAATACCACAGCATCAAGAGAGACCACATTGCCTTCTTTATCATAGTTTACTGATACTTGTGCTTTACCGTCAGGCCTTAAGTATGGAATTTCGCCACTTTCTCGAAGTTCAGTCAATTTATTAGTTAATTTACGTGCTAAGTCAATTGGATATGGCATTAATGATTCGGTTTCATTTGTTGCATAACCGAACATCATTCCCTGATCTCCTGCACCGGTTTCTTCTTCTCCACGGTCAACACCCTGATTGATATCTGGGGATTGTGCGTGTAATCTGTTTACAACTTCACATTTATGTCCATCAAATTCCAAATCAGGATTATCATAACCGATTTCAATAATTGTATCCCTAATGATTTTTTCAATATCCTCATCAGATATGTTTGCAGTCGAAGTTATTTCACCAAATACCATACAAAAATCTGTTGTTACACATGTTTCGCATGCAACGTGGGAATTTTTATCCTGTTCCATATAAGCATCTAATATTGCATCGGAAATGATATCTGCAACTTTATCTGGGTGCCCTTGGGTTACTGATTCTGATGTAAATGTTCTATATATTTCAGTCATTTTTTTCACCAGCATTATGTTCCTTCTTGCCAGTTAGCCATGTAAGCTTTTTGTTTATCTGTTAATGAATCGATCTCAATGCCCATTGCATCTAATTTCATTGATGCTACGGTGTAGTCGATTTCGTCAGGTGCTTTGGTTACTCCAACAGGCAAATCGTTTTCCAGGATGTGTTTTGCT
>NZ_CACXXB010000090.1 GCF_902771435.1 uncultured Methanobrevibacter sp. | reverse complement strand
TAAAGCATTTTGACTTACAACATTATCTTTACAGAATTTCTTGACAACCTTAGAATCAATGCTGTCTGAAACGTTTTTAATTTTACCTTCATCAGGATTCCCGTTTAAGTTTGGAGTCAATACTGTTGATTCAACCTCATCAACCATCTTATCCTGGAAGAATTTTTTAGATTGATTATATTTTTCACCATCCACCAGTTTTTCTTCAATAAGAGAGTAAACATAACCATCAACAGTTTCTCTTTCAATATCCTCACCATTATAGACACTTACAATCTCATTAAAGAACATATTTTGAGATACCCCGTCTGTAATGATATGGTGGAAATCAGAAAACAGAACAACACCATCATTTGTATCATAGATTTTAAATCTGAATAATTGACTATTGTTTAATGTGAAAGCCCGTACGTCATTTTTCATCAGTTCCCCATCAGAAATACTGTCAACTTTAACAATATCAATCTCATCCATTAGGATATTATCATCACGTTTCTGCTTTAATGAACCATCATCGGAAACAACTATCCTCACTTTAAGATAAGGATGTGACTCAACAGTCTTAATTACAGATTCCTTAAGTTTATTTGCATCAACACTATTGTCAAATTTCACAACTGTAGGCATAGTATATTTAATCTCACCAGGACTTTGCATACACTCATAATAAACACCCAACTGATTTTCAGTCAATGGATAATACTCAATATCCTTTGCAGCATCAATTAAACCATCAATATCAAATTTAAATCCATCACCCATGATCATTTCATCAGATATTGATTTAATAGTTGGATTATTGAACAATACAGAAATATTAATATTAACATCCATTTCATTATAAATTAAGGAGTTTAATTTCATTAATGTCAGTGAAGTGAAACCTAAAGCATATAAATCATCAGTAGTACCGAATTCATCATTATTGATGAAATCAGATATTATTTCAAAGAGTTTTTCCTCAGTTTCATTTACAGGTTTAACATTTTCCAATTTCAAAACAGGCTCAGGCAATTGCTTGAAATCAATCTTACCATTCGGAGTATACGGCATCTCATCAATTTGCATGAACACAGTAGGAACCATATATTTTGTCAATTTATCTTTCAAGAAATCCTTCAATTCTGCAGAATCAATTTCACCATCTGCTGTGAAATAGGCGCATAAATGCTCATTGTTGTTGATTTCTTTGACAACGACAATGCTCTGTTTTATTCCAAGATATTTACTTATGTTAGATTCTATTTCACCAATCTCAATCCTCAATCCCCTAAGTTTGATTTGATCATCCAATCTTCCTTTAATAACAATTTCACCATCAGGCAACTCAACTGCTAAATCTCCACTTTTGTAGTACGGAATACCATTAATTTCACAGAAGACTTCATTGGTTTTATCCTCCATGCCATAGTATCCGCCAGCTACTCCATAACCTCCTATGTAAAGCTCACCCATTACACCTTTAGGCAATACCTTACCATCAATATCCCTTATTTCAGTAATGTAGTTGTATAAAGCTTTTCCAACATTTATATTATCTGTATTGGTAATTCTAGTTGTGTTGGAAGTTATTGTGATTTCTGTTGGTCCATACATATTATAAATTTCAGCATCATAATTTTCTAAAATGCTCCTTACCAGTTCTTTAGGAAGCATTTCCCCACCAACACCAATATGTTTGATAGAAGCGAATTCATTTTTGAAATTTTTATTTTCTAGATATTGCATGGCTCTTGAAGGAGTTGTAATTGCAATCGCATCAGGATTTTCCCTATGCATCAATTGGGCCAATTCATCAATATTTTTAACCTCACTGTCATTAGCCAAAATGATAGTTAAACCAAATGTCAAACTCATAAAGTCAAGCAAAAATGCATCAAATGAAACAGTACTCAACGCAATAACCCTATCCATTCGAGAATACAAATCATTTAAAAGATTGCCTTCCTGCTTTGAGAAAAGATTTGTAATATTCATATGACTAATCATAATACCCTTCGGCTTACCTGTAGAACCGGAAGTATAAATCATATATGCAATATCACTGGAATCAATAATAACATCAGGATTATCAACATTTTCACATTTAAGCAAATCATTAATATCCAATGTAGCATCACCGATATTATCAGTAATTATATAATCAGCATGACAGTTTTCATAAATGTAGTCAATCCTATCCTGAGGATATTCGGGATCAATAGGAACAAAAGCGCAACCAGCCTTTAAAACACCCAAAATAGCAGAAATAAGATTACTATCCCTTCCAAGCATTATAAGAACATTGCTTCTAGGTTTAACACCCAAGCCAATTAAAGAATTGGCCACTCTATTTGCATCCTCGTTAAGTTCAGCATATGTTAATGTCCTATCACTTGCAACCAATG
>NZ_CACXXB010000089.1 GCF_902771435.1 uncultured Methanobrevibacter sp. | reverse complement strand
TATACATCATGAGGACAATTTGAATAACAGCTGTAACAGTTTTTACATGCAGACTGTTTAGGGTTATCACACAGATACCAGCAACAGCCCGGCCTATCATTATTCTGCTTGCATATTTCTATCTTACGCTCTACAGTGAATGACATTTAATTTACCCCCTCTTTCAAATCTTTCAATGGCAACAATCAGAGCATCAGTCACGATTTTATTAGACAACAAGTAATCCAAGAGAGTTGTAACAATGGAACCGTCCTGGCCCTGAGTGTGCTTGATTGATTTGACTGACAATACCTTTATAAAATCGCCAATCGGTTTTGAGTTGTCGTTTCTCAAGTCTTCATGTATGAATGTTCTTGGACAGACCCTGAAGCATGCATGGCAATCCTCTGGACATTCTCCTCTTTTTCGAGGTTTTGTATCATCAATTGTTATCAAATCCTCCGGACAGGCATATTCGCATGCTCCGCACAGAACACATGCCCCTACGTCAATGACATTATATTTCAAGTCCATGAAGTTGGATTCGGTATTTTCCTTATTGATTGAAGTGTCTGATTTTTCCCTTTGATACAAAACGGGACGAGCCAGAAATTCTCTTCTTTCAATGTTTTCCAGATTTTTGGCTATTTTACCTTCTGCAAGTTTATTGAGAAATTTGAATTGTGATTCTGTAAGATCCCTTGCCTTGATGAATTCCTGTTTTATTGCTCCGTCAACTATCTCTTCGCCTTTTTTGGTTCTGATTATCAATGTTGACCAGCCATCTTCAGAGCCTATGGACCCTATTGAAATGTCGGAGGTCTCTGATGTCAGTTCAACACAGATGTTGCAGTTTTTTCTGATTATCCTTTTGGCTACGGAGAGAGGTATCTTTAAGGTTTCCTTAGTTTTAAGTAACAGGAATACGAATCCCTTTTCAATCTGGAATTTTTCAACATCTTCCATTTTCAAGTCGTATTCGCTCAAGAGATTTACGAAGTACTTGTATGAAAAATTTTCCATACAGAATAAGCCCAGTTTAACATCAATAGGGCTGTCGGTATAATATTGCAGTTTAGATGCTGCCATAATTTCACATGGTGTTCCAACCATAGCTATCTTACGTTTGCTCATTTTTTTAGCTCCTATTGCATATTAACAATTTTTTTAAAGTTTGTATAATCAATGTCAGTCAGTTCAAAACCATATTCTTCCAAAATTTCTTTCAGCTCTTTTTGATCTTTAAGAGTGGTTTTTTCCATAACCGCATTTTTTCCTAAGCTTTTAACATTTCCAAGAACGTATATGGTTCCTCTCATAATTGATTCACCGACATCGTCGGTTACATCACCAAGTATTATGAGTTTGCCACCCATCATTAAAAGTCCGGTCATATATCCGCTGTTTCCGCCGATTATAACGGTTCCGCCTTTCATGATTTCACCGGTTCTTGAACCTGTGCTTCCCTTTACTATTACTGTTCCACCATAGATTCCCTGTCCTGCACCGTCTCCGGCAGTACCTTCAATGATGAGTTCGCCTTTTGTCATGTTGTCTCCGGCAAACCATCCTGCATTTCCGGTGATGTGTATCTTTGGTCCGTTGACCATTGTTCCAACGAAATATCCTGCAGAACCATTGATTTCAATGGATACATCTTCGCTCAAACCTGCACAGATGTTGTGTCTTGATTCGGGATTGTCAATAATGAGCTTTTCATGAAATGCAGCCTGCTGCTTTATAGTACGATTCAATTCCTTTTCATCCATATCCTTTGCATCAATAACATATTCTTTCATAGAAAAACCCCTCGTTAAATGGTGTAGGACCTGGTTTCGCCAGGAGCGATTTGTTCAATCTGGTCGGAATCTATGACATCATGCAATGCCATTTCTTCTGAAGCTATGGCAAAAATTTCATCGGTTTCAGCCATTACCCCTGGTCTGAGACCTAATTTATCCTTTGCAATTCCAATACCGTTAGGTGTTCCCACCAATATTGAAAATGGACCGTCCAAATCAATCACTGCCTGGTCTAAAGCCTCTTCCAACTTATATCCCTGATTAAGCTTGTCTGCCATGTAATGGACAATGCACTCGGTGTCGTTGAATGATTCAAAAGTATGTCCTTTTCTTTCTAAAGGATCTCTTATTTTCCAGTAGTTGGTGATTTGACCATTGTGCACAACAGTAATGTCCGGTATGATGTAGCTTTGATATGGGTGTGCATGATAGCGGTCAACGCCACTTTCTGTTGCAAAACGTGTGTGGCCAATTCCATGGGTTCCCATTCTGCTTTGAACGTCAAAACGCTCAGCAATGTCTTTTACTTTTCCCACATCCTTTATCATTTCAAAGGAATGTGAACCGTTGATTACCCTTACGTTTTCCAGTTCGTCTATTTCCATGATACATGGTTGCAGACGGGAAAAATCATCCAATGTTATTTTACATTTGTATACGTCAGACCCACCTACAGACTCGATTAGCTGCTCTTCATATATTGGGCTGAATTGAGTTAATAATGATTTTAAATTTTCCAGTGTTCCTTTTCTTCTGTTTACCTCGATATTTAATTGATAATAATTTTCAGTAAAATTTAAGCCACCGTAG
>NZ_CACXXB010000088.1 GCF_902771435.1 uncultured Methanobrevibacter sp. | reverse complement strand
TTCAACAATTGTTATTCTGAATTTGGCGGGGCCTTTCTTCAGTTAGGCGGAGATTTAATTATTGAAAATTCAAATTTCACATCAAATCAGGCAAAATATGATGGGGGAGCTATCTACACCAGTTTTGCCAATGTGAATATTTCCAAATCAAACTTTAAACTCAACAGCTTAATCGATGAAATGTCCTGTGGTGGAGCCACATACTTTGATAGGGGAAATGTCATTCTCAAAGAAAACGTTTTTGAAAACAATTCGGGTCTTGAGGTTTCTACCATCTATGCATATGATACAAATCTGACTTTAAGCAATAACTACTTCAATAATCTATTGGAAGTTACAAGCATATGCACAGTATTTGGAAGCATAACACTACAAGGCGAAAACAAATTCAACAAAGACATTCTGTCATTTAACAATACGGATTATGCATTTAATATAGAACTTTCTAATAAAACATTCAAATTGCTTAACAATACAATACCTTATACCACATTGCCTTCCGAATTTGATTTGAGAAATCTGAGTTGGGTTTCTCCGGTTAAAAATCAGGGATTCATGGGTTCATGTTGGGTATTCGGAAATGTTGCTGCAATGGAATCAGCATTGCTTAGATATGCAAACAACACATATCTGCTCTCAGAAAACAATCTTCAAAATACAATGCTTCAATATTCAAAATACGGAGAACTGGATTCAACAGAAGGTGCAACCCCATATGCGGCAGTAGCTTATGTGATTGACGGACTTGGAATTTTCCCTAGTGTCTATGACAGTTATGATGAACTGGGAAAAATATCCTCATTATTTACAACAGCAAATGATTTCCATATTCATAATGTGGTAGTTCTCCCTCCAAGAAAAAACAGTACAGATAATGACCTAATTAAAACTGCTTTAATCAAATATGGCGCTTTAGCGGTTTCCCATAAAGCAAATTTCAATAATAGTTACTTTGAACCACTGCTCGGCACACAATATTATTATGGAAATGAAAAAGCAGACCATACAGTTTGCATAGTCGGATGGAACGATACCTATCCTAAAGAGAATTTCCTTAAAAACCCTCCTGGAAACGGTGCATGGATTGTCAAAAACAGCTGGGGAGACGATTGGGCCGATGAGGGATATTTCTATGTTTCATATTATGACACTTCAATTGCATGTTACGGATATCCTACAGGATACATCATCACCAATGACACCTACAACATGATTTATCAAAATGGTATTGGGGGATCATTGTCTTCCAAAGATATGGATTGCTATGCGAATATATTTACTGCTGTAAAGGACGAATTAATTGCCGCTGTTGGAACTTACTTCAACAAAGCAGGCACAATTTATCAATTAAAAATAGATGTGAACGATGTTGAAGTTTACAAACAAACCAGAATAAGTGAATTCAGCGGATATGCGACAATAAAACTAGACAAATATGTCCAAATAAAAAAAGGAGATAACTTTACAGTATACATAGACAATAATAAAGTGTTTGTTTCTTTTGACCATAGGGTTCATCCGCAGACAGGCAAATCCTTTGGAAGTACCGATCACGGTCAAACCTGGACAGATTTGGTATACGATGGTCAAGTTGCTATTTTAAAGGCATATACTGTCACTGACATTAATATCACAAATAGTCTGGTGAAATATTATGGCAATGACACTCAATTTGTTGCAAAAGTGGGCGCAGGCGAAACAGTCACTTTTGAATTCGATGGGAAAAACTACACTATAATTGCAGATGAAAATGGATTTGCCAAACTTCCAATAGACCGTAATGCCGGAGAATATAATATTACAACAACCTACAATAACATTTCAATTGTAAATTACATTAAAATAAACAGTACAATTATTTCATCCAATGTTACAAGAGGATACAACAGCAACTACAACTATAAAATACAAATGCTGACATCTGCCGGAAAGCCTTTAAACAACACCAAAGTTGAAGTTTCTATCAATAATAAGGTTAGCAAATATGTAACAGACAATTCAGGTTACATTACTATTCCATTTACAAAATTGACCAAACAGCAAACAATTGTAGTTAGAAATCCGTCTAATGATGAAAATAAATCATCTGAAATTGCAGTCAAATCCAGGTTCAGCGGTGCCAAAAACATTGCAATGTATTACTATGACGGATCCAAATTCAAGGCTAGGATTGTTGGGGACAATGGCAAGTTTGTAGGCAAAAATCAAGCTGTAACCATCAAACTCAACAAAAAAACCTACAAGGTTAGAACAGATAAAAATGGTTACATTACCTTAAAAATACCAAATACAGTAAAACCTGGCAAATATACGTTAAAAGCAACTTACAAAGGCCAGACAATTTCAAAAACTGTTAAAGTAAAACAAAACCTTAAAACCAGCAAATACACAGTTAAAAAATCTGCTAAAAAGCTCAAAGTTAAAGCGACCCTTAAAAACGGTAAAACTCCACTAAAAGGTAAAAAAATAATATTGAAAGTCAATGGTAAAACACTCAAAGCAAAAACCAGTAAAAAAGGAATTGCACAATTTACCATAAACAAAAATGTTAT
>NZ_CACXXB010000087.1 GCF_902771435.1 uncultured Methanobrevibacter sp. | reverse complement strand
CCATAACTTTTTCTGAATAATCCATAATTAACACTTCCTACAGTTATCTTCATGTTTTTTACACATTATATTATCGTAATCAAGTTCCTGATTCCATAACGGTGACATTTGTCTTAATCTTTTAACAGCTTCTACAATTACATCAACAAATTCATCAACATCAAAAGCATCGCTTTCAGGCGCTAAAGATATTCTCAATGACCCATGAACATCAACAGGGTCAAGGCCTAATGCAGTCAATACTGGAGATGCTTCCAAAGTATTAGATGAACATGCAGATCCAGTAGATGCCTGATAACCTTTAGCATCCAATAAAAGAATTAAAGACTCACCTTCAATAGCTTTAAATCTAAAATTAACCAAATTAGGTAATCTAATTTCTTTAGATCCATTTAAATAAGCTTCAGGAATGGTTGTTAGTACCTTTTCAATCAGTTCATCACGAATTGAGGATAACTTTTCGTAATGTGCATCGAGGTTATCTGCTGCCAATTGACATGCTTTACCAAATCCAACAATTCCAGGAACATTTTCGGTTCCAGACCTAATTCCTTTTTCCTGACCTCCACCATGTATAAGTGGGACAACACGAGTTCCTTTTTTAATATATAAAGCTCCTACACCTTTTGGACCATTAATTTTATGAGAAGATAAAGAAAGTAAATCTACATTTAATTTTTCAACATCAACTTCAATTTTACCGAAACTTTGTACGGCATCAGTGTGGAATTTAATGCCTTTTTCACGAGCGATTTTACCAATCTCTTCGATTGGTTGAATGGTACCCAATTCATTATTTGCATGCATAATTGTTATCAAAATTGTTTCATCAGTTATTGCTTCTTTTAAATCTTCAACACTGATGATACCTTCCCCATTCACAGGCAAATAGGTTACTTTAAAGTCGAGGGATTCTAAAAATCCTAAAGTATTTTTTACGGCAGGATGCTCGATATTGGTAGTGATAATATGTTTACCTTTTTTAGATAATTTAAAAGCTATTCCCTTAATAGCGAGATTATCAGATTCTGATCCTCCGCTTGTAAAAATTATTTCTTCAGGTTTTGCATTAATAGCATCAGCCACTCTTTGACGAGCCAAATTTAATGCCTTTTTTGATTCACGACCAATTCCATAAAGAGTTGAAGGGTTTCCAAACTCTTCTGTGAAAAATGGTTTCATTTCTTCAAATACTTCCTCACTAACTTGAGTAGTTGCTGAGTTATCTAAATACATTTCATTATCTCCCAATTGTCTTTTTTTAATAAATAAAAATTTTTAAGTATATATGTTTTAAGTGATTAGATAGTAACTAGATACTATCTAACGCTTGACTTAAATCTGCAATTAAATCATCAACATCTTCCAAACCGATGGAAAGTCTGATAAAGTCTGGTGTTACACCTGTTGCTTCTTGTTCTTCAGGAGTCAATTGTTGATGGGTAGTACTTGCAGGGTGAATTGCTAAACTTTTTGCATCCCCAATGTTTGCAAGAATTGAGAATAATTCCAATTTTTCAATTACTTTTCTTCCGGCTTCTTCTCCACCTTCAACACCAAAACCTAAAATACCTGCAAAATTGTCTTTCAAGTATTTTTTGTTGATTTCATATGTTGGGTGTGATTCAAGACCAGGATAATTTACCCATTTGACTTTAGGATGTGATTCTAAAAATTTAGCTACTTTTAATGCATTTTCAGAGTGTCTTTTTACTCTAACATCTAAACTTTCAAGTCCTTGCAAGAATATGAAGCTGTGTACCGGTGCTTGAGTTGCTCCGAGATCCCTTAAGAGTCTTGCTCTTATTCTTACAGTAAATGCAAGGTTTCCAAGTTCAGGAACATCTCCGAATGAATCCCAAAATACAATACCATGGTAACTTGGATCAGGTTTTGTGAAATTGTTAAATTTACCATTTCCCCAATTGAATTTACCAGAATCAACGATATAACCTCCAACAGCAGTACCATGACCTCCGACATATTTGGTTGCAGATGCAGCAATGACATCAGCACCATGTTCCAATGGTCTGACAAGTCCTACACCAACAGTATTATCTACAATTAACGGGATGTCATGTGAATGTGCAATTTCTGCCAATGCTTCAAAGTCAGGCACATCCAATTTTGGGTTTCCAATTGATTCAACATAAATTGCTTTGGTTTTTTCATCAATTGCATCTTCAAAAGCCTGTAAGTCTTGTGAATTAACAAATTTAACTTCCCTTGCCAAGTCTTTAAAAGTATAATTAAATAATTGGTATGTTCCACCGTAAAGGTTGTCTGCAGATACAATGTTGTCTCCAGGTTCGGTTACATTCAATATTGCATATGAAATTGCTGCAAGACCACTTGATGTTGAAATACCTGAATTACCGCCTTCGATAGCAGCAATTCTTGCTTCAAATACATCACTGGTAGGGTTTGTTAATCTGGAATAAATTTGTCCAAATTCTTGAAGGGCGAATCTTCTTGCAGCCTCATCTGAGTCTTTAAATACATATGAAGTAGTTTGGAAAATTGGAACTGCTTGTGCCCCAGTTACGGGGTCTGGAGTTTGTCCTGCACGTACACCTAATGTTGCTAATCCATAATTTTTATTTGTCA
>NZ_CACXXB010000086.1 GCF_902771435.1 uncultured Methanobrevibacter sp. | reverse complement strand
GTGCTTCAACTGATTGAACTTATTGAAAGCGAGAACTGTGATGAGGACAAATTCAATGCTGAATACCACTATCCATTAGACAGTATTGAAAATAGGCTGGCAGATATGGCTGATGATGTAAGAGAACGTAAATTTATGCAGGGCCGTAAAAAATATTACATTAACGATGGAGAAATCGAAATAGTAAGACCTGTCGATAACACCAAATTTTGTGCAAATTGCTCCAGATTAAGAATCACACCTGACGGTAAAATCAAACCGTGTTTGCTTAGAAACGATAATCTTGTTGAGTTGATTTCACATATAAGAAATGGAGAAAGCGAAGAAAAACTGGAAGAAATTTTTATAAGAGGCATAGACAAACGAGAACCGTTTAACAAATAAAGATTAGGTGATATCATTAAAAAATATTTGATTCTGATAGGAATAATAAGCATATTTCTACTCATTACACCGCTATCTGCTGCAGATGAGAATAATACTCAAAATACCATCATTACATCTGGAGAATCCCCAGCTAGTGACAACGAAAAACTTGATGTTTATATAAAACCTGACAAATTTACAGGAATATACGGAAATAATGAAACACCAATACTGGTTTATGCATATGATGAAAACAATGAAAGTGTAACTGAAGGAACCGTGACATTAATCGACGTGTTTGGTGAAGACCATACCATACATCTCGAAAATGGTATTGGAGGCAGATATATTTTTTGTAAAGAAACCGGGACTTTTAATATTACATGCAAATATACCGGAACAGGCAAATACAATAATGCAACAACAACCTTGACTTTATATGTTCCTGTTGCAAATACAACCTGCCACAACATTGTTGCAACAAAATATGACAATTGTGTGTATTTTACAGGAAATGTCGTTTCAGACTATAGGGAATACGAAGAGTTTCAAGACTTTGAAGAGGTGACCGAAGGAAACCTGACCATATATATCGATGGTGAAAATATGGGAATGTGCAAAGTAGATGCAAACGGAAACTTTTTATATATCTGGAATACGACAAGAAATCTTATTGGTCAGCCAGTTAACTTTACCGCCTTTTTCACAAACAACAAAAAACACTTCAATCCTTCAAATTTTTCCAAAACATTCACATTTACGGGTGCAAAAAATACAGAAATAACATCACAAATCACTACCGTCGGAAATGACATCCTAATCAACGGAAGCGTTAAAGACAATACAGGAGCAAATGTCATTGGAGGAACACTAACGTTAAATAACCAATACAAAATCCCCGTAGATACAAACGGCAAATTTAAATTTTACATTACAAATCAGACACAAAATGAAGTCAACTATGAAATTGGCGTGATGGATTGGGGATCAAAAGCAGACATCAGAGCAAACATTCCCCTAATGAACGGGATTGAACACACCGAACTAACAGACAATCTGATTGACTTATGCAATCAGGGAAGTCCATACATCAAATTTGGAAACGGAAACGGTAAAACTATTGTTGTTAATGTTGGAACCCACGGATGCGAGCTTGCATCACAAGTAGCTGGATTGAAACTGATAAATTTGCTTGCCACCTTCGGCGATGAAATAAACGGGACAATATATGTATTTCCATTCATTTTTCCAGAATCCACTGCCATTAATGAACGTATGGTCAATTATACAAATCTGAACACAGTGTCAAACATCAATGGAACAGTATCAAACAATTTAGTAAACTTTGCAATCTCAATAAATGCATCAGGACTTGGAGATTTTCACTGTACAAGGCATAGCGACAGCGATGTTGGAATAACATGCATAATGTGCACATATATTCCAACCTTAGAAAGTTACGATATTGCAATGGCTGTTTCAAATGAAACAGGATACGACATCAAAATATATGAAACCGCAGGAATACCATACGCCGGAGCGATTGAAGACACATGCAATCTAAATGGAATCCCAGCAAATACATATGAAGTTTTATGCAACCATAAGACCATTGAATATGGAAGTCCTGAAATCTCATTCAACATGATGAAATCATTTTTAAAATATTTCGGATTCGATATTGATAAAATGACAAGGATTACTCTTCAAAACAAAACATTATCATTAATATTTACAAGCCCATATAACTATAATTCAAGCATGAAAAGCATTGATTTAATGAAAAATGCACAAATAATATCTAAAAGTGCATCATACATCATCAATTATGGTGGAAAATACAGCATTACACTCAAGGATATAAGCGGAACCCCCCTTGCTGGAAAAAAAGTAACATTTACATTGAATGGAAAATACATCGGATCAGCCACCACCAAAAGCAAGGGCATTGCAACATTTACATTAACACCAAAAGTCCTGAAAGCTGCAAAATACGGCAAAAGGAATTTGATAATAAAATTCAGTGATTCCGATTACAAACTAACCAAAAAAACCGTTAAAATAACAATCACTAGAGAAAAGACAAAACTTTCTGCCAAATCAAAAGCATTCAAAAAATCAATCAAAACAAAGAAATTAGCTGCAATCCTAAAAAACAGCAAAGGAAAAGCCATTAAAAATGTCAAATTAACATTGAAAGTTAAAGGCAAAACATATAAAGCTAAAACCAATTCCAAAGGTAAGGCAATTTTTAAAAT
>NZ_CACXXB010000085.1 GCF_902771435.1 uncultured Methanobrevibacter sp. | reverse complement strand
GGACGGCGACTTGGTCCAAACGAAATATTTTTCATGCTGGCTCGTGATAGACGAGCCTTTTTCTATGCCGGGCACGAAAAACATTTCTTGTTAATTAGGAGAATATGTGAAAGTCCCTTCATTCGAATGAACAAGCGCGTAGTCACTGACACTACGACCACTACCTCTTGTGTTTAAGTATCGTCCGCTTTTTCCAGTACCCATCAGCTCGCCCTCCTTTTCCTAGAGGAAGTCCAGTCTGGATAATTTACGAATCGCGTACGATCATATAACCCCTGAAAAACGCTCTTTGGCATAGCACCGTATACAAGAACCACTTCCGGCTGAAGCTCATCCAGCATGGAAATCAGGCCTTCACGTAAGTGAAATCGTTCTTCCTTACTCTGGCATGCTCCGTAAGTACCTATACTATAGATACTGTGCTTAGGTAATCCGAGAAAAGCAAACTTCTCAGGTAGAACGCAAGTTGTATAACTGCGCTCATCTCCCCACCTGACATTTGGAATCACATAATTGCCGAGATTTTGATAATAATGACCGATTGCACGGCTTCTATATACATTTGCCATCTGTACAAGAAGTGGCGAGTCTATATACAAAGAGCAATCCAATGTAACCATTCCGGCAAATGTTTGAATTTCAGATGCATACTTCTCTGGGTTTCGCAGAATATCAGAAAAGCAGACATCATATTCATAAAAAGCTAAAAACGCTTGGTGGTTCGCACTTTGGTTTCTCTTAGAAAAGGGAATGATTGCTTCGGGAATAATGATGTTCCGCGGTTTTTCAAGACACGGCATCTCCAGTATTCCATCAAAAATAGCGGTTTCAACAAACTCTGAGTTGAACCCATCATCAATTAATATTCGATTTTTTGACATATCTGACCTTTCTGGCTGACTTATTCAGCCAAATTGTTGTTACACATTGCCTCAGCATTTTTGTGCATTGTGCAAATTGACGATACGGATCAGATATGCTATTTTATAGTTCACCAAATCTTAGCTATGCAATAGCATATCTGAGGATATGAACGCATTGAGTCGCTGCGCCAACAGCTTCTCAGTGCGTTTTGTTTTTTGCATTCAATAAACACCACCTCCTTTTCTAACGTGACATGCCCTCATGTTCCTCTGGCAAGATCTATCAATTCCTGAAAATAATATGTTTTTCCACGTTTTCGATCATCACCAAGCAACACACCTTTTCTTTCCAAAGCATTTAGGTATCGAACTGCTTGTCCATGAGAAACTGACAGTTGATCCTCTAAAATAACTGCATTTATTACCGGATGCGTAAAAAGGCATTCGATAATCTCATCGAATTTGGGGCTGTTAACACATTCCTTAACTATGTTTTTTGTCTTCACATATAATGCATTTAATGCATCGATATACCCAATATGTTTCATTGTTTGAACAGACACTTTATGCAGAAAATACTTAATCCATTCATTTAGGGAGCTTGTTCGAGAGTCTGTTAGCATTCGGTAGTAAACAGACTTATCCATATTGATTGCTTCACTAATGTAAAAGAATGGAAAATTGATTACTTTCGCCTTAAATAAGTAAAGGCTTATCAGAACGCGACCTATACGACCATTCCCATCTGAAAATGGATGAATTGATTCAAATTGTGAATGAATCATTGCCGCCTTAATCAAGGAATTCAGTCCGTCTGTTTCATTGTTCATAAAGGAAAGGAGTTCATCCATGTATTTTTTCGTTTCCGATGCTGATGGTGGAGTATAAACTACTACTCCGATAGTGTTTTTGATCTGATTGTCCTTTTGCTTATATTTCCCCAGAGTTTTTTCAAGGCCAGGTGTAATAATGCCTTTCATCATGTACTCATGGATTTTTTTTATAAATGAATGCGTAAATTTCCCAGTGCGCAGGTATTCTGCCCCGTAAATCAACGTTTTTACATGGTTCTCCACCTCAATACGTATTTTTTCATCTTTGGATTGAGGATTAATTTCACTTTTTAGTACGTCTGTAATGGTAGTTTGTGTTCCTTCGATATACATGGAAGAAACTGCTTCTTTCTTCTGAAGCATCGGGATAAGAATGCTGTTAAATTGATAGGAATCAATCTTAGCTTCAAGGATACCAAGATTTTTAGAAGCGACTGCTAATTCATTTATAAAATAACCAACATCAAAATCATTTTTCCGTTCTTCAATAAACTCTAGCATTGAATTATCCCCCTTTCTTACATGTTTTTTAATTGGAACCATTATATCACCACTTTAACACGAGTCAATAAATAACGTGCATATTTTTTGAAAACATGCACGTTATTTGCAAAAGAAAATGGCAAGAATATTGTATATGCTCATACCTGTCATTTCCAACCATATCATATCTAATTTCTGTAATAATCACGTTTTTGTTCGTCGATCAAACACGTAAAACTGAGGCTCAAGCAGCTGGCTATTGCCGGATCAGAACCGCAATTGAATAGATATTCATGATATAAATTACTGCTACACGGATCGTATGGGCCTAAAAAAGCTCCTTCGTTGCTATGAAGACCTCGTGAGTCAGGACCACCGGCTTAGCCGGTGGCCTGCTCAGTCCCTATAAGGGACTATTCCCCGCTTGCGCCCGGAAGGCGCACTGAAAGGTCTGCCAGCTG
>NZ_CACXXB010000084.1 GCF_902771435.1 uncultured Methanobrevibacter sp. | reverse complement strand
TGCTGAAATTCAGGAAACTGAAAACATCCGCAATGAAAAGGAATTCTTCGATTCATACAGAATCAAGATAATGAAACTGGACTAAACACGAATAAAAAATATTTAAAACACAAGAGAGGTCAAAAAATATGTTTGAACAAGAAATTGATGGCGTACAATACGTTACAGTCCCCAAAGAGCTATGGGACAAAATGTGGGAAATGTTTGATAAAATTGATCAAATAGGTGAATAGACATGAGCAGCTATTCACCGTTTGAAAAACATGATGCAGACCAATACGCATTACCTAACCAGTTCGAAGACAACTACCATGGCATCCTCACCCACAATGGCGAGATCAAAGTTGCCAAAGGTGATATGGAACAGGAAATCCTCTACATTGACGATGACGGTATCGTATTGGTGGATGGTGGCGAAAAAGCATACCAAACACTAATACACTCCAAGCTGTTAGGACTGATTCACTATGCAACTGAAGGTGATATTGGCTTAATCAAATTCATAAGAGGAGAAGCATTCATTGTCGGATTCAGGAAAAACAAACCGGAGGGCAAATATGGAACAAACACTTCTTGAGATGCAGGAAAATCTTACTGACGGATTATTCATTGAATTTGCATCCATTGATGAAGACTGTTATTATTCACTGACCAAATCCGATGAACTCAAATTCCTCGACGATAAAACAGTGCTCATACGCAGAAAAAGCGGAAGGCATACAATAATCAACCTGAATTGGATTATTGATATCCGCATCAAAAGGGGGTTATTTCAATGACCAAACCGGCAAGATTATATCCTAAAGAGGAACCGATGAACTTGAATCCCAAAGTAATCTTTATTGGGAGCATAATATTTGCTGTAATAATTGGCTGGATTGGTATAGCAACCAGCACCGGAGGAATCTAAAATGAATTCCTCCAATCAACATGAAGGTGATAAAATGGTAAAGGCAGAACTTATAGAAAACCCACAAGTTCCTGAAGAAACAGGATTAATAGCTGCAGACAACGTTCCGGATGTCGATGTAGCTATTGAACAGTGGGACGCTTATCAAAAACTATGTAAAGGATTATTAAACGAAACAGACTATCAAGAAATAATTGTTAAGGAAAAAGATGAAGACGGAAACTATGTTAAAGTGAAAAGACACTTCAAAAAGAAATCAGCATGGCAAAAGCTCTCAAGAGCATTCAACGTTGACACTACCATAGTTGACCGATCATTGGAAAGAACCAAAATGGGAAGAGTGCGTGAAGCCTACTACTGCGTAAGGGCAACACTGCCTAATGGCCGTAGCGTTGAATCAGACGCATTATGCTCCCGTTCTGAAAAAGGAAAAGACAAAGTCTCAGACCACACTATCATGTCCACTGCAAAAACACGTGCAACCAACAGAGCTATTGCAGAACTGATAGGAGCCGGAGAAGTCAGCGCTGAGGAAATGACAGCTGAAAAAGTGATAGCGCCAAACCAGTCAAAATTTCTAAAAGAGGACAATAGCTAATCCTCTTTAATATTTTTTAGGAGACAAATAAAATGAGTTTTGAAAATACTAAACAAACAATATTTACAGGTACAGAACTAGATTACGAAGAAATTGTAGAAATTCCAGACGGATATGAAAAAGCAGAATTGAAAGATTTTGAAGATGGAACATTAATCACCGGCAGGCCTGAAATGGCTTCAGTTTCATCATTCACTTTCGATGATGACGGTGAAGAAAAAACCGTTAACAGATTCAAATTATACATCTTCCAGGATGCTGACCAATTATATGTTGAAATCAATGTCAATCTTAAAAATGATGGAGACATTCACAAAAACGTCAGAAAAGGAAGCGTGTTATTTGATTTCTTAACCAGCATTCTTGAATTGGAAAATGCAGGTTCAGTTGGTAAATCCAATATTCTCAGAAATGTTGATCTTTCCGAATACCGTGAGTTCGTAAACAGATTATCTGAGATGACAATCCAAGTAAAGGAAAGATCCGGAACCTACACATTCTACAGTTTCATTGTGAGGGACGTTCAGGTATAAGGTAATTAAAATGAGTGAAGGAAGTTCAGCTATACAAATCAAAAAAGCTATTGGTAATGTTTATAAACCGGATTATGAGTTTACATACTTTAAAAACATTATCAGTGCTTTCTATTTGCAGGGTACAGACCCCGGCGTGGTTGAAAAGATTCTTAGAGAATTATACAACCACCTTCCTTCTCATGAGAAAACATTGGATGAAATCATCAAACTCTTCGAGGACATTTATTTGGGTGAAGAAAATCCAAATAGTGGGATAAAAGGCATTGAGAGATTCATATCAGATAACTATGACAAAAAGACCAGTATATTGGTAGGGCGTGAATTGAATAGGGCAATCATACCATATGATACCAATAAGATTTACAAACTCCAAACTGGCTCCAACAAATATATCGTTATGGACTACAGAAAGAATGAAGTCACTACACAGACTATAGAATGGAAAAAAGGAAATGAAGTGGCCGATTATACAAGGGTATTGCTTTGCTATCCACTAAAGATTACAATACATGACAATCCGATAAGTGAAGCAGGAAGAACATTCAGCATTGAATGGAAGACAATAGAAGGAGGGCATTTCCACACTAAAGACATGAACATTGTTGAAATGGAACAATACTTGGTGGAACATGGTTATGTTCTCTCACGTTACCAATTAAAGGAAGTGCTTCCAGGCATAATTCAAATAGCTATTGAAAACGATTTGGCAATCATGAAAACA
>NZ_CACXXB010000083.1 GCF_902771435.1 uncultured Methanobrevibacter sp. | reverse complement strand
CATAGATAACATTAACATTAACAATTTGAGTTAGGAAAATAGCTTTGAAAATTGTTGTAGTGTATATGAAAAAATAAAAAAAGAATAAATATGCAAAAACATATTTATTAAGTTGGAATTTCACTGTCCGGAACGTCATATGTGGAAGTGATCTTGAATGTCCTGTATGTGGAATCAATCAAGGACCCTACAGAAATTTCAATGACGTTATTGGACTCATTGTAATTGCCTGCATCAAATATGAATGAACCTACACCATTGACAACATTGAATTTGACTTCAATTTCTTTTGCTGTTGCCCTGTTTAATGTTGCATACAACTCAAATTGCGCAAGATTGGATGCAACTTCTCCGTTTTTATAGAATACCACACTATAGTTTCCAGGAGCATTGCAGGTGAGATTGTCGAACTTGATGGCAGTTGTGCTGATTCTTGGACACATGGTTCCATAGCCAACAACTCCTGTGTCATAATCCCATGTTACGAGACTGTTTGTACCGTACCAGTTAGGATCCAATTTTAGCCTTAATGACTCATTCCATTGACCAGGACCATAAATGCCTTCAGGATTTGCACTCATTTCCCCTAAAATCATCATACTAGGACCTCTTGCATTTCTGTAAATTGCATTATCAGTTACAATAGGTTCCACAGCATTTTCTGCAAGATCATAAGGAGCATTGAATCTCATTCCTTCCAGAACATTATCGGTTATTGTATTTTGGGTAACGACAATTCCTGTTGAGTAATTTGCATCTAGAGAAATACCCAAATGATTCCAGGCAATATGATTGCGGTTGATTGTTACATTAACGGCGGAATTATTCAAGAATATTCCATATCCTGAAGGACCTTCAGGCACTGTCATGATATACAAACCTGTTTGCTCTAAAATTTCATTGTTAATGATTTCTGTATTTGCAACTCCAAATCCATATTTTATACCGTAATTGTTTTCCCTGATTACGTTATTGTCAATGGTCAACTGTTTTGAGTGTTCGGCAAAAATTCCGCTTTCAAACAATGAAATCGTATTTTTCAATAGTTTCACATCAGATGAATCTGAAATGCTTACACCGTATCCTGGCATGTTAACGGTTCCGTTGACATACTCTTCGGTTTTTGATTCATCCAGATGATTTACAATAAAATTATTAGACAACATTACATTTTTGGCACCGTTAATGTCAACCGCATCGCTGGAGTTTCCAAAAATTGCAAAGTTAGTGATATTCACATTATCTGCTTTGATTGTTAATGTCGGATTATTTTCAATTGCATTCAAAATGGTTTTTTCTTTTGAATAGATATTCAATTGCTTGTTAACTGTTAATGCAATATCAAAGTAATAATCCCCTAAAAATTCAACATTGGAGTTATCAGGAGCTGAATTCAAAATATCCTGGATTTGGGAATTCGGCAGGTTTCCATCAACAAATATTACACCAGACTGGTTTAAAATTGTAATCCTGTTTGTATTGGAACTTTCCCTGTATTTATCATCGCCGGCAAACCTAATAGTTATTTCAAATGAGTTATCTGCATTTAAATCCAGTTTGATTTGACCATTCTCATCGGTTGCTTTTGAATAAACCGCATTATCAATTGTATATGTTAATGTCTTATTGGCCAATGGATTTCCGGAAGCGTCCTTTAGAGAAATTTTGTAATCCTTTTGAGAGTCAAATGAATATGTCCTGTCATAACTTTCAATAGCAGTATCCAATTTTGAAACATTAATATTACCGGTGGCTTTGGATGCCTTGTAAATTGCAGTTCCCTTATAGTTTACAACCACAGGATATGTTTTTTCGTCGGCTAAATTTACAGACAATGTTGCCCTACCTTTGCTGTCAGTTGTCTTGGTATAGGTTTTTCCATTGAATTTGATTGTTAGTTTCTGTTTGGACAAAGCCTTTCCAGTGCTTGTCTTTAAGGTTACAGTGTAGGTTTTAGCTTCATTTGGAAGAACAGAAACTGCAGGAGAGGTAATTTTGGTTGCTGTTTTTGCAACTTTGATTTTACCTGTGGATGAAGCTTTTTTATATATTTTACTTCCTTTATAACTTGCACTGACCTTATAAGTCTTTAAACTGGAGAATTTAACTTTAACACTGACTTTTCCTTTGGAATTTGTCTTTTTAGTGTAAGTTTTGCCATTGAGTTTAACGGTTACTTTCTGTTTAGCAATTCCTTTTCCGTTTCCGTCTTTTAATGTGACGGTATATGTTTTGGATGTTTTTGGAGGAATTGTTACACTAGGAGCTGTCAATTTGGCGGTTTTTGATGAATATTTAACAATGATCTTATTTGTTTTTGAAGCTGCCTTATACTTGTCGTTTCCGGCAAATTTGACAGTTATCTTATATGTTTTCTTATTTTTGGCAAATTTCAACTGAACTTTAGCCACACCTTTGGCATTTGTCTTTTTGGTGTATTTTTTGCCGTTGACTGTGAAAGTTACCTTCTGTTTTGCAACAGCATTGCCTGATCCATCCTTCAATGTAACTGAATAATATTCGGCCATTTTAGGAATCATGTTCATGTTAGATGCGATGATTTTTGTTGACTGCTTTTTGACATTGACGTTTGCCTGTGCACTGCATCCCTCATAATCTGCTTCATCGCCAGGATATGCGACTTTGGCAACATAGCTTCCCTCTTTTGGAATTGATACTTTAATTGTTGCCTTTCCATTATTGTCAGTTACCGGAGAATATTTTTTGGAATTGAGTTCAATGTTAATGCTCTCACCAACAACAGGATTGCCGTTAGTGTCCATTAATGTAACTGTAAATTTCTGATTGGAA
>NZ_CACXXB010000082.1 GCF_902771435.1 uncultured Methanobrevibacter sp. | reverse complement strand
GATTATCAGTTTCGCTCCATGTTCAAACAAGACAACTGAAATTTCAGACATTGTCATTCCTACTAAAACATGGCTTGAAAAAGAAGGATCATTTGTAAACGCAATGGGAGAAACCCAAACTTTCACTGCTGCAGTCGAATCAGATGCTTTAAGTGAAATCGAGATAATCGAAAAATTAAATGGATAGTGATTTATATGAGTTATGTTTTAGCAAAATCCCAAAATGATGATATTCACAAGGCAGGTGAATGCGGGGGAGCCGTAACAAGCATTCTAAAATATTTGCTTGATGAAGGAATAGTTGACGGCGTTTTAGCCTTAAGTCCTCAAGATGACGTATATGATGCAACTCCAACATTCATCACAGAATCTGATGATTTAATAAGTGCTGCAGGGTCATATCACTGTGCTCCAACAATGATTGGAGACCTTGTTCAAAAATATCTATTTGACAAAAAAGTAGCAATCACCGTCAAACCATGTGATATGAGAGCTGTAGAAGAACTGATAACTCGACATAAAATCAATAGGGATATTCTATGAGGCTGACCCGGATGATGTTGTAAGCGAAGAGATTGACAAAGGTAAATTCATCATTGAACTTGCAGACGGTTCCGAAGAAGCGGTAAAAATCCACGACCTCGAAGAGGAAGGATACGGTCGTCGTAACAACTGTCAAAGGTGTGATGTTAAAATCCCAAGAAAAGCAAACATTGCTTGTGGAAACTGGGGAGCAGAAGATGGCTGGACATTCATTGAAATCAACGATGAAAAAGGTCAGGAATTAATAGATGGCGCTAAAAAAGCAGGAATTCTTGAAACTAAAAATCCGGCTCAGGGAGCCATTGACGGAAGGGAAAAAGTTGAAGGCATCATGATTAAGATGGCCAAAAAGGTTCAAGATGCAACCTATCCTACAGTGAGCGAAATGGATGAATGGAGCCGTTGTATCAGTTGTTATGCATGTCGTGATGTTTGTCCAATCTGCTGGTGCTTTGAAAACTGTGAACTAAACAAGCCATATTTCAAGGATGAACAGAACATTCCACCAACACCAATTGCATTCCAGGGAGTAAGATTGTCACACATGAGTTTCAGTTGTGTGGATTGCGGACAATGTGACGACGTATGTCCGATGGACATTCCTGTTTCATTAATCTTTGACAAATTGCAGAAAAAATACTTTAATAGAACTGGTTATGTAGCTGGAGTTTCTGATGATATTAAACCTCCATTATACAGTCCAGAAAAAACAGAATTATAAGAGGTGGTTTGATGGCAGATGATTTAAAAATCGTAGGTTTATTATGTAACTGGTGTTGTTATGGTGGTGCTGATACAGCAGGAACTGCACGTATGCAATACTCACCAAACATCAGAATTATTCGTGTAATGTGTTCTGGAAGAATTAACCCTTCAATGATTTTCAAAGCATTTCAGGATGGTGCAGACGGAGTATTTGTAGGAGGATGTCATATTGGGGATTGCCACTATGATGCTGGTAACTACAAATGGTCCAGAAGATCAAAAATAGTTGAAGACATTTTGGAGGAATTCGGAATTGAAAAAGAAAGATTCCGCCATGAATGGATTTCAGCATCTGAAGGTGAAAAATTCCAAAAAACAATGGAAGAGTTTCATAATACTTTAACCAAACTCGGTCCATTAGAATTATAATCATCGAGTATAGCTAATATCTAGCCATTAGTGGAATAGTTATTTTTATAATAACTATTCTTCTCTTCTAATTGTCTTTCTAAGATTGGTAATGCGTTACTAATGTTAGAAAGATAGTCGAATAGAGAATATTTGATTATTTTTCGAATTAATTATTTCTATGTTGATAAAATTCATCATTAGCCGATAACTATTAATTGATGGCATAACAATTTTTAGTTATTATTTTCTCCATCGATATAGAATTAATTAACAAAAAAACGAAATTTATATGAAATATTATATAGGTTTCTTTCACTGTCTACATAGCTATTGAAGTTATTTTCTCCATATCTTTGATAGCTATCCTTTATTTTAAATTAATCTTTTTTTGATAATCGTAGAAAATTTCCACTCTGAACATGAGTCGGATGGTAGCGGTATCAGGACATTTCGCTTGGTGCTGGTGATTGACCAAAAAACTGAGGATGTTTGATGATGATTTATATCATATTTTTGAATAATTAAACTAATACTTATGTGCATAATTATTGTTTTAATTAATTGTCTATTCATTTATTTGAAATTGTTTTTTAGATTCATATTTTTTCTCCATGTGATATGGATTCAAATGTTTGAATTTGAAAAAATAGAAAAAATAAGTGAAATTCAATTCACTTATTTAACGGTTATTTGAACTTTTTTACTTAAATTCTTGTAGTATTTGTTGCCTGCGTAGGTAATTAGTCCAATATACTTAGCTTTTTTAGTTAATCCGGTAATTTTAAAGGTTGCTGTACCTTTACTGTTGGTTTTTGCAGAATATGTTTTACCGTTAACTTTTATGCTTAGCTTAACATTTGCCAATGCTTTGTTATCATTTCCTTTCAAAGTTACGGAATATTTTTTGGTTTTGACACTTACCTTGTATGTTTGTGCTTTAGCGGTTATCTTTGGAGTTGCCTTGGATACAACCACTTTTGCGGTGTTATTTGATGTAAGATATATGTCATCGCCTGCAAATGTTATTGTTGCTGTGTATGTTTTAGGAACTAAAGTCTTTCCAATAGTAAGTGATGCTTTTCCGTAGGAATTAACTGTTCTGGTGTACACTTTATTGTTGAAATTAATAGTCACATTTTTACCAATCAACAGATTACCGTTGACGTCAGTTAAGGTAAGGGATAGGGTTCCGCTGGTTCCATAGACAGTACTGACCTTTGCGGTTATGACTTGTGTTTCAACTTTATTGACAGTTAATTCAACTAGGGTACTGTTTTGGTTAAAGTCATCATCTCCAAGATAATTGGCAATAATAATATATTCTCCCGGTTTGAAAGTAGTATTTAAAACCACTTTTCCGTCTTGGACAGGTAAATAGACTATTTCTTCATTCATTATAAACTCTACAAATCCAGCAGCATCATTGTCAAGAGTTACAGTGACAACAACATTTAAATCTTTTACACTCACTTCAGCAGACATTGTTGTGTTTTTCTTGGTAGGGCCTATGACTGTGAACTCTTTTGAAGTTGAGTTGGAATTGAATCTGGAATCGCCAAGATAAGTTACAGTAACATTATAGTTTCCAGTAGGCAAAATAACATTGTATGCTGCTTTTCCGTTATTTACAGCTAGGTATACTGCTTTGCCGTCAATGTTGAATTCGACAAGGCCGCTTGCAAGGCTGTCAACAGTAGCGGTTATTATCACGTCAGTTCCGAATGTTTCAACTTCTACATTAACAGTAGTGTTTTTCAATTCACTGGATTGATTGGTGACTGTGAATGCGGTGGTTGTTGTTGCGCTGTTGAAGTTATAGTCTCCTAGGTA
>NZ_CACXXB010000081.1 GCF_902771435.1 uncultured Methanobrevibacter sp. | reverse complement strand
TTTTGAAAAGTCTTTGATATATATGGAGGTTTTAATATTATCTTTTTTTGCAAAACCCTTGCCGTTAATGTTAACTTCGACCCGTCAGATTTAAAATGAAAAAACCGCTTTTGATTTAATTGACAGTAACATTGCTTATTTTGTTTTTAAAAATTAGTTTTTGTAATATTTTTCAGTTCCAAGCAGATGTTAGAGGAAAAAAGGGTTGCATATTATGGGTTCATTAGCATGATTTTTTTCTGCCTGGAACTATATCTGTAACATCAAATGTGTTAATCAAATGTTACATATGTTAAAGATGATTTACCTAATATATAAATATTTCGTTTTTAATTTTACCATTAAAAAACAATTATAATCTGTTTGATTAATAATTGGATAATATATATCTATTTAATTTATTTTATTTAGAATTAAAATTAAGTAATATGATATTACATTATTATTTAAGTTTTATAATAATTTTAAATAAATTTAATAAGATTAATTCAAAATAGTAAAGTTTATATACTATGTCATATAACATTAACATAAGTAATTAGATTTTAACATAATTACTTCAAGTACTTAAATACTTTTTGCAAAAATGATTAATTTGTGGGAATACTATGAGAACCATGATTAAATATTTAAGACAGGAGCTCAAAATGAGCCAAAAAGAACTGGGGGATAAGGTTGGAGTTACCCGGCAAACCATTAACGCACTTGAAAACGGGAGGTATAATCCATCTTTATTTCTGGCATACGAAATAACCCAGGTTTTTAATAAAATGTTATTCAAAGGTGATCGAGAACAATATTTCGTAATGGAAGATATTTTCATTTTCGATGATGATTACTATTAGGTGATAAAAATGATTTTAGATATATACAAGGACGCACTGGAGTATTCAGCTAAAGACTGGAAAACCTTAGTGATATTGGGGGTAATGTGTTTTTTCAGCTTATTGTTGCTTCCGATATTCTTAGTTACAGGTTACAATTACAGAGTTATTGAAAATGCAGTACACGGGATTATCAATGGAAGGGATCCATTGCCTGGCTTTGAAGATTTGATAGACATGTTTGTTGATGGTATTAAAGTCGTAATAGTTCAGATAGCCTATTTGCTTGTACCATGCATTGTATTTATTGTCTGTGTAATTCTTGGAAGTCAGTTGCCAGGTTTTGCAGCATCTGCAATGATTGTTATAGGATGCTTAATCACTTTTGTCCTTGTTGTAGTTGCATGTTTGATGAGCCAAATGGGATTATGTCATATGGCATACAATGAGGGTGCATTTTCAAAAGCATTCGCAATAGGTGAAATAAAAGAAGTAATTGATGATATCGGATGGTTTGAATGCATTGCAACATACTTGGGACTAATAATTATAACTGTAGTCATAAGTACTGTTGTAACTTCAATTATCTATGCAATATTTGCCGTATTTGGAATTTCAGGCGCTCTTTTAGGTGCTGATGTGATGGGCGGAATATTTGCACTGGGAATATTGATTAACACAGCAATAAGCATGTTTATTGTAGGACCATACTTAAGCATATTCAATGCAAGATCCATCGGATTATTATACACAATGCAAATTTAGGTGATTAATATGGCAAGCATAACAGATTGCGTCGTTGAAGGGTTGAAATATCCTTTCAATGACATTAAAAAACTTTTAGGATTCGGTGTTTTATGTGCATTAATGAGTGCATTATCAACATTCATTGGCATTAAATCAGTTAACCCAATATCTCAAATACCATTTACACAATTGCCTGCAGGCCACATATATCCTGTAGCGGGTTTGGCTATTCTCAGCTTTATAGTCACATTGTTCATATGGGGATATCAGTATGACATTCTAAAATTCTCAATAGACAAAAAGGCAGACCTTCCGGGGTTCAGCGACATATTGGGAATGCTTATCAAAGGAATAAAATATTTCATAGTAACTGCAGCATACTATATCATTCCAATTATTGTGTTTGTAGTTGGAACAATTTTGGCCGGAAATTCATCTGCAGCCGCAGCGGTAACCATTATTTTAGTGGTGCTGCTTGTAATTGCATATTTCCTTCTGGTCATGGCATTGAACAATATGGTTGCTCATGACGATATTAGAAAGGCATTCGATTTCAGGCAAATAATTGATAACATTTCAAATCTCGGATGGGGAAAATATATTGGAATAATCCTCTTTACAATTATAGTGATGATGATTATTTCAGTTGCCGTAAGCTTTGTGATGGGCTTTTTAAGTCTAGGATTTGCGATAGCTATCAATCAGGTAACAGTAGTATCAGTTGTCATTGCGATAATTGAAGGATTGTTCATAGACTCTTATATGGGTCTGTTTTTCAACAGAGTCTGTGGATCAGTATATAGGGAAGCAGTCAAATAGTTAGGATGTTTTTAAACATTCTAATTTACTTTTTTTTAATTTTTTTTAGGGAGATTTTATATATGGTAGACTACGTCATCAAAACAAATCAGTTGTCAAAAATATATTCCAAAAATAAGGTTGTAGATTCTGTTAACATGCATGTTGAAAGAGGAAAAATCTATGGGCTTTTAGGCAAGAATGGAGCCGGAAAAACCACAACCATGTGCATGCTTTTAAATCTGACATATCCGAGCAGCGGAGAAATATTTCTCTTTGGAAAAAACCCGGAAAAACATTCAGATGAGATATACTCAAAGATAGGTTCCATTATAGAGACTCCGGGATTTTACGAAAATCTTACAGCCTATGAAAATTTGAAAATCATTTCAAAAATAAGAGGGGATTTTGACCCGTACACCATTAATTCGGTTCTTAAGATGGTAAATTTGGACGGGCATCATTCTAAACAGTTCAAGGATTTTTCACTGGGTATGAAACAGCGTCTGGGAATAGCTGCTGCAATTATGCACAGTCCTGAACTGCTGATTTTGGATGAACCTATAAACGGCCTTGATCCCTTTGGAATAAAGGAAATAAGAGACCTGCTTAAGAGGCTGTCCCGTGAATTCGGAATTACGATACTGATTGATACTGATTTCATCACATATTCTAAGTGAAATAGAAAACATAGCTGATGTAATAGGATTCATGGATGAGGGAGTTCTGATTGAAGAAATTTCAAAAGAGGACTTGCATGACAGACTGAACAAATTTGTCGAATTTGAAGTATCCGACATTGATCTGGCATTAAACATTCTCAAATTATTGGAACTTAAAGAAAATGAGGATTTCACAGTCAGCGGAAGTACAATTTGCCTGTATACTCATTTAAGCTTAAACTTTCATTGAAATGGAATTTTTAAAGCTTAAAAGATCAAAAATATTCCTGTTAAGTCTAATGGGAGCTATTCTTCCGCCACTGTTAATGTTTATTGCAGTCACAGCATTTGGCGAGGGCAATACCTTTGAATTGCTATTCACCAATGTGAACATGTACACATCAGCAATGTTTTCGGTTTTAATCTTTGCCATAATCATTTCCTATCTGTTTGGAAGGGAATACAATGAACATACCCTAAAGACAATGCTGACAATCCCTGTTTCAAGAAGTAAATTTCTGGTAAGCAAATACGTCATGTTTTTAGTTTGGATTGTAATTTTAACAGTGGTCACAAGCTTTTCAACACTTGTATT
>NZ_CACXXB010000080.1 GCF_902771435.1 uncultured Methanobrevibacter sp. | reverse complement strand
ATTAGAAGATAAACAAAAATTAAATCATAAATATTTAATTGGATATTAGGTGTAGTAAATGGCTAATTATCATGACGAAATTTTAAACTTTGAAAAAATCGCAAAAGAACATACTGAATATATGAGAAACAGTATTAATATGATTGCTTCTGAAAATGTAACCAGTTTGGAAGTAACTGAAGCTGTTGCAACTGATTTTGCTCACAGATATGCTGAAGGACAGGCATTTCAAAGGCTTTACGAAGGATGTCAATACATAGATTTGATTGAAGATAAAACCAAAAAACTTTCCTGTGAAGTCTATGACTGTGATTATGCAAATGTTCAACCAGTTTCAGGAGTAACAGCAAATCTTGCAGCTTTCTTTGGTTTTTCAAAACCTGGTGATAAAGTAATGGCTTTGGAAGTACCGTCCGGAGGACACATTTCCCACGCTGATGTAAGTGCTGCAGGTATTCATGGTCTAAAGACTGTTTTCCATCCATTGGATAAAAATATCATGAACATTGATGTTGATGCAATGAACAAAAAGATATTGGAAGAAAAACCAAAAATAGTTTTATTCGGTGGAAGCTTATTCTTATTCCCTCATCCTATTAAGGAAGCTCGTGAAGCAGCTGATGAGGTTGGAGCTACTATCATGTACGATGGAGCTCACGTTTTAGGTCTTATTGCAGGAGGACAATTCCAGCAACCTTTAAAAGAAGGGGCAGATGTAATGATGGGAAGTACACACAAGACATTCCCTGGCCCTCAAGGAGGAATTATTCTCTCACACAAAGAAAATGAACATATCATTGACAATGCAGTATTCCCTGGTGTTGTAAGTAACCACCATTTACACCACTTGCTCGGTTTAGGTATTGCAACCGCAGAAATGTTGGAATTCGGTGAAGCTTATGCAAAACAAATAATTAAAAATGCACAGGCATTAGGTCAGGCATTGTATGAAAGAGGATTCAATGTATTATGCGAAGACTTAGGATTCACAAAATCCCACCAGATTGCCGTTGACTTAACCAACATCAGATCCGCTTCTGATATCGCAAAAGAATTGGCAGACAATAATGTAATTCTTAACAAAAACCTCCTGCCTGGAGATAACCGTGACAATTCCGATGATCCGTCAGGTATCCGTATAGGTACTCAGGAAATTACCAGAAGAGGTTTAAAAGAAAAAGAAATGGATGAAGTTGCTGAATTCATTAAACGTGTAGCTGTAGATAAAGAAGATATTGCTGATGAAGTTGCTGAATTCATGAACCAATACACAAAACTTGATTACGCATTTTCAGACAGAGAAGCTTATCAATATCACAGATTAGATTAAAATGAGAATCGCATTTGCATTTACTGGAGCTGGTCATTTACTTCGTGAATCTGTTCAGTTGGCCGAAAAACTGGCCGGTGAACATGAAGTCACAATATTTTTGTCAGGCGCTGCTGAAGAAGTTCTAAAAATGTATGGACTTTATGAACGTGTTGAACGTTTAACAGGCGGTAAATATCGTGAATTAGCCACAGATTCAAACCAAAAATTTTCATATCCAATTACAGGTCGCCTATCTTTAGGTAAATATGACCTGACAATAGTTTCACCAGCTACAGCAAATACAGTTTCAAAGATTGTCTATGGAATAGCTGACACATTGGTTACAAATGCTGTTGCACAATCCGGAAAAGGTGCCGTTCCCGTGTATATGGTGCCTGTAGACATCCACCCAGGACCTGTTGATACAGTTCTACCTTCCAAAATTGAACTGTCTAAATGTCAGGATTGTGATGATTGTGTAGCTGCTCTTTCATGTGAACAGGGAGCCATTATCCCCCATTCAGAAATTGACCTTACAAAATGCATCGGTTGTGGATTGTGCAGAAATTCATGTCCATATGATGCAATTTCAGAAGGAAAAATTATTACAATATATATGAGGGATATTGACATTGAAAATACCCGCAAATTGGAAAGCATTGACAATATTCAAATATTTGAAACTCCTGATGAAATACTAGATAAAATCTAGTTCATCTCCTATTCTTATTTTTAACAAATCCTTTTTTGTTTCTAAAATATATTTTGCTTGTTTTTCAGGTTTATAGAATTTCCAAGGTTTTAAACTTGTTTTTTCAAATACCACTTTATTTTTGTCTAAAAAATATACATCAATTTCAAATCTCATAAAATGTGTGTGTATTGATGAGTCTTTGAAGTTTAAGAACAATATTGCAAAGTCAATATCTTTTTTTCCCATCAATCCTTTAAATCGCTTGAAAAATTTATCTGCATATGTCATTTTGATATTAATTAACTCATTGGTTGTTTTATTCAAAATCATGGGTTTATTTTTTTGTTTTTAAGTATTTATAGATTTAATGGCTTGGGATTATTTTTGCATTCGCCTTGTAAAAAAACCGTACAAATAAATTGATTTTTCATGTAAATATTGATTTACTATTGTTTTTTTTATTTGAACAAATAATATTGCTTTAATTGTATAACAAAAGATTTATATTCTTTTAAATTAATAATGAATTTTAAAAATTAATTTTTAGGAGGCAAGTATTTTCATGGAATTTCATGAGGATGTTATATTCAAAAGTCAGGGCCAAGTATATGGGCAGGAACTTATGGATATTATTAATATTGAAGGAAAAATCATTGAAGTCCATCAGACTGAATACGGCATCATAGATTCGAAGATGTACAGGCCAGACATGGTATTTGAACTTGAAGACAGAATAATCATACTTGAATTTCAAAGCACATATGTGGACATTTCAGACAAAAAGAGATTCAGACTATACAGCGCATTATTTGACCATTTGAAAAACAAATCCCAAAAGGACATTGAAGTGCATGTCTTAAGCACTGTTGAGGCTGAAAAGACAAAATGCTATAAAATTAATCCTGATTCAAGTTTTCCGATATACATCCATTCGCTGAAAAGTTATGACGGTGATGAATTTTTAAATATGATTAACACTAAAATATCAAATAATCAACAGTTAAGCGAAAAGGAATTGCTCTTAATAAGCTTGATTTGTTTTATGGAATGTGGTGAATTCTGCTGTTGCTATAACTAATGTTCCTGATTTGGATAAGGACATCGCTCAGTTTGTTAAGGGGGTGGTGTTGATGTTGTGTGATAAGTTTGTTGTGGATGAATCTTTGAATATGACTATTTCAAATTTGGTTGGTGGTAATATGAAGATAGTTGAGGATTATGCTCAAAGAGTAGCACAAAGGAAAGTTGATGAAAAAACTGAAGAAATTGTAATTGAATTGGATAAGGAAGGATATGGAATTGAAGATATTGCAAGAATTGTAAATGTCAGCTTGGATTTTGTTAATCAAACATTATCTAAGTAATTCTTTTTATCATCTGTTTTTCATAAAGTTCCAAATCCATAGGTTTTGGATTTAATATTTCCATTAGTAAAATCTTTAAGGGCAACTTCAAACTCTTCGGCTGAAAATGCTCCTGGAATTATTAGCTTTTCTTCCTTTTCATTTAAAATAAAGCATGGTGTTGATGTGATTCCATTTGAAATAGCCTCATCCATATCAAGGAAAACTTCTATGTTGTAATAATTATTTTCAAGTATTTTTCGGGCTTCGCTTTCATCCAATCCGCATGAAATGGCAATATCGGCTAAAATATTTATATCTGCAATATTTTCGTTTTTAACCAAATTGGAATAAAATATTTTATCTACAATGTCTAAAGTTATTTCAGGATGGTTGCTTTGCACAAATTTTGTTAATCTGAGAGCATCCTTTGAGCTTGTAAGCTTAATGTCTTTGAAATTGATTTTTAATCCGTCATCAAGTGCAATCTTTTCAATTTCTGAAATTCTTTCTGATGCTTCCTCCGGTGAAAGACCATATTTTTCCGCATATCTTTCGGTAATGCTTATGGTAGGCCTTTTTCCTGCTTCAGGTTCAAGTTCGAAAGGTTTCATTTCCCATTCGACATCCAAATCAAGTCTTTTGCAAGCTTTCTTAATTCTTTCAAGTCCGATATAGGAATACGGACAGTTGAAATCAATCAAATATATAATTCTCATTTTTTATCATCTTTTTTCTTAGATTTGCTTTTTTTAGAAATCTTGTATAATTTAATGAAATTATCAATAGTTCTAATAATCGTATTGTACTTTCTATAAAATCCCATGTTATTAGTTAGGTTATTATTTTATATCAACTTTATTTTTTTCATATTATTTTTTAACATAATATTGCTTGATTTTCACAAGACTTCTGTTCTAATTCATGATTTCGCCTTTAATTTATTTTTAAATCTTTTAGATTTTCAAAATATTCAAAAATTACAATAACCTTTATTTATTATCTAAAACAAAAAGATACATATTATAAACTATTACTTTTGAGGAGTTAAAATGCCAATAAAAGAGGCAGATAAAT
>NZ_CACXXB010000079.1 GCF_902771435.1 uncultured Methanobrevibacter sp. | reverse complement strand
GGTACAACTTGCATTGCAGCAGTTCAAAACAATCGTAGCTATATTGCTTATGACATTAAAAGGGAATATGTTGAATTGGCTGAAAAAAGAATTTCCAATCAAAAATTTATTTAATAATGTTATTCAAATATAATTATCAAAGAGTAGTTGTGGGATTATTATGGACACACCAATTGTTATATTAAACTATAAAACTTATTTGGAATCAAGTGGTATGAATGCATTAGAACTTGCACATGACTTAGAAAGCGCTGCAAGTGAATCTGGAATTACTATGGTTGCAGCTCCACAGGCTGCTGATATTTATAGAATTAGTGAAGAAACTTCCATTCCAATTTTTGCTCAACATATAGATCCGATTTCTCCAGGTGGACACACAGGATCCAACTTAATCAATACTTTAATTGATGCTGGAATAAGCGGTTCTTTAATTAATCATTCAGAAAATAGGATGAAGTTGGCTGACATCGATGAAGTTGTAAAATTATGTAAAGCCAATGGAATTGAATCATGTGTTTGTACTAACAATATTGAAACTTCAAAAGCTATTGCTGCTCTTGCACCTACTGCAGTAGCTGTTGAACCTCCTGAATTGATAGGTACTGGTATTCCTGTTTCACAAGCTCAACCTGAAGTTGTTGAAGATTCAGTAAAAGAAGTTAAAGCCATCAATAAAGATGTTAAGGTTTTATGTGGTGCTGGAATAACTACTGGTGATGACATGAAAGCTGCTATGGATTTGGGTGCTGATGGAGTATTGCTTGCATCCGGAATTATTAAAGCAGAAAGTCCAAAAGAAGCCTTACTTGATTTGGTAAGTAAATTGTGATGATGTGAGATAATGGTGGATTTTAATACAATTGATGATTTTGACATTGAAGATAAAACTGTATTGGTTAGGATTGATATTAACTCTCCGGTAGATCCGAGCTCTGGGATTATATTGGATGACACTCGATTAAAATTGCATGCTCAGACTGTTAAGGAATTGTCTAATAAAGGGGCTAAAGTAGTACTTCTTGCTCATCAAAGCCGTCCGGGCAAAAAGGATTTCACAACCTTGTCCCAACATGCACAGGCATTGTCAGATATTCTAAATTTAAGGGTTAAATACGCTGATTCATTATTTTCCAATGCTGCTAAAGAAGCAATCAAATCTCTTAAGCCGCATGAAATTTTATTACTTGAAAATGCACGTTTCTTTTCAGAGGAGTCCCTTTCAAGAACTCCTGAAGAACAGTCAAAAACTTTACTTGTAAGGCATTTGTCTCCATTAATCGATTACTTTGTAAATGATGCTTTTGCAGCTGCTCATAGATCTCATGCATCATTGGTTGGTTTTACTGTTGATACTCCTTCAGCTGCGGGACGTGTTATGGAAAAAGAATTGACTGTAATTCAAGATGCGCTCGATAATGTGGAACATCCATGCGTATTCCTGCTTGGTGGAATGAAGCCTGAAGATTCCATTGATGTTATGGAAAACGTATTGAGCAACGGTACTGCAGATTCCATATTGACAACAGGTATTGTTGGAAACATTGTTTTATGGGCTGCAGGCGTTGATATCGGTCAGGTTAATAAGGATTTCATTGTAAGCAGAGGATATGAGGATATGGTCGAAAAAGCCAAAGAATTAATCGATAGATTTGGCGATAAGGTAAAATATCCTATTGATGTTGCTTGTGATATTGACGGTCAAAGGGTTGACATTGATTTTAAAGAAATTCCTAATAAATCCATTTTTGACATTGGTGTTAAGACTATTTCATATTATGCAAAAGAAATCAGGGACGCCAAATATATATTCGCTAATGGTCCTGCAGGTGTATTTGAAGATCCTAAATTTTCAATGGGTACTGAAGACTTAATTAATGCTATGGCTACCTCAAAAGGTTTCACTTTAATTGGTGGAGGTCATATTGCTGCAGCTACTGCTGGTTTGGGTCTTGAAGAACATATGAGCCATTTAAGTAGTGGTGGCGGAGCTTGTATTAGTATGTTGGCAGGTAAAAAGCTTGCTGCTGTAGAAGCTTTGAAAAATAGTAAAAAATAATATTTTTTTTACTTTTATATCTTTTTTTAATGGATTTGTCAATAAATCGGTAATTTTTTAATTTTCTCTATTTAATCCTTGGGAGATTTTTAACTAAATCTTCCACACACTACAAACTATTTTTTAGCTTAAAAAGCCTATGATTGCAGTTAATGTAAACACGCTTAAAACAACATTTGTAAATGTTAAAGATCCCATCAAATCAGCATCAAGGCCATATTCTATAGCAAGCACCAGAGCATTTCCTGCAGTTGACATTCCTGCTTCAAGAATTGCAATGTTAAAAGCCATACCTGATATCTTGAATATTGAAAGCAGTCCAAACATTATCACAGGAGCAATCACCAGCTTAATGACAGATACTGCTATTGAAGGGGAGAGATAGTTTTTCACATTTCCAAAATCAAGTGAAAGACCCAGTGACAGCATGATTAATGGTATTGTAGCCTGTCCGAAATAGTTTAGAGTGTTTTCAACAACATAGATTAACGGAATATTGAAAACATTAAATATTAATGCAAATATCACTGCCCAGACCGGAGTAAAGGTCAGTGCTTTTTTTAATGCTTCCTTTCTGTTGCCTCCGAATTTAGTTGCAAGGATAACGCCGTAGAGAACTACCCATGATGATGTTGCAAGATCATAAAACACTGCATTGATAAATCCTTCATTTCCAAAAACCCCTAATGATACTGGAAATCCTATAAACCCAGTATTCATGATTGATGCTGCAATAATTATTGTCCATGTGGTCTTTTTAGAGTAATTTCTCACTCTGCAGTAAGCATATGCTATGACTATAAGTATGCATGTTAGGGTAAAACCCAGAACAGGTAAAAAGAGCATGTTATGAGATATCTGGGCATCATACAGATTTATAAAAATCATTGCAGGAAGTGCAATGTATAAAACAATCTTTGAAAGAAGTTCCCTATCTGATTTTTTTAGAAAACCCTTTTGCCTTAAAAATACTCCTAACAGAATCATTATTGTCGGCACTAAAATAACTTCAATTGGACTTGCCATCTAAACTTCCCCAATTAATCATTTTTATATTATTATTTAATTTTTTTTATATAAGATAATCATTATTTTAAATTGAATTTAGGTTAAAAATCATGACTTTCAATAATGAAAGTTCAATTTACTACAAAAATAAGAAAAATAAGAAAAACTATCAATAATTTAAATTATTGACAAAACCCTTAAAATAAATAAATTAGCTATTAAAAATATTTAATAGCTCTTCGGATGATTTTTTAGGATTATCAGAACTCATTATTGCACTAACGACGGATAATCCG
>NZ_CACXXB010000078.1 GCF_902771435.1 uncultured Methanobrevibacter sp. | reverse complement strand
TGTTATTGTTATTTTTTTGGTTTTTGCCTTTGCCTTGAAAGTTTGTGATTTTGCAGTTATTGCTGTTTTGATTTTGGTTGTTTTCTCTTCATTTTTAAATAATATTTTGTTGATATATGTTGTTGGACTGTTAATGTAAATTTCATTCTCATAGGTTGTTTTCTTATCAAAGGATAAATTTTCCAGGCTTATTTTTTGTGAAGTCATATATAATGAATTTCCCTTTGATTTGGCGAGGTTATTGCTGAACTGACTGTTGTTGACACTCAATTCCTCATATTTGGCATAGATTGCGCCACCGGAATTTGCAGTGTTTTGAGCAAAAACGGAATCTTCAACATTTCCTTTTGCATTGAAATATACTGCGCCGCCGTCTGTATTTGCATTGTTTAATTTGAATGTGGATGATTTTATTATTCCTTCCTTGTCAAAGAGAATTGCTCCCGCCCATGAGGCTGAGTTGTTTGTGAATGTGGAATTTTCCACGGTTCCTTCTTGCATAAAGTATAGGCATCCGCTTTCACGGTTAGCAAAATTATTTTTAAAAATTGAATTTTCAACGTTGCCGTTTCCTTTAAAGAATATTGCCGCTGCAAACATTCCGGTATTGTCAGTGAACTTGGAGTTTTTCACAATAAGATTTGCATCGGCAGTTATTCCTCCTCCGTATCCGATTGCTATGTTTTTATCGAATTTTGTGTTTTCGACAAGTCCTGTTTTGAAAAAGTATATTCCTCCGCCGTCTCCGCCTTCATTATGGGTAAATGTGGAATTTAGGACGGTTCCTTTTTCAACGAAGTATATTCCTCCTCCGAGCAGTGTTGCATAATTGTCTTTTAGGGTTGAATTGATTACGGTTCCTTCATTTTCAAAATTTAGTCCACCGCCAAAATAAGCGCTGTTATTTTCAAAATTTGAATTTATGACTTTTCCATTGTTTTCAAAGAAGATTCCTCCACCGATATTTGGTGTGGCGCTGTTTTTCACTTGGCAGTTAATTAATGTTCCGTCGGATCCGCTCCAATGTATCGCTCCGCCGTTTTCCTGAATTTTTCCATTAATGATGTTCATATTCTTTAATACTACATTATTTGACTGTATATTGAAAATTCTGGTTTTATGATTGGCGTTTATGGTATGTCCCTGTCCGTCAATGGTTAAACCGTCAATATCTATCGGTATTCCTTTGGTATAGTCTGTATCTCCATTTGAATTGAATGCATAATCTTTAGTTAGATATACCTGTTTTGATTCATGGGATTTATTTATTTCACTTGAAATCTGTGAAAAATCTCCAATATCATTTTTTTCAGTTAAAATTTCTTTATAATTCTGTGAAATTAAATTATCGGAACTTTTATTCATTTCCACTGCATTCACACAGGATATGCTTAAAAACAATATGATTATGCTGCATATTAATGCGATTTTGTATTTTATGTTTAATCCCCCATTCTTTGAATAATTTGAATTTTATCTTTATATCTATATGTATTTTACTTCATTTCATAAAATAAATATATTAAAATTTAAGTAGTTTTTCGCAAATAAATAGTAATATATTAAATATATTGATAGTAAATATGTATATATTGACAAAATATGTCAATTGTTATAAAATTAAAACTGTGGGAAAAATATGAAATTAAAGAAAATCTTAATTATATTATCTTTGTTATTGGCTGCAATGATGTTTGTAGGCTCTGTTTCAGCTATACAGGATAATAACTTAAATTTAACTTCAGATGCATCTGGCGATATGTTGCAATCTGTTGACGAAAATATGCTGACAGCTTCAACTGACGAGGATACTTTATCGGCTTCTAAAACAATCCCTGTTGATGCTGTGGGCGAGAATCACAATGAAATGAACGATAAAACAATCAAAAAGGCATTTGATGATGCCAATGATGGAGATACAATCATTATCAATGGGAATTACTATGAACATGTCCATAGGGTGATTGATAAAAAACTGACAATAAAAAGTGAAGTCGGAACCTCTTTCAGTCACTGTTCCAATCAGGGTTCTGCCGATTCAGGCCATCAGGGAATATTTTACCTGACTTCAAAGGCTAGCGGCACAGTTATTGAGGGTTTCAACTTCAACAATGACAATGGAATGTTATTTGACAATCAGGGATACAGCATTCTCATTGATGGTGCTTCAAATGTGATTATAAGAAACTGCACATTTTCAAACAATGGTGTCGGTGATGCAATTAGGCTTGAAAATGCAAAGGGCATCACTATTGAAAATTCAGTCATTGCTGATGCAGTTTATGGAATAAATATTAAAAATTCCAGAGATGTCACTGTTAGGGATTCAGATATCAAGAACCATAAAATTGCAGGAGTTTCAGTTTCAGGATCAAGCAAGAATACAAATATAATCAGCAATAACATCACCAGCAACGGTGTCGGCGTTAATCTGACTTCATCTAATGGAATATACATTTTAAGCAATTATATTGCCCATAACACTCACGGTGTTTATGTAAACTGCAACATTACCAAAATAGAGATTAAAGGTAATTTCTTCAATCAGAATAAGGTATATGAGGTTTTAAATGACTATCGTGTTAGAAACATTGTGGATATGGTTAAAAAAATCGGTTATCGTGATTTGGAAATAATCGACAATAACTACATGGTAGGTCTTGAAGGAGCACAGGATGAAAGGCCTGTTTACCGCATTACCTATGATTATAAGGGCAAAAATAAAGGGGACTACTCTTATGATTCTGTAAATGATGTTTTCAAATATGTCGGTGACGGCAAAGGGGATTACACAGAAAATAAGGGTGCAGTCTTTTTGAGATATGTGTTTGAGATAAATAAAAATGTAAACTGTCCTGTAATATTTTATACCTATGAAGGAGGCAGGCAATGGTCATTGAGTGGAAATTATGAACTCCAGTTAAGCGAAATAACCCAGGTAAAAAAGGGAAAATACTCCATTTCCATTGTTGATGAAAACGGAAACATTGCTAAGGACTTAAGTTCCGTTCCGGTAACATTCTACCTAAACAAGGCCACTAAACATGTAAAGCCTGATGAGGGAGATGTCTACAGGACAGTAATGATGGTTAACGGAACTGCAACCGTAAGATTCTATCAGGATGAATTTGCCCAAAGCGGCAATGTCATAACTGCAGTTGTCCCGACCAACGGTGCTAATTTTGACAATAAGGTATCCAAATCTTTCAATGTCAATGATGCAGACTTACCTGGAACTCCAACTAATACCACATTGACTGTTTCAGATTTAAGCACTTATCCAAATTCCAATCAGAAATTTACAGTTACATTAATGGACACTAACGGCAATCCTGTTGTTGGTGAGAGCATTAACATTGAACTCAATTCCAAAAAATATTCTCC
>NZ_CACXXB010000077.1 GCF_902771435.1 uncultured Methanobrevibacter sp. | reverse complement strand
CAATTCCGGCAACTACACTGATTGCTTTTCAGTGCATGCCGAACAGAATGCAATGATCAGTGCAAGCAGGAATGAAATGCTCGGTTCAACAATTTATCTTGCCGGAGAAAAGTTCGATGAAGGCACCTGGGTGGAAATAGATGATGCGGAACCATGTCCTATATGTTCAAGAATGATAAAAAACTCTGGAATTGATAAGATAGTCAGCAAAAAGGGTATTTTTAATCTTCGCGATTAGAAAAAAATTCAGGGTGAGACCCATTCCCAAAAAAGAGCATCATGAGAACAGGCCCTTGTGGTCATGAAATACATGATCAATTAAGAATTTGTCCCAATAAGAAAATGTCAGGAGAATGATGAACCTGACACCTTCATTGGGACCTAAGTGTTTCGCGTTTTAGCAGGAAAAACAAATTATTATTATCCAGCCTATGTGATGCATATAAACCAGATAACCATCCAAGTAAATTCATATTCCTGCAGTGTAAAAAAGCATGCATTTTTACATTTAGATGAACAATATAATATTCCATTGATATTGGACATTATATTGGCTAGAAAAACTTAAAAAGTTTTTCTAATAATTATTTGATTTAAGGTTATATAAAATTATCTATAAAACAGCTTCAACAAACGAGATAACCTTTTGTTAATTGAAAGTCAAATATTGATGCTGTTTGGAGTTATAACAAGCCTAAAGCAAAATCGGCTTTTAATCTTTCATTTTAAATTAATTCTAAGACCATATCTAAACCAGCACTAAAAAAAATAGATAAATCAACATTATTTGACATATTATTTATTCAATTTTAAGAAAGTTAAAGTGATGATGGTTTTAAAATAGGACATTTACAATAATTATTGAACAGATTACAAAATACAATGCAATTTTAAAAAATGTGGAAATTATCCTCTTTGAGAATACCTCAATCAATACATTTCCTCATGTACCTTCTGCCAATCCACAGACCTTTCAGTGATTTTTTTGGGATGGTTTTCAATATTTCCAATGGCAAGAATTGCAAGAGGCTTCATATTCTCTGGAATATTGAACTTTTCCTGAAGGACCTTCTCCAAGTCATTGCCGTTGACATCCTCCCGTGTCCTCATCTGAACCCAGCAGCTTCCAAGGCCCATGGCGTCACTGGCCAGATGCATATATGCCATTGCTATTGACGCATCTTCAATCCACAGGTTGCTCTTGGAAGAATCAGCAATAACCAGAATGGCAGCGCCTGCTGTTTTAAGCAGTTTTGTGCCTATCTTTCTAATCTGTGAGAGTTCAACTATAGTCTTTTTGTCCTGAATCAGAATAAAATCGACAGTCTTGAGATTGTTTCCTGTCGGTGAGGTCAGGCCGATTTTAAGGATTTGCCTAAGTGTTTCCTCATCGACTGGAGTGTCGTCAAATCTGCGAACGCTTCTTCTGTTTTCAAAAATTTCAGATATGTTCATGTTAATTAATTTGGCGATGATACAGTTTAAACATTCTTAAACATTTATTAATTACCAAATTAACAATACAATTTCGAAATGGGTTAAGGTTCACAATTCTAAGAATTGTAAACTCAACCAAATTTCTAAAAAAAATAATTGATGATAGTTTTAATGGATTACAGTCTTAACTTCCAGGGACATAATCACCCCAGTTTGAAGCACGTTCTCCTGTAGGCAATCCTCTTATTTCACATCTTATTCCTTTGGAGTTCCTAACTGCAAGGGCAAATCCAGTATATTTATGACCCCCTATTTTTACTACAACTTTTACATCCATTTCTGAATATCCAGGATGGTAACTACCCACTTTTCTAAACTTTTTATACCATTTTTTGGCCTGTTTTTTCATTTTAAGCCATGTGCTCATCTTGATTTTCCATGTGTATTTTGATTTGCCCTTGAATTTTTTGTAAACAGTCTTTTTGGCTGAAGACAATTTTGTCGGTTCATTAAGGGCTACAGACAATTTGGTAGGTGCAGTTATTGTTGCACCAAGCACTGCACTTTCACTTGCACTTGTCAATACCACTTCATCATCACTGCTCATGCCCAATACATCATTTGACTGTGAATTTGAGTCTGCACTTTGGTTTGAGTCATTTTCAATAACCTGTTCATTATTTGACTGTTCCAAACTAATTGTATCATTATGCTGAGTGTTTTCCATAGCTATTATCTCATCGGTTGCATTCTCATCAGCTGCAGATACACTGCCCAATGTTAAAGCCACCAATAATACAATTGACAATATTACCATCAATTTATACCTCATGATTTTTAACTCCTTTTTCAATCTATATTACTACATTTTAAACATATATTATTTATATTTAACTTAATAGTTATTGATTTTAGGATTTTTAAACCATGCACAATTGTGTTTTACCGTTTAAATCTTCAATTAATGAATATATCCTATTTCAATTCATATCTGAGTGCTTCAGAAGGGCATCTGTCAATGATGGATGCAATTTCATCTCCAGGAGCTTGTGAAACATCAACCCACGGCCTTCTTGACACGTCAAATACCTTGCTGTTTGCTTTTATGCATTCTCCGGCATGTTGGCACAAATCAGGATTCCAAAAAACGCAGATTTCATCATTTTCATATGCTTTGTATCCTTTTGATAACAATTCTTCCTTTAACATAATATCACCACAGGAAATTCCTTATGCTTTTACTAAATTGATTCCCACCATATTTAAATTTTTTCTAACGCTTACACCACCAAAACTGCTACCTAAAATATAACCAGTTATACACAAGGTTTATATATGACCTCAAACAAGATTAGATTAGAGTTTGAAAACTCGAAACCGATTTTTAAAACTGAAAACACCATAAGAGGAGATAAACATGACCATGATCAGCAATATTGAAATTGAATGCGGAGTATGCGGCAAGGAATCCATGCAACGTGCACTTTTAAGTACTAATTCATTCGGCACACCGGATCTTGACTTTAGACCGCCGGGCATGAGCAGAAATACCATGAACACCTGGATTTTCGAGTGCCCTCACTGCGGATATGTCGCATCAAGACTGGATGAGAAACCAGAAATCGACAGCGATTTCATTAAGACAGACAAATACATTAACTGCGACGGATTTGAATTTGAAAAAGAACTTGCAGAAAGATTTTTCAAAGGATATTTAATTGCCAATGAAAAAGACAATACTCGTGAAAGCTTTTTTAATCTGCTTCACTGTGCATGGGCATGCGATGACGGCGAAGATATCGAAAATGCACGAAAAATAAGAAAGCTATCCCTCGGATATCTTGACGAAATGATTCAAATGGGTGGCGAAGAAAAAGATAATTTTGTGCTGATGAAGGCTGATCTGCTTAGAAGAAGCGGAGAGTTCGACAGGGTTGTCGAAGAGTACACAGACATAATCCTTGGCGATGAACTCCTTGACAAAATCATCACTTTCCAAATCATTAAAGCCCGCCAAAAAGATGATGCATGCTACACAGTAGAAGACGTGAATAATGACATGCATCTGTCTAGAAATTGAACCTCTCCGGCTTGTAGAAGCCGGAGATTCTTAGGCCATGCCTATTTTTTCGTCAAAGCATTTCCATTCATAATAATATGTGGATTTTCCTTG
>NZ_CACXXB010000076.1 GCF_902771435.1 uncultured Methanobrevibacter sp. | reverse complement strand
AACAACACAGTAATAACAGCCGAGATGGCGATAGTTGGAAGTTTCGGCGGAGGAGCTATCTATTCATATGACGATTTGAATGTTTACAATTCCAGATTCGCAAACAACAGTGCAGGCTACGGCGGAGCACTTTATACCAGCAAGCATATGAAAATCTACAAATCACAATTCACAAACAATTTCGCATCCATCTACGGAGGTGCAATTTATGACAGTGACTGGATGAAGATGGCAAGCAACATGGGAATTCTTCTCTTCAGCGAAGCCATGATTTACGATTCATACTTTGAAAACAACAGTGCCGGAGAATGCGGTGCCATAGATACTGCAAAACTGATAAGCAACTGCACTTTCATCAATAACCATGCAGAGTATGCAGGAACCATTTACAATGCCCAAACTGTACAGGATTCATTGTTCATCAAAAATCACGCGGAATATACCGGTGCAGCATTCTATGAAATTAACACTTTAAAAAATACCGTTTTCACAGGCAATACAGCAAAATATGGTGGTGCAGGATATAAAGCAGCCTTAGTCCAAAACTGTACCTTCACCAACAATTCCGCTGACAATGGAGGTGCAATCCATACTGCAGAAAACGTTATCGGTTCAATATTCATCAGCAATTCCGCTGACAATGGAGGTGCAATCCATACTGCAGAAAACGTGACCAAATCAAAATTCATAAACAATTCTGCAAAATACGGCGGCGCAATCGCAGATGAAAATCTCACCATGTCCGGCTGTGATTTTGAAGGCAACCTGGCAAACACAAGCGGAGGCGCATTGTATTTAGCCGGCGAATGCCTAATCGTGGATTCAGAATTTATTGAAAATCTGGCTTTCTATGGAGGAGCAATGTATCTTGAAAAACTGGGAAATTACACAATCGAGAGCTCCTCATTCATCAGAAATTCCGCAAATTACGGAGGTGCACTGGATGCATATTCAGATACTGAAGAGACAATGGCGCATATCTATGTCGTTGGCAGCGAATTTATGCAAAACAGTGCAAACAGAAGCGGAGGAGCCATCTACAGCGAGGGATTCATCCTTATCGATTCAGACAGCTTTGCAAACAATTCGGCAAACTGGGGAAGCACAATATATTCTTCAGCATATCTCTATATTATAGGCTCAAACATCACTTCAGACGGTAATGTGACTCCGGTTCACTACCAATACTTCTACAACGATGATGATACATTTTATGGAGAACTGTATCTCAAGGACAATAAGATCACTTCAGAAAACGGAGCAATCTACTATAATGAAAATGAAATTCCATACAGGATGCCTCTGTATCTGGTTTTCACCGAAGGCAAGGTAATCAAAGGCAAAAGCGTGAATGTTGCTCATCTTGAAGACGGAAGCGGAAATCAGTTCTATTCATTTGGAATAGGTGATTTGAAGTTAACAATGACAGACAAAAACGGCAACGTGGTCCGCTTCACCCTGCCTTACAATATGACTCTAGAAGGCTACATTCTGAAAACCTATGGAGCGAAGCTCAAAGTAACCGTGAAAACCCTCTCCAATAAGACAATGGCAAATGTTCCGGTTACTGTCAAACTGAACGGAAAGACATATGCACTGACTACAAACAAGAAAGGCCAGGTAAGTTTAGCCTTAAAGCTTGTTCCTAAAACCTACACTGCAAAAGTCATATTCAAAGGAAACAAGAAGTATGTCCCTGCAACAAAAACAATTAAGGTAACCGTCAAAAAAATCAAAACGAAAATAGTCGCTTCCAAAAAGACATTCAAAGTGAAGGAAAAGACAAAAAAATATACGGTAACCCTTAAAAATAACCTTGGAAAGGTCATGAAAAAATCAAAGCTCAAACTCAAAATCAACGGCAAGACCTACAAGGCAAAGACAAATTCAAAAGGAAAGGCAACCTTCAGTGTGAAACTGACCAAAAAAGGAAAATTCAAAGGCACAATAAAATTTGCCGGCAACAAATATTATAAAATGACTATCAAAAAAGTGAAAATTACAGTAAAGTAATCATTGGGTGTTAAAATGAACAGAAAAAAGACCGAATATCTAATCATAGCAACGGTAATGATATTGCTGATTTATGGAGGATACTGCCTGATGAGCCACAAATATATGGAACAGAAGGCAAACGTTACCGATTCGATTAGCGCGAACTATCCTGCAAGTTCCGAATACACCGTTTTTGGAAATACCGTTGAATTCAAAAATCCTCAAGATCCGTTCTACAACATGAACATAAGCAAGCTGAACTCAACCGACAAAAGGATAACCACGCTCCTGAACGGTTACGCTGCGGTGAATGAAGGAACAATCGACTACAAGAATGAAACCTGCTACCTGATTACACTTAAATTTGAGGAAAACAACGGCTTCAAATATCATTCCCTAATCATTCCGTATGATTCATTCAACAAGAGCAGCCTGAAATTTACCAAGGACACAGACGTCTATCTGTTTGAGGCAAACAACAGAGAATTCCTTGTGGATACTGCATTCAACAGCGAGGTGAAAACATGAACCCCGACAACCAGAAGCATAACGTTTTTATAAGCTATTCTACAAGAAACAGCGATATTGCCCAGAGGATTTGTTATCTTCTTGAAGAAAACGGCCTGAAATGCTGGATTGCACCGAGAAACATTTCATCAGGAAAAATATATATCGAGGAAATCGGAGATGCGATAAGGTCAACAAAAATCGTTGTCCTGGTCTATTCGTCATTTTCACAGGCATCAAGATACGTCAACAACGAAATTGAAATGGCATATTCATACAACAAACCAATCATTTCATTCAACATTGACAATGCAGAACCGAAAGATGAAATGGCATACTTCCTGAAGGTGTCACAGTGGCTGCCCGCATTTCCTGATCCCGAAGCGGAATACGAAACGCTGATTAAGGACGCCAAACAGTTATGTGACGAAAAAAGCGATGCTCCAATCATTACTGATTTCACCAATTACAAAGAGGAGGACATGTCAAAGCATAAAAAAGATTATCTATCACTGATTCTTCTTTTTACTCCAGTGTATTGGGCGTCATTCATATACATGGGACTTACATCACATAAAAGATTATGGACCGTGATGGGGCTGATATACCTGATTCCAAGCATAATTATTCTGCTTTTAGAATTTCAAATCATCGGTTATCTGTTTATCATGCGCCCCCTACTGAATCTGTTTATCCTGCTATTTGCAATGTTCTGGATAATAGCCATAATACACGGATTTTTAATCAGAAACGAATTCCTGACAAGAAAATCAATTTTAAGATTTACATTTTCAGACGAAAAGCTCTTCGAATACCTTTATGAGGAGTATATACACATTTAGTGAGGTCGTATCATGAACCATGACGTATACATATGCTATGATAAGAAAGACGAATACCTTAGCGACGAACTCTATCAGCTATTTGAAAAAAACAATATCAATGCATGGAGCAAGTCAAAAGATATGCATTCAGACGAGAGCGTTGATACCATAACCAATGCAATAAGCGAATCCAAGTGCTTTGTGCTGCTTCTTGGCAAAAGTTCAAATGATACAAACTACATCATGACCGAACTGGACATTGCATTTTCAAATGAAATCCCAATCGTCGTATTTGACATCGATGAGGGAAAATCATCCAAAAAACTGGAGTTTCTAATAAGGACACAGAAGGTAATACCTTCATATCCGAACTCCAAAAAGCAATTGGAAAAGCTAGTGAAAGAAACATCAGACATTGTGAAAAAGCCAGTTGACAAAGTGAAAATCGATTCAAAAACAGTTGATGCATTTGAGCAAATAAATCCCAAAAGAAAGGAAAACAAAATCAAAAAATATATTGCCATAGCCATTCCGATTGTTGCAGCACTGATTTTGATATACTTCTTTGTCATCATACCAACAGGACAGAATACAACCTCCGATGGAATATTTGCCATGAATATGACCAAAATTGAAGTAAACGGAAATCAATATGCCGTTTATGGAGAATCCTATAATATGCCATCAAATCCTGAAAAATATATCATGAACATCAGGTTTTATGACAAGGACAACAACAATGTCTTTGAGGTAAACTCTACGGCCGATGAATTCAAGAAGGGCATCATCTGGCAGGGCGACTTGACTACAAACAATGCAACACATGCGGAATTCAAGCTGATTGACCTTAACAATAAGGTTATTTCGCAGAACGATTATGTCATAAGCTGAATTATATAAAAATTTGTTTGTAAATAGCTAATGGCCAATGTTAATGTAAAAATAAAAAAATTAAAGAAAAAAATATAGATTTTAAAGCTCAAAGCTGAAGCTTACAGTGGTAAATTTCATGCCGCTGTCTCTTATTTTTTTGGATTTGATGTCAACATCACCATATTGCTTTAAAAAGGTGTTGATTTCACTTGAGACGGCATTATAGTTTTTTCTGTCATATACCCTGTAGTTTCCCATGAACTTGACGGAGTCACTTCTGTTTAAAACATTTACCCTGTCCATTCTGAATGATTCGCCGTTTTTCTCAAGAACAGAGTTGATCTTGTCCACTATTTCCGCCTTGATTTTCTGTTTTTCCTCATCACTAATCATCATATTTTCCCCCAATTGCCTTTTTGATGCTTTTCAAAGCAAGCTTTAATTAATATGTCTGTTTTCTTAATTATTATATATTATGAAATCAATATTTCGGATTACTCCTCGTAATACCTGCAGAAGTTTCTTGTGTATATCTCATCATGCCCGAGGGCGCAATAAGAATAGTCATGGTCGGCGTCCATCTGGTCTCCCTCATAATATTCCATGTAATATCTGCAGCTGTAATCGCAGTACCATCCGTCATCTCCCTTAACTCTTTTGGGCCGGTTTTTAAAAGCTTCAGCCTCCTTCAAATGTTCAATCAGTTTTTTAATGCATTTTTTTGCGTTTTTGTTTTCTGCATATTCCCACTTGAGCCTCTCCCGGTATTCAAACTGGGATTCGCCGGATGCAGGGGCCAGGGAACCTCTGTATTTGTCGCTGCATTTTAGAGTCCATTTTGTCTCATCATCCCTGAATTCAGGTTTAGTGTAGCTGTTTTTGGATTGGAGGGATTTTACCCTTTTTATGTCGGCAATAAAACCTGACCCGCATTTGGCGCATGAGTATTCGTCAGGTTTTATAATGTAAAGGCAGCTTATGCAGTAATCAGGCGATACGACCTTCCATCTCGAACATATTTCACGCAGATGACCGTCCACTTTCC
>NZ_CACXXB010000075.1 GCF_902771435.1 uncultured Methanobrevibacter sp. | reverse complement strand
AATTAACAAACAAAGAGGTTCTAGATCCAACGGTGGAGGCTGTACCAAAAAACGTAGAGGTGCAGGTAACAAAGGTGGAAAAGGTAAAGCAGGTATGGGTAAACAACACTGGACCTGGACTGTAATTCACGACCCAGACCACTTTGGTAAACACGGTTTCAAAAGACCTCAAAAAATGATTAAAAAAGTCAATTCTGTTAATTTAATTTATTTAGAAGAACAGGCTGAAAATTTAATTGCAAGTGGAAAAGCATCAAAAGACGGAGATGCAATTGTCATTGATGTTACTGAATTAGGTTATGATAAAGTTTTAGCTAAAGGTAATATTACTAAAACTTTCAAAATTTCAGCACCTCAATTTTCCGCTGGTGCAATTGAAAAAATTGAAGAATTAGGAGGAGAAGCTATAGAATTATAGCTTCCTTTATTTAATTATCGGGGAAGAAAATGTCATCACTAGAAGTATTAGAGCCAATATTTAAAGTTGTTCCTGAAGTCAAATCTCCGGTTCACAGAGAAGATTTCAATGAAAAACTTAAATGGACTGCATTAGTTTTAGTATTATATTATTTCTTAACTTTAATTCCATTATACGGTTTAGCTCCTGGAGCTATTGACCAGTTTGCTCAAGTAAGGGCAGTTATGGCGGGAAGTTTTGGTTCAATTCTTACTTTAGGAATTGGTCCTATTGTTACTGCTTCAATTGTACTGCAATTGTTAGTAGGTTCTAATCTTTTGGATTTAGATTTATCTTCTCACAAAGATAAGTCTCATTTTCAAGCTACTCAAAAAGTATTGTCTATTGTTTTTACTTTATTCGAGGCTTCTGTTTTAGTATTAACTGGTAACTTAACACCTATAGACGGTTCATATACTGCACTTTTGATTTTACAATTGGTCGTTGGTGCATTGGTAATTATTTACCTTGATGAAGTTGTATCCAAATGGGGATTCGGTAGTGGTATCGGATTATTCATTGCAGCAGGTGTATGTCAACAAATTGTTGTTGGTACATTCAGTATCCTAAACGGAACTGATGGTCTGTTTGCAGGTATCATTCCAAAATTCATCCAAAATGCAACTATGGGAGTTTATGACTTCTCTGTATTGATTCCATTAATTGCAACTATTATTGTATTCTTAGTTGTTCTTTATGGTGAATCCATGAGAGTGGAAATTCCTATTTCTCACGGTAGTGTAAGAGGTCACGGAAGAATCAGAGGATCAGTTGGTAAATATCCATTAAAATTCGTTTACTCCAGTAACATGCCGGTTATTTTGACCAGTGCATTGCTCGTAAACGTAACACTCTTTGCAAATGTTTTCCAAAAAATCGGTGTGCCAATTTTCGGTCACATTGAAAAAGGTAAACCTGTTGACGGTATTGCATGGCTTTTATCAACACCTAAACTGCACATGTTCGTTACAGAACCTATTCATGTTTTGGTATATGCTGTATTCTTTATAGCATGTTGTATGTTATTCTCATATCTGTGGGTTGAAATCAGTGGTTTAAATGCTAAGAAGATTTCCGAACAACTTTACAATTCAGGTATTCAGATACCTGGTTTCAGAAGCAGTAAACGTCAGTTATATAAAATCCTGAAAAAGTATATTCCTGCACTTACTATTATCAGTGGTATATATGTAGGTCTTATCGCTTTCCTTGCAGACTTAACAGGTGCGTTAGGTGGAGGTACTGGTGTATTGCTTACTGTAGGTATTGTTCATAAACTTTATGAAGAAATGGCTGAGGAACAGCTCATGTCCTCAAATCCAGTTCTCAGAAAATTCTTAGGAGATTAAATCTCCTATATTTTTATCTTTTTAAAAAAAAAGGTGAGGGATTAAATTGAAATTAGTCGTATTAACAGGAATTCCAGGTTCTGGAAGTTCAACTTTACTTGGTAAAGCTTTAGATAAAGTCGATTATGTACATTTAAATTATGGGGACATAATGACTGAAATTGCTATCAAAGAAAATATTGTTCAAGATAGAGACGCTTTAAGGAAATTATCAGCTGAAACACAAAAAGAAATTCAAGCAAAAGCTGCTAAAGAAATTAAAGAAAGATCTGAAAAGGATAATGTTATTGTAGATACTCATTGTACCATCAATACTCCATCCGGTTTCTTGCCGGGCCTTCCGATTTGGGTTTTAGAAGAGTTAAAACCGGATCTTTTTATTTTAATTGAAGCTGATCCAGATGAGATTATCTTTAGAAGAATGAATGATGATACTCGTGTCAGAGATAAACAAAAAGCAAAAGAAATTCAATTACATCAAGAGATGAACAGAGCTACCTCAATGGCTTATGCAACATTAACAGGAGCTACTGTAAAAATCTTATACAATCATGACAATCATTTAGATTCTTCTGTTGGAAAATTAGTAGATGTATTAAATTTATAGGGGTATAATTATGGTTGATATAATGGGACCGATTTATGGTGTTTTGAATGCGATTTTCAATCCGATTCTTGCCATGGATCCTAATCCAACTAATCCTGCTTTAACAGTTTTAATCATTGCATTCATTGTTTCTTTAATCACCACAGTTGCTAACAAATATTTGGTGGACCAAGATGAATTAAATGAAAAACAAAAAGCTATGCAGGAATTCAATAAGGAACTTAGAGAAGCTCAAAAAAGAGGAGACGGGAAAAAAATTGCAGAACTTCAGGCTAAACAGGCTGACATGATGAAAGATCAGACTGCAATGATGACTGACCAATTCAAACCTATGATTGTAACATTCGTTCCAATTATTTTGATTTTCTTTTGGATGAGGGCATCTGCAATTCATAACTTAGTGATTATCTTACCAAAAACTGTTTATTGGGTTACATTAACACCTCTTTGGCATGTTATTGGTAGTTTTGTGTATGGAGGTAAAGCAACTATTCCATATGGTATCGGTTGGTTATTATGGTATATGATTTGTACCTTCGGTATGAGCCAGATTTTAAGAAAATACTTAGGATTTAAACAAGGGTTCTAAAATCAGCCATTAAACATACATTTATTAATGATGAAAAAAATATATTATAATATTCTATTTTAAGAATACGCTATTACACAATTATCAAATATTTTATTTAATTAAATTAATTTATAGGTGATTAAATGCCTGCAAATAGGTTTAGATCAAGATCATATAAAAGAGTTCATAAAAACACTCCTGGCGGAGATAATGTTTTAAGATACAAAAAGAAAAAACCATCCAAGCACGTTTGTGCTGAATGTGGTGCAGTGTTACATGGAGTTCCTCGTGGACGTCCATATGAAATTAACAAATTGTCAAAAACAGCTAAAAGACCTAACCGTCCATACGGTGGGTACTTATGTTCAAGCTGTGCTCGTAAACTTTTCAAAAACGAGGCTAGAAAATAATGATTATTACACTCGGCGGATTAGCTGGAACCGGAACAACAACCACTGCTGAACTTCTCAGTGAAAAGTTAGACATTCCATATATTTCTGCAGGTTTTGTCTTTAGAGAAATGGCTGCAGAAAGGGGAATGAGTGTTCTTGAGTTTAGTGAATTTGCTGAAGGTAATGATGATATTGACAAAGAAATTGACAAAAGGCAAGCTTTAAAGGCCAAAGAAGCAGAAAACCTCATAATTGAAGGAAGATTATCTGCATTTTTTGTTGATAATGCAGATTTAAAAATTTGCTTGGTCACTCCGTTCGATGTTCGTTCTCAAAGAATAGCCAATAGGGAAAGCAAATCTGTTGAAGTGGCTAAAAAAGAAATTATTGTTCGTGAAAAAAGCGAAGCCTTGAGATACATGGAAATCCATAATATTAATATATCCAATATGGATGTCTATGATATAGTTATAAATACTGGTACTTTCAATCCTGAAAAAGTATCAGAAATCATTATTCAAACATTAAAGGTGATATAAATGGCATCAATCGAAGTAGGTAGAGTAT
>NZ_CACXXB010000074.1 GCF_902771435.1 uncultured Methanobrevibacter sp. | reverse complement strand
TAATCTCTCCTCAATGAGCGAGTAGACATAACCGTCAACCTGCTCTTCAGGAATTTCTTTTCCATTATAGGCATCAATGATTTCATCAAATAAGTTATCTTGTGCAATTCCATCAGTAATTATATGGTGGAAATTAGCGAAGAGTACCGTTTCATCTTGGGTTTCATAAATCTTAAATTTGAATAATTGTTCACCATCCAAAGCAAAGCCGGAAACATCATTCGCCACCAGTTCATCATTACTGATTGCATTGACTTTAACAACCTCAATTTCATCAACAGGAATATCATCATCACGTTTTTGCCTTACAGAACCATCATCCAATGTCATTATTCTTGTTTTAAGATATGGATGTGCTTCAATTGTTCTTATTATAGCTTGCTTAAGTTTTTGAGGAGAAATATTATTATCAAATCTGGTTACAGTAGGAATAATATATTTTATTTTATCCGGATTTTGCATACATTCATAATAAATCCCCAACTGATTTTCAGTCAATGAGAAATACTCCATTTCTTTTGCAGTTTCAATTAAAGCTTTAATATCTAACTTGCTTCCACCATCATTTCTGATTTCATCAGAAATAGACCTGATTGTAGGCTCATTGAATAACACAGAAATATCAATGTTGGCACCCATTTCATTGAAAATAATTGAGTTTAGTTTCATTAATGTTAATGAAGTAAAACCTAGAGCATACAAATCATCAGTAACACCAAATTCAGAAGTATTAACCATAGTAGATACCATTTCATGGAGTTTTTCCTCTGTTTCATTTTCAGGTTTTATATTTTCCAGTCTTAAAATTGGTTCTGGCAACTTTTTAATGTCTATTTTTCCATTAGGTGTTTGCGGCATCTCATCAATCTGCATAAACACTGTTGGAATCATGTATTTTGTCAGCTTATCCTTTAAAAATTCTTTCAATTTTGCAGAATCGATTTCGCCATCTGCTGTGAAATAGGCACACAAATGATCATTATTGTTAATCTTTTTGACAACAACAATATTCTGTTTTATTCCAAAGTATTTACTTATGTTATATTCAATTTCACCAATCTCAATTCTTAAACCTCTAAGCTTAATCTGATGATCTATTCTTCCTTTTATGTCGATTTCACCATTAGGCAGTTCAATTGCATAATCTCCACTTCTGTAATATGGAATGCCATTGATTTCTAAAAATACCTCTTTGGTTTTATCAGGCATGTTGTAATATCCTTTACTAACACCCGGCCCACCAATATAAAGCTCACCTATAACCCCTTGAGGTAGAAGTTTACCATCCAAATCTCTTACCTCAGTTGTATAATTGAATAATGCCTTTCCCACACTGACACTATCAGATTCCATGACATTTAATGCATTGGAAGCCACAGTTGTTTCTGTCGGTCCGTAAGTGTTGTAAAGTGCAACATCACTGATTTGTGAAACTTGAGATATCAAGTCCTTAGGCATCATTTCTCCACCAGTACCAATGTATTTAAAGTTGGACAATAGTTTTTGGAATCCCTCATAATCCAGGTACTGTTTAAGCCTTGACGGAGTTGATGAAGTAATTGCATCTGGCGTTTCCCTTCGAATCAGTTCAGTTAACTCTTCAATGTTTTTGGTTTGACTGTCACTTGCCAATACCAACTGCAAACCGAAAGTCAAACTTGATAAATCCAACAAGAAAGGATCAAAAGACACAGTGGTAATTGAAAGTGCTTTGGTAATGCCCTTGTAGATATTGTACATCAGATTATCTTCATTTTCCACAAACAGATTAGCAATGTTTTTATGAGATATCATTACACCCTTAGGATTTCCAGTTGAACCTGAAGTATAAATCATATAAGCCAAATCATCAGGAGAAATTTCAACATCAGGGTTTGTTGTATTTGCTTCTTCAAGCAAATCCTTAACATTCAAAGAATTAACATCATCCTCCTCTGAAATGATGTAGTCCGCCTGACTGTTTTCATATATGTACTCAATTCTATCTCGAGGATATTCCAAATCGATTGGGACGTATGCGCACCCTGCTTTCAATATTCCTAATATCGATGCTATAAGAGTACTGTTTCTGTGAAGCATTACAAGTACATTACTTTTTGGCTTAACTCCTTTTTTGATTAATGCATTTGCAATCCTATTACTTTTTTCATTTAATTCTCCGTAAGTTAAAGTCGCATCCATTGCAATCAATGCAACATCATTCGCCTTTTCAGAGACCTGCTTTTCAAAGCGCCTATGTAAAATTGGATTTTCAACTGGTGAAAATGCAGGCAATTCGTCACGGGAATCCAATTCAATTTCATTAATCTTCAATTGTTCGATATTTCCATCAATGAATTGGTTAACAATGGATAAAACACTATCTAAGAAAGTTATAATGTATTTTTCACTGTAAAAACTGTTATTGTACAATATATTCAATTCCAAATCTTCCTTATTTTCATAGACATTGAAAGTTACCTTATAGTTGGTTTCAAGGGAATTCAATCTTTTAATTTCATACATATTATTATCCAGTTTGATGTTTCCAAATTCAAGATTGTTGTATGAGTACATGAATTCTGGTTTTAAATTGAACGCCTCAGCGATTTTGATATAAGGATAATTACTGTGTTTGATTCCATTTTTCCATATTTCATCGATTTGATTGAACAATTGTCTGATAGAGATGTCTCTCTCATCATTAATGGAGACAATCGGCAAGGTTTTGACTAAAAATGCTTGAGTATTATTATAATTGGAATTCATTCTGCCGTTGAAAATTGTAGTCAGCAATGTCTTATCACTGAATGAGTACTTGTTCAATGCCAGTATTGTACTTGCCATGAACAGTATGTTCGGTGAAATTCTTTTATCTGCACAGAACTCTTTAATAAGCTCTAAATCAATATTCTTAGAAATGGATTGCAATCTGGCAACGTTTTCATCGTTTCTGAGGTCCGGAGTCAATATGGTTGAGTCGACTTCTTTTGTCAGTTGATTATGGAAATACCTTTCGCTGGCTGCATACTCCTCACTGCCCTTGTCATCATTTTCTATCAAAGAACAGATATAACCGTTGAAAACCTCTTTTTCTATCTCCTCACCATTGTATGCATTGGCAATGTTATTGAATAATGCTCCAACGGATTCCCCATCAGATATTATATGATGTATATCAAAGAATAAAATTATTTCATCCTTAGTTTCATATATTTTAGCTCTAAACAGCTGATTGTCCAATAATTCAAATCTTTTGACATTTTCTTTTTCGATTTCCTTATCTGAAATGTCATCAGTTTCAACAATAGAGATATCCTCAATAGCTATTGAATCATCGCGCTTTAGCATCAATTGCCCATCATGAATGACTATCCTTGTTTTGAGATAAGGATATGAATCAATTGTTTTAATAATAGAATCCCTTAATTTTAATGCATCGATAGATTTATCAAACCTGACCAATGCAGGAAGATTATATTGGGCTTCTTCAGGATTTTGAGCACATTCATAATACACACCCAGCTGATTGTCCATTAATGGATAAAATGTAATGTCATTTGAAGATTTTATCAGTTCATCTAAATCTTCGTCAAACTCAGCAATTTCAATACAATTAGCAATGTGTCGTATAGTAGGAGTTTCCAATAATTCTGTAATGTCCAAATTAACGTTGAACTGCTCATAAATCGCTGCATTGAATTTCATTAAAGATAAGGATGTGAATCCAAGAGCATAGAGATCATCAGTTACACCAAAACCATTATCATAGTCACCCAACATTTCAAATAACTTTTCTTCAGTGTCATTTTCAGGATAAATGTTTTCAAATTTCAGTTTAGGTTCAGGCAATTGCTTTAAATCTGCTTTGCCGTTTGGATTTTTTGGAATTTCATCAACTTGTATGAATGCTGTTGGAACCATATAACTGGCCAATTTTTCACTTAAATAACTTTTCAGCGAATTCCTTAATGTTTGGGTAGTTGCCTATGTTAAATTTAATCTCATCTATTTCAATTCTCAATCCTCTTAATTTGATTTGATTATCCTTTCTTCCTTTAATGACAAATTCATTGTCAGGTGTTTTGATTGCATAATCCCCAGTTTTACAGTATGCGATTCCATTGATTTCAATGAAAACATCTTCAGTTTCATCCAGATTATAATACCCTTTTCCAACATTAGGTCCACCAACGTATAATTCACCCATTACCCCATCAGGCACCAATTTTCCATCAATATCCCTAACATCAGATAGGGAATTTTTAAAGGCCTCTCCGATAGTTATATTATTTGAATCTGTTATCTCTTTACAATGTGTTCCCGAAACGGCTTCACTTTGCCCATAACCATTAAATACGGAAGCATCACTGTTGTCTTTTATAAGAGTGAAGGCCTTTAGAGAAAATGGTTCACCACCCAAAAAAACAGCTTTAAAACAGGAAATTGCATCCCTGAATTCATCAATTTCAAAATATGACAGCAGTCTTGAAGGAGTTGTTACCATAAGTTCAGGATTATGTTTTTTAATTAGTCTAATCAGATTTACAATATTTTTTACTTCCAAATCACTTGCAAAAATTAATTTAATGCCATTTGTTAATCCGGTCAAAATATCCGCTTCTATAACTCGCCAAAGGATTATGTTTAACCTGATTACATACATTTTTATGAGTTATCATTACTCCCTTAGGAATTCCAGTGGATCCTGAAGTGTATATTACATAAGCCAAATCATCAGCACCAATATCAACATCAGGATTATCAGTATTGTCCCCTTCAAGCAAATCTTTAATGTCTAATGAGTTTTCTCCGGATTTTTCAGAGATGATATAATCCGCCTGACTGTTTTCATAAATTTGATTAATCCTTTCTGAAGGATAATCAGGATCAATTGGAATGAAAGCACACCCTCCTTTTAAGATACCCAAAATTGATGCTATCAAATCAGTGCTTCTCGGAAGCATCACAAGAATATTGCTTTTAGGTTTTACTCCTCTTTTAATGAGAGAATTGGCTATCCTATTGGATTTTTTATTAAGCTCATTATAAGTTAATCTTTCGCCGTTTGAGACAAGTGCAACCTTATCAGGAGTTTTGACGACTTGTTTTTCAAAGCGTTTATGCACATAAGGCAATTCAACCTCATCAAATGAAATATTTTCCCTTTCGCTGACAATAGCTATATCTGAGATTAGATTTTCATTTATATCCAATGTGGTAAATTGTTTCAGTATGATTTCAATGCTTTTTAAGAAGGATTTTATGTAATCTTTTGAATATAACTGGTCATTGTACAGTAAAGAGAATATGATTTTTCCATTGTCTTTTTTAAAGCTGAAGCAGTTTACATAATCATGAGGCGAAATATTTATGTCATCCCCACAACCATAATAAAACTCCGGCTTTAAATCATAGCTATTCAATAGCTCTTCAGTAGCCTCAGGGCCAAATTTCAAACTTTCTTCAAAATCTTCATGAATTTTGGTTAAATATTCTTTAATATTAATGTCCCTATTTTCAAATTTAGATACAAATGGAATGTTATTGCCATGAAACAATATGTTTTCATTGGAAAAGTTATATTTGTTTAAAGCTAATGAAACACCTGCTAAAACAATACTGTCTATACTGATTGAATTTGCTTGACAGAAACCATCAAATTCATCAACTATTTCAACATTTGCTTCGGACATTTTTCCTTTTTCTCTCTCACCATTTAAATTTGGAGCAATTAACGTTGTTTCATCAAAATCAACGATTAGTCTAATCATATCCTTTTTAAATTTTTTTGAATTATTTGAAATCATAATACAAACCCTCATTCAGATTTACCAATATATAATTATAATTTTATTCATTATTATAAATATATATTATACATATTTTGACTCTTTCAAAAACTTTGTTGATTTAAAATTTTTAGATGATTTTAGTTTTAAATTTTTAATTCCATTTAAAAATAGTTAAATTTAATAAAGAGTTGG
>NZ_CACXXB010000073.1 GCF_902771435.1 uncultured Methanobrevibacter sp. | reverse complement strand
GATTTTTTTTGTTTTTGTATTGTGTTCAATCAAAATGTTTATATATACCTAAATGCAATTATTATATATCGGAAGTATACTTCCGACATATTGTTTCCGGCTACGGCCGATATTAAATTTTTGAGTAAGATAAAATGGATATGTTTAGTGCTGGTGATACTGCATGGATTCTGGTTTGTACATTACTTGTATTACTAATGAGTATTCCTGCAGTAGCATTTTTTTATGGAGGATTAAGTAAAAGAAAAAATGTTTTAAATACAATTTTTTTAACTTTCATTGCATTTTCTATTATTAGTATAATTTGGGTAATTTTCGGTTATCAATTTGCATTTGGAAGTGATGTTAACGGATTAATAGGTTCACCAACCAATTTCTTTTTACAGGGAATTTCTTTGGATGATTTAAACGGAACAATTCCGACATTGTTGTTTGTAATGTTTCAATGTGCTTTTGCAGGTTTGACCTGTGCGATATTGTCTGGAGCTTTAGTTGGCAGGATGAAAACAAAAGCATGGGTAATATTCGTTCCGCTTTGGGCTTGTTTAGTTTATGTCCCTATTGCCCACTGGGTATGGGGAGGAGGATGGCTAATGCAAATGGGAGCATTGGATTTTGCAGGAGGTGCAGTAGTTCATATTAACTCAGGTATTTCTGCATTGGCTGTCGCTTTAGTATTAGGTAGAAGAAAAGACACTTCATTAATTCCACACAACTTAGGATATGCAGTTTTAGGAGCTGCTCTTTTATGGTTCGGATGGATGGGATTCAATGGAGGATCAGGTCTTGCAGCAGATGGACTTGCTGCAAATGCAATCATAGTTTCAAATGTCTCAGCTGCTATGGGTCTTGTTGTTTGGACTATATTGGATACTTATATTGTAGGAAAACCAACAATACTTGGTGCAATATCCGGTGCAGTTGCCGGTTTGGTAGGAATTACTCCTGCAGCAGGTTTTGTTGATGTTTTTGGAGCATTGGTGATTGGTGCAATATCACCGATAATTTCATACTTTGCTATATATTACCTAAAACCTAAATTAGGATATGATGATGCTTTAGATGTATGGGGAATTCATGGTATGTCTGGAGTTTGGGGTGCAATTGCTACTGGAATATTTGCTGTTCCAGCAATTGGCGGAACTGCCGGATTATTATATGGAAACCCTGACCAGGTTTTGATTCAAATAATTAGTGTTGTGGCCACTATTGTATATTCATTTACAATTAGTTACATATTAGCTAAAATATTGGATAAATCACTGGGTGGTATGAGAGTAGACGAAGGCGAAGAGATCGGAGGATTAGATTCCAATCTCCACAAGGAGTCTGCTTATAACTTTAATTCATAGGTGACATGTTATGAAAAGTATTGTAGCTATTATCAGACAAGAGAAATTCAATGATGTTAAAAATGCCCTTTTGGAAGCAGGTTGTGAAGGAATGAATGTAACTGAAGTAAAGGGCAGAGGTAGTCAAAGAGGTATAAGAGAATCATACAGAGGTTCTAGTTATTGCATTGACTTGATTCCAAAAACACGTATCGAAATAATTGTTAAAGATGACGGTGTAGATTTAATTGTTGATGCAATTAAGAAAGGAGCTTATACTGGTAATATAGGTGATGGAAAAATATTTATCTACCCTATTGATAATGTAATTAGAATCAGAACTGGTGAAGAGGGTGATAATGCTGTTTAGGAATTTTTCTTAAAAGTATAAAATGGGGAATAATTTTGTTTATTTCCCAATTAAAATTTTTTCATTTTAATTTCAATAATCAATAACGACACCATTTATTTCGGATAAATCAACCCATGGACTTATTCCTTTTAGTTCGTATAATGTTCCATTTATGTATTCAAAGTCAACATTTTTATTGTCGCTTTCTAAATGGACTCTGTCATCGTTAATCTCACCTACTCTTTTTATGATTCCACCATATTCTTGAGAATTAGCTATAACAATGTCTCCAACATGAATATTTTTTGTTTTATTCACCAATACACTTTGACCATCCTTTAAAGTTGGATTCATTGATGTTCCACAGACATATGCAATAATTGGGATTTGATTTTTACCCAAACTTGAATCAATATTGATTTCAGGATTTTTTAATCCATGTCTGGTGCATATATCATTAATTCCATTGTATAAAGTAGTGATGTTTGATGCTGAATCATTCATAGCATCCAATGTATAATCGCAGATTTCACCATTCAAACTCTTTGAGTTAATATTGGCCATTGTATGAGTTGAAACGCTGACATTTTCACCATCAATGTAAATATCTACAGTTTCCTTAGAAATTAAATTAAATGCAAAAATAGAAAGTATGATAATTATAAATATAGCCAAAATTATTTTTTTAGCCATTTACATCACTCGTCCATTATGTTTAAATCCATATTAAGCAAAGCTTTCATTGTTTCAATATCGATTTGGCCGGGTGCTGTAACGTCAGTTCCAGCTGCAAAAGTAATTGGTGAGTTAAATTTGGATGCCATGACTCTGGTGTAGCTTCCTAGGTCGCCCATGGAAATGGCAATAGTGTCGCTGCAATGTGAAAGAACTGCAAGGATTGTTAAGGTATCCTCTAAATCCTGAGGCATAAATGCAACTTTTGCAATGTCTCCTAATTCCTGTTCTTTTTCAACAATGTATGTAATTTCATTTAAATCAGGTGTTTTTTCAAAATCATGATATGAAACGATGGTTTTTACTCCGGTATCATGTATTTTTTCTATATATTCGTCATTGCTTTGAAGTTCAATATCAACATACTCCACTAACTCAGCGCACTGGTATAGTATATTGAAGCGATCTTTTTCACTACCCTTAAAAGAACCGCCTTCAGTACTGATTCTATTGGTGGCTATCATTGGAAAATTAATTTCTTTGATTGTATTTTTAATTTCAGTAATGTCAGGATTTTTAAGTCCATCAATTCTAAATTCTAACACATCAGCTCCTTTTTCAATGCAATCCTCAGCTACTTTTATGACGTTTTCACAATCTTTTTGAAAAATGGGAATTGCAATTTTGGTTTGAGAATACATTAATATATAATATTATATATTGTCATTATTAAATTTTCTTCAAAAAATTATTAATGTTTATATAAATTAAAAAACAAAATATATACCAATAAAATATTTATATTTTATTTGTTTGTTTAATAAATTTTAAATAGGTGTTAACTTGAAAATTACAGCTATAGGTGCAGATATTTCAAAAAATGATGTATCTTGCAGTACTAAGCTAGTAGAAACTATTGAAAAAAACCTTTATAAAGTTAAGGAACTAGGTGCAAGGAATGTTGCTTTAACAAATGTCACTGGTGATGATGTTGTGGTAAGTGCATTTGTAGAAGATGATTTGCTTGAGCCTATTAATGAAGGTATTGTAAATATTTTAAAATTAAGTGCAGAAGACTTCGGTGATTTATCTGGAATTTCACAGAATCCTGAAGAAGCAGGAGAGGGAATTTCATATGCTGAAGCAAGCATAAGACCAGATAGATATCCTGATGCTATTGTTTTAGGTTTTGACACATATGGTGGTGAACCATTTGTAGCAGATGTGGCAAACTCTGCTATTGAAGCTGCAGAAGGCATGAAAAATTGTACTGATGTTTCAAATTATATTGAAGCTAAAACAAGAAAAATACCGGGTGTAGGTTATGTTTCACCAGAAACGGATGATCCAGTTGTTGTGGCTACTGTTGAAAATATAGAATCTGTTGGTGTGATTGCAGGAGCGATGATTGGTGCTGCACTTGGAAATAAAAATACTTATTTAGTTAAAAGAGGGACAACCTGTAATGTGTTGCCGGGTAGTGTAATATTTTCCGCTACTGCTTTTATGAATGGAAATGTTATTGATTTAGCAGTTCCATTTGAAAATAAAACAAGAATATTAAGATAGGAGTTTTATATATGATTTTATTAAATGAAGATACAAAATGTTTGGTTCAAGGAATAACTGGAAAACAAGGTTCATTTCACACAGAACAAATGTTAAAATATAATACCAATATTGTTGCAGGACTTACTCCTGGAAAAGGTGGCCAAGACTTTTTAGGAGTGCCTATTTTTAATTCAATTGAAGAAGCTAAAGAAGAAGTTGACATCAATTCTTCAATTATTTTTGTACCTGCAAG
>NZ_CACXXB010000072.1 GCF_902771435.1 uncultured Methanobrevibacter sp. | reverse complement strand
TTGAATTAAAATAAGAAGATTAATAAAAAAAATTAGAAAAAATTCTTAAGTTTATGGGGATATGCACAATACTTAATAATGTTAAGAAATATAAATATATCTTAATAAAAATATTATGTAGTATTTTTTAATATTTTTATCACACACAGGTAATATTTCACAAATTTTCAACAATTTGGGGATAATTACTCGAGTATTTATGTCCTTGATTAGGATTAAAATCGTCTGAACTGCGATGCTGTAAAGATTCCTAAAAAATGATGTTTTTAGGTTTGCCAGTCTCCATTTGTTTTTAAGATGGGGGAAGTTCAATTAATATCGATATTAAATTAAATAAATTTTTACTTTAATTGTTTAATGAATGAATTAAATGAGGATTTTTTATGAATAGAGAAACTATGGTGACAATAGCCAAATCAGTAGTTATCATATTGATTTTGCTGGCTGTTGTCTTTGCATTAAAAGCTCCTGCAGCTGATTTAAATGCAATCCCTGATAGCGCAAGAGGGGATTACGTTGATTCATCTGGTCTTCCTTATTTCAGTGAAATGGATTCATATTATAACTTAAGGCTGACAGAGGATTATGTAGATCATGGCTTTGTAGGAGATGAAAAGATAAATGGTAGCGAGTGGGATATGCATAGGTACGCTCCTACCGGTAATGAGATTAATTACGAATTAGGAATTGTATATGTTACTTCATTTTTACACAGTATCTTTGGAGATCACTCTGTAAGAGAAATAGCATTTTGGACAGGAGCAGTTATCTCTACATTGGCTGTCATTCCGGCATTCATTTTTGCCAGAAGACTGACTAATGATTACGGTGCTATTGTAGCTACAGTAATTATTGTACTTGCTCCGAACTACTTTGCGCACACATTCCCAGGATTTTTCGATACAGATATGTTTTACTACATATGGTCCCTGTTCTTTATATTCTTCTTTGTAGAGACCATAAGGGCAAAGAATATAATATTAAAAGTTTTATTCGCTATATTGTCAATTATTTCAATCGGTCTGTTTTCACAATCATGGACAGGTTATATCTTTTACATAGGTATCATGGGAATATTTTCAGTTGTCTATCTTATCGCATGCTACTTCTTCAATGTCGGTGAGGACAATCAGGATGAATATTCAAGCAAATTGCAGTGGTTCATACATCAGAATGACCTTCTCTCAATTGTGATTTTAGGGGTAATAGGATTTGCAGGTCTTGCTATCTTCCAAGGTATTGAGGGAGTAACTGGAATCTTTGGAAGCTTAACCGGATTGCTTTCCCTGCAATCTGCTTCAAGAACTATTGGAGGATTCCCTAACGTACTTATTTCCGTTGCAGAGATGCAAATGCCAAGCTTACTTGGTAGTGGAATGACTTCTGCATTCTTAGCAAATACTAACGGTGTAGTAAACGGTATGGGTGGTATAGCTATATTGTTCGCCGGTTTAATCGTGTTGTATGTTTTAGTAAACAGAGCTTTAAAATTAAGACAGGCAAAAGTAAAAGCTCCTACATCAACCACTAAAAAACCGCCTAAAGGCAAAAGAACAGCTTCCGCTAAAAAAATCGACAATGACTTCAAATTCAATATTAGTCTTGGTAATTTTGACTTCGGTTCATCAGATGAGCTTTTGGCTTCAAAACGTTTAACCGTATTGTATGCAACCTTATTTGTAGTTTGGGTTGTACTCACAGCACTTGCGGTAAGTAGAGGTTCAAGGTTCATTACCACAATTGTACTTCCATTCGGTCTGATGGCAGGTATCTTTGTCGGATTTGCAACCGACTACATTAAAAATAAATTGAATGATGACAGATGGCTGATTGTAATTGCCGTATTATGCGGTTTCCTTGCAGCAGTTCCATTGGCTCAAATCAATGTGATTTACGGAATTTTACTCTTTGTAGCGATTGTTGCATTCGCTTTAATTACTGTTTACGGTATCAAAAATGCAGCATCCAAAAAAGTTCCGCTCAAAAAATATGTTATTATCATAGCTCTTGTAATTGCACTGATTACACCGTCAATCTGCGGTGCTTATCAGACTTCAGAAACTGTTGTTCCTGGTACAAATGATGCAATGTGGAACGCAATGACTTGGGTACATGACAATACTGCAAACGACACTGTAATCACATCCTGGTGGGACTTCGGTTACCTCTTCGAAATTGCTGCCGACAGGCAAGTAACATTCGATGGGGGTTCTCAGTCAGGTGAACGTGCATTCTGGCTGGGTCAGGCGATGACAACAAGTGATCTGCAGCTGTCTGCAGGTATTTTCAGAATGTTGGATACTACAGGAACCCAAGCAACTGCAGAATTGGTAAACTATACTGGAGATTCAGGTAAAGCAACCGATATTCTTATTGACATTTTACCGAAATCAGCTGGTGATGCTCAAAATGATTTGATAAACAAATATCATTTGACTGCTGATCAGGCTAAGAATGTACTCCAATACACTCACCCTGATAAGGTACGTCCTGTAATATTTGTTGCATCTTCAGATATGCTTTCAAAAGCAGGTTGGTGGTCCTACTTCGGTGCTTGGAACTTCGAAAACCAGACATCTGAAAACTACAACTATTATGTTCCAACTCAGCAAGTCGAAGTAAAACCGGGCACTACCAATAAAATGCCGATACTCAGCGATCAGGGAATGACCGTTAACGCAGTCATTAGCCGTGGAACTGGTAACAACACTACTACCGCTCATACAGAAGCGGTATACACTCAAAATGGAGAGCAAATCATGATCAATGACACTCCATACAACCCATTGAACATTTCACACATTATCGTTGTGGAAAACGGTTACATTACCAAAAACGAATCTGTAGGCAATGTATCCGATGCGAACTTCACAATGTTCCTGATGGGTAATGACAACCAGTACACTCCTATCCTGATACATAAGAATCTGGTCAATTCAATGTTTACCAGACTGTATCTCCTGGGTGGAGCAGGTCAGGACGTATTTGAACCTGTTCACACTGAGCAAGGCGTAATGCTGTTCAACGTAAACTTTGACAAGACAGTTGCCGGCGGTGCCACTGGCAATTCGACCGGTAACGTGACTACAAATTCGACTACTTAGGTTAGGATTTTCCTAATCTAATCTATTTTTTATTTTTTTTGAATTAATATGGTGATGTAATGGGAATTGAAGAGAAGATAAAGGATATTGAAGAAGAAATTCAAAAGACACCATATAACAAAGCTACTTCACACCACATAGGAAAGCTTAAGGCAAAACTTTCCAAACTTAAAGAGGAATCTCTGCAACGTAGTAGTGGGGGATCTAAAGGCCAGGGTTTTCATATAAAGAAATCTGGTGATGCTACTGTTGTACTTGTAGGATTTCCGTCTGTAGGTAAATCTACTCTCTTAAATGAAATTACTAATGCTGAAAGTAAAGTTGGCGCTTATCAATTTACAACACTCGATATTGTTCCAGGCGTAATGGAACATAAAAATGCAAAGATTCAGATTTTCGATATTCCGGGAATAATCACCGGAGCAAGCAGCGGTAAAGGAAGAGGTAAGGAGATTTTATCCGTTGCAAGAACTGCAGATTTGATATTGGTTGTTCTGGATACTTTCAATCCACAGCACATTAATGTCATTCTAAAAGAATTGAGGGCCATTGGAATAAGGCCGAATGAAAGACCTCCTGATGTTACTGTCAAAAGGAAAAAACTTGGAGGGGTCAAGGTTTCATCAACATGCAAACTGACCCACATGGATGAAAAGACAATCAGATCTATTCTAAATGAGTACGGATATATCAATGCGGACGTTCTTTTCAGGGATGATGTGACAATGGATCAATTTATTGACGTACTCGATAGAAATAAATCATATGTTCCGATGATTGTCCTGTTAAATAAGGTGGATCTTGTAGATGAGGCATACATCGAGGAGCTTAAAAAATACATTCCGGAATTCATTCCGATTTCCGCAGATAAAAAGACAAATATCGAAGAGTTGAAGGACACAATATTCGATAACCTTGATTTGGTTCGTGTATATCTAAAACCGCAGGGAAGAAAAGCGGATATGGAAGATCCTCTGGTCATCAAGAAAGGATCTACTGTAATCGATGCATGCAGAAAACTCCACAGGGAATTCGTGAAGAATTTCCGTCATGCCAAAGTCTGGGGAACCTCCGTTAAATTCCC
>NZ_CACXXB010000071.1 GCF_902771435.1 uncultured Methanobrevibacter sp. | reverse complement strand
TTATCACTATAAGTTAATTTTTTTGTCTTTTAATTTTCCTAAAAGTTCTGTAATATATGGATTGTCAATAGCAAGAATTTCACCTGCAAGGACTGCTGCATTTTTACCGTTGTTAATTCCAACAGTTGCAACAGGAACTCCTGGAGGCATACTTACAGTTGTAAGCATATAATCTTTATTATTTTCATTAGTACATGGAACTCCAATAACCGGTCTGTCTGTCAGTCCCACTAGTCCTCCTGTTACCTGTGAGGAAGTTGAACTTATTCCAATGAAAATTTTTGCATTTTTCATGCATTTGACATAATTTGTGAATTTTTTAGTTGATCTTATCGGACAGACTACCTTAATATCATGCTTAATCTTAAGTCGGTCTAATATAATTCCAACCTTTTTGGCAGTTCCCACATCAGTTTGCCTTCCAGCAATAACCACGACTTCCGCATCTTTGTTCTTTATACATGCATCGGTAGTTTCATCTATCTCAATGTCTTTGATTTCAAGATTTTTAATTCTTAAAAAATCGTTTTGAAGATATTTTCTTTCAATCTTTTGAACTATATCCTCATTGCTCTTTTTGACTTTTTCAGCATATTCCTTTCTTAACTCTATTACCTTTTGGCGAACCTCTTCATCATGAAGTCCGATATACTGAGCAGCTAAAATTGCGGCATTATCTCCTCTATCGATTCCAACAGTTGAAATAGGGGAAGGATAAGGCATTTGAATAATGGATTCGAGTGCATCAATTCCATTTGTTTTAACATCTACGGGAACTCCAATAACCGGTCTTGGCGTATAGGCAGCTATTGAACCTGGTAAATGTGCCGCCAAACCAGCAATACCAATAAATACTTCAATTCCTGCATCAGTACCTTGAGTAACAATTTCTCTAACTAAATTAGGTGTTCTGTGGGCGGAAGCTATCTTTAAACTATATGGTATTTCGAGCCTTTCTAAAATATCCATACTTTTTTCAGCAATAGCAATGTCTGACCCACTTCCAAGAATAATCATTATTTTTGGTGTCATTCAATAATCCCTTCTAAATTAAAATTTATTTATGTATTATAATATTGTCTTTTATATATTTAAATTATCATTGATAGGTTAATCCTTTTTCTTTTAATGTCTACATCCAGGACTTTAACATCAACTATATCTCCGACACTAACGATGTCAAGGGGATGTTTTACAAATTTGTCAGCCACCAATTGTGATATGTGAACCAATCCGTCCTGATGGACTCCAATATCGACAAATGCTCCGAAATCCACAATGTTTCTAACAGTTCCTTGAGTTATCATTCCTATCTCCAAATCTTCAAGTGTCAATACATTTTTCCTAAGAATAGGTTTTGGCATGTCCTCACGAGGGTCTCTGCCGGGCTTTTTAAGTTCTCTTATTATGTCCTTTAATGTTTCCATTCCAATGTTTAACTCTTCTGAAATTTCTTCCAGGTCAACTTTGTCAAATTTTAAGGATTTTGAGCCGATATCGCTTGTGGAATAGTTTAACTTTTTTAATAGCTTAAATGTGGCATCATAAGATTCCGGATGGATTGTGGTATTGTCCAATGGGTATTCTGGATTGTCAATTTTTACAAACCCTGCGCACTGTTCATAAGTTTTTTTACCAAGTTTCTTAACATTCAGTAATTCTTTCCTATTTTCAAAGCTTCCGTTCTCTTCCCTATATCCAATAATATTTTTAGCAGTTGTATTGCCTATTCCTGATACGTAATTGAGTAGGCTTACAGAAGCGGTATTCAGGTCGACTCCAACCTCATTTACTACCTTTTCCACAACACCGCTCAGGGACTCGGACAATTGCTTCTGGTTCATGTCATGCTGATATTGACCAACGCCGATTGATTTTGGATCGATTTTTACAAGTTCTGCCAGCGGGTCTTGAAGCCTTCTTGCAATTGAAACGGCACTGCGTTCCCCTTCTGAAAATTCAGGAAATTCCTCGTCAGCCAATTTTGATGCGGAGTATACTGAAGCTCCAGCCTCGTTAACAATTATGTATTCAACATTTGTCCCTTTGATAATGTCAGAAACAATTTGTTCGGATTCTCTTGAAGCAGTTCCATTTCCAATGGCTATTACGTTAATGTTGTATTTGTCGATTAAATCACGAACAGTTTTAATTGATTCTTTAACCTTATTTTGAGGTTCGGTTGGATAAATCAGTGCAGTATCCAAAACTTTCCCAGTTTCATCAATAATTGCAAGTTTACATCCTGTTCTAAATGCGGGATCCCAGCCTAAAATTGTTTTTCCAACAAGAGGACTTTCCATCAATAGCTGATTCAGGTTTTTGGCAAATACTTCAATTGATTTTTCTTCAGCTTTCTGTGTTAAAAAATTCCTGATTTCCCTTTCGATTGCAGGAGAAATCAGTCGTTTGTATGAATCCTCCACGGATTCCTTTATTATTGGGGTGGTATATCTGTTATATTCGATTTTTTCAGGAATGCTTGAGATATTTTTCAGCATATGCCTGTTGAGATATTTTATTATATCATCAACTTCACATACAACTTTTCCTTTAATCATTCCCTCTTTTTCAGCCCTGTTAATTGCTAAAATCCTATGGGGTGGGATTTTTCTTAAATCTTCACTGTAATTGTAATAGATTTCATATTCTGATGATGAATCCTTATCTTTGGCCTTGGTTTCAATTTGTCCGGTGTAGAATGTGTTTTGCCTGATTTTTTTTCTGAATTCGGAGTTGTCTGATATAATTTCTGCAATAATATCTTTTGCACCATCTATTGCATCTTCGGCAGTATTGATTTCTTTTTCGGGGTCAATGTATTTTTTAGCTATTTTCTTAACGCTTTCTTTAACATCCTGTGCTAGAATTATTTGGGCAAGTGGATCCAATCCTCTTTCACGGGCAATTGTTGCTCTTGTTCTTTTCTTACTCTTGAATGGTCTGTATAAATCATCAAGTTCAACTAATGTATTGGCATTTAAAATGCTGTTTTTCAAATCGTCATCGAGCTTTCCAAGCTCATCGATTCTGTTTATGATTTTTTCCTTTTTGTCTTCCAGGTTTCTGAGATATTTCAGTCTTTATCGATTAATTTGATTACTTTTTCAACTTGCCAGTTAGCTAAATTTAATTCATTTTGAAGTGTTTCTACTATCATCAAATAACTACCTTTTAAATGTGTTTATAAAGATTAAAAAGCTTTAATTTACTATTAAAATGTATAGATAAATTTAGGTTTTTGTATTATTTAAGTTGTGGTGTAAAACTAATACATTTATAGTAGTTAAATGACATATTTATAAACAATTAAACTTTCAGGTGAATTTATTGTATTGGTTTTTTGTAATTATTGCATTTTTGCTTGCTAGTATAAAAACTGAAAAACCCAAGAAATATCAAAAGGTTTCAGTAATTATTCCTGCATATAATGAGGAAGATACTGTAGCTAAAGTTGTAGAAGTAATTAGAAATGTTTCGTTTGTCGATGAAGTCATCGTGGTTAATGATGGTTCTTCTGATAAAACTGAAGAGGAAGCTATTAAGGCTGGAGCTATAGTTATTAATCATGAAACTAATAAAGGTAAGGGTGAAGCTTTATTCACTGGTTATAAGCAAGCAGAATGTGATATTATTGCATTCATTGATGCGGATATTTATAATTTAACATCCAAAAAAGTCGAATCAATGATTATGCCGATTTTGCTTGGAAATGCTGAGATTACTAAAACTAAATTTTCACGTGTTAGCGGACGTGTAACTGAACTTACAGCTAAGCCGTTGCTCAATTTCTTTTTCCCTGAAATTTCTTTTGAGCAGCCATTGAGCGGTCAGTTTGCAGCACGTAAAGAAATATTAAAAAAAATTAATTTTGAAAAGGATTATGGTGTTGATGTAGGTATTGTTATTGATGCTGATGTGCTTGGAATTTCTATCATGGAAGTCGACATTGGTGAAATTGAACATGACATGTCTCCGCTTTCAGATTTAAATCTGATGGCTAATGAAGTTGTTAGAACTATTATAAGTCGTGCTAATAAGTATGGTAGAGTTTTAATGATTGATGAGATTGGTTATTTCATTCGTATGTCTGTTGTGGGATTATCTTTAATTATTCTTGGTTTATTTACAGTCTTTTTTGTAAAAATGGTTCCCCTTTCAATCGGTGTCATTATTTCCGTTTCAGGAATTTTAATATCAGTCTATTACCTTATTAAAGTTATTATAAAATCTATTGTAATATTTAAAAAGACACCTGGACTTAGCTTATTAAAATCTTTTGTTAAAATTCACTTTCCTCTGATTATTTCAATAATTGTACTGTTATTAATGATTTCAACATTTATTGGTGCAGCGCACTTTGAAAATGGTGTATTGTCAATTGAACCGAACTCCAGAAATTTAATTATATATGCGGACAATTCTCATTCAGATAATTCCATATCAGTTAGAGGACCATTTACTATTGATGTTGCTGTTGAAAATGAATCGGATCAAATTCGTATGCCTTCCGAAGCAATGATGACATTGGGTTTAAAAGTCAATGACACGATTCAAATAGGCAATACGGATTATGTTGTTAATGAATCAAGAGACGGCGAGAGCGATATTATCAGAGTACCTCAACAAGTTAGAAAGACTTTAAATCTTGAAACTGGATATGTTATTCAAAATAGTCGTTTAAAAGAAGTATTTGACCAGTCTATTGTAACCCAAAGCAATGGTAATAAAAACATTACATGCACTGAAAAGTTCATTATTTCTCCGAGAGACTATAACTCTTCCAACTTTGAAGTATTTTTGGATAATGTTTCAATATCTAATTCCTCCGGTGTATTTAGAGGCAATAGTTCTTATTCAATTGCAGTTGGTGGCGAGGTTATTGGTACAATACAAAAACCTAGAAATACTACTTTAAATTATGGCAATTCAGTGGTTAAGATAGTCTTTAAGGATTCGCAATATTCGTCAACAAAACAGTTTGTAAAATCCGGTCAAGGAAATTTCCTTCGGATTTCTAATTAAAAAATAGTAAGAAATCTAAGAAGTATTTTCTTAGATTATTTTTTTTCATAAGCTTTAACAGCTTCTTCTACATCGTTGTAAAGTCCAAGTGCAGCTAGAGCACCAACTTTTCCCTGTTCGCCGGTTACAGCAATCAAAGGAATATTCAATTCTTCAGCAGTTGCTTCTGCTGTTTCAACATCCATCATGCCTGATTTTGTTGCTATTGAGTATTCTCTTAATTTTTCAGGAATTTCAAGACCTTCCAATATGGCTATAGCTGTTTTATCAGATAAAGTATCTCTTTTAAGAATTTCAATAACTCTATTTATTAATTCTTCTTTTTTGGATTCTTCAACAGCAAATGTAAGAGCAATTGAAACACAATTTTGAGTTTTATGAGGATTATGTGGGTATAACTGAACAATTATGTGATCAAGATATTCATAACCTTCATTTGCAAGTTCAACACCTAAATTGTGTGCCATTGTCCAAGTAGCCCCGGCATCTTTAGTATCTGTATCATCAATACCAATAACTACTTTTTGAAGTTTAGGAGTAACGACAGTAGCTCTTCCTACTTTTGAACCTCCTCCAATGTCAAGAAGTTCAATGTATTTGACGCCTTCTCCCATTCCTCTGCACATTCCAGCACCTACACCGGCACCTGCAAGCCCAGCATGTGTTACCTTAACTTCATCACCGTCAATAACAATTTCATCTATTCCTGCAGCATTAAAACTGGCTTTCAAATCAATAGGACTGGAACCAGCATGACACAAATATACATGTTTATTTCCATCACGATGGGCGGAATCGATTAGTTCAGAGTTATTGCGGTATTGGTTTAGCAACCAATGGGATCCGGAAATGCATGGATGATATTCGATTAGTTCGACTTTATCACCATCCACCATAGTTAAGACCTTTTCGTATGGTGCAATCCAGGGATCTGAAAATTTTTCCTTTAATTCATTCGGTTTGAGAATTTCCATCAAATCACTAGATTTCTTTTAATCTGTCACACATTTTAATAGCTGCTTCAACTGCACTTTTTGCGTTTTTAACACGTCTGTGTGCATCCATTCTTGTCATTCCTGGACCGGTAATTCCTAAAGCAACTGGTGTGTCATATTCTAATGCTAAATCAGCAATTTTACGTGAAGCATGTTGTGCAACGATTTGGTCGTGGTCAGTTGCACCTTCAATAACAGCACCTAAGGTAATTATTGCATCGTATTCGCCTTTTTGTAATAATTTTTTAATTACAAGTGGCATGTCAAACACGCCAGGAACGGCTATAACTTTTGTAATTTCACAGTCTCTATTTTTAGCTTCAGCTTTAGCTAACTCTAACATCATTTGAGTAATATCATAATTAAATTCTGCTACAACAGCAGCGATTTCATATTTTACCATTTTTTCATCTCCCTTGGAATAATAAAAGCATAAATCCTGCAACCCCACTTAATACCATAGTGAATATAATAAAAAGTGCAGCCCATTGAATTTTAGTTAGTTTTCTCATATTTCTATCTCCATTTTTTATTTATAAATTATTTTTAATAGCTTCGGCTACTTCCATAGTGCTTGATGAACCGCCTAAATCTCTTGTTAGGATTTTTCCATCATTAAGCACTTTTAGAATAGCGGCATCAAATTTATCCGCTTCTTCGTTTTCACCGATATATCTAAGCATCATAATTGCTGAAAGCATCATTGCTATTGGATTTGCTTTACCTTCGCCTGCAATATCTGGTGCAGAACCATGAACAGGCTCAAATAAAGCACCATCTTCACCAATATTGGCAGAGGGTATTACTCCTAGTCCTCCAACGAGCCCTGCGCCTTCATCGGATAAGATATCACCGAATAAGTTTGTAGTTACAATAACTTCAAAGCTTTGAGGTTGTGTTATGAGATACATTGCTGTTGCATCCACATAAAAGTCTTCAGTTTCAATCTCAGGATATCTTTCAGCTACTTCATAGAACACATCCTTGAATAATCCGTCACTTTTTTTAAGCACATTTGCTTTGTGAACTCCTGTGACTTTGCTTTTGTTATTTTCTTTAGCATACTTAAAAGCATAATCAATAATGCGTTCCTCTGCTTTTCTTGTAATAATACGTTTTGCAATAGCACCATCTTCAGTTAATTCTTCCTGATCTGCGATGTACAATCCTTCGGTATTTTCACGCACAATCATAAAGTCAACATCATCAAATAATGCATTAGTATTAGGATAAGTTTTAACAGGCCTTAGATTTGCATACATTTTCATTTCTTGGCGTATTTTAACAATAACA
>NZ_CACXXB010000070.1 GCF_902771435.1 uncultured Methanobrevibacter sp. | reverse complement strand
TTATAAATACTGGTACTTTCAATCCTGAAAAAGTATCAGAAATCATTATTCAAACATTAAAGGTGATATAAATGGCATCAATCGAAGTAGGTAGAGTATGTGTTAAAATTGCTGGTAGAGAAGCAGGCGAAAAATGCGCAATTGTTGAAATTATCGATGAAAACTTTGTAGAAGTTGTTGGCGAAGCAGTTAAAAACAGAAGATGTAATATTGCTCACTTAGAACCAACTGAAGACACTATCGATGTTTCAGGCGATATCGAAGCTATCAAAGCAGCTTTAGCAGATTTATAAATGAATAATTAAGTTTATTCATTATTTTACTATTTTTTATACTATTTTTTAAGGTTTTTTTCATGAAGTTTGAGATGGTTACAAAATCCAGAAGTTTCACTGATCCTAATTTCGGCTGCAAACCGGAAGAAAGAGAAATTACTGATTATATCTCTAAAGGTGTAATTAACCTGGATAAACCGTCAGGTCCGACATCTCATGAAATAGACTCATGGATTAAACGAATTTTACCAATTGAAAAATCAGGTCACGGTGGAACACTGGATCCTAAAGTAACTGGAATTTTGCCGGTTGGTCTTGATGAAGCAACCCGTGCAATACAACTACTTTTAACAGCTCCTAAGGAATATGTGTGTTTATTGACGTTCCATCAGGATGTTTCTGAGGATAAAATTCGTGAAGTATTTGCCGAATTTACAGGTAAGATATTCCAATTGCCTCCTGTAAAGTCAGCCGTAAAACGTGAACTCAGAACACGTAACATTTACTATTCAACTATTTATGAAATAGAAGGCAGAGATGTGCTTTTCAGAATAGGCTGCGAAGCAGGAACCTATGTGAGAACATACTGCCACAATATAGGTGAAGCTTTAGGTGTAGGAGCTCATATGGCTGAGCTTAGAAGGACACAGGTAGGTTCATTCACGGAAAAAAATAATCTGGTTACATTACAGGATGTTACCGATGCATACCATTTCTGGATTGAAGATGGTGATGAATCATTCCTTCGTGATGCAATAATGCCGATGGAAAGGGCTGCAGATTACCTTCCAAAGATTGTTATTAAGGATTCTGCTGTAGATGCGGTTTGTCACGGTGCAGATCTTGCATGTGGTGGAATATCCAGTTTGGCAGATAACATTCAAAAGAATGATATTGTAGCAATCGAAACTCTTAAAGGGGAACTGGTCGGTGCAGGTCATTCCTTATTGACTTCAAATGAAATTCTTGAAGCGGATTCTGGATTTGCAGTTAATGTTTCCAAAGTATTTATGAAACCTGATACTTATCCAAGGTTCTGGAAGTAAACTTACTTGAATTCTTTGTTTTCGATTTTATATAATTTCCTCAAAAAAAACAGTTAAGATTATTGTCAAGTAGCAGTCAAAATTCCATGTCTTATATTAAAAGTAGCTTTGATTATTTCGTGTTTTCTAATTTTTAATTTTATTAAGTTTATCGTTTCTTAATTTAAAGTTAATCTATTTGTGGTTTTTCATTATTTGTTTTTTTAGATGTATAAGTGGCAATGCAGATTTGGTTTTTTTACTGTATAATCTGAAAAATTAATGTTTTAAAAAATAATAAAAAGGAGGAGTGCTAGAAAGCGCCTCCGCCTCCACCACCTGATCCTCCTCCGAGGCCACCGAAATCACCGAAATCACTGTCGGTTGATGGATTGGCTGAGGATTGGCCTGTCATAAATGCATTATGCATCATGTAGTATCCTCCATAGTGGTGGTAAAGGAATACGTCATCATCGTATACAGATATATTCTTTTCCTGGAGTTTCATGGATTTATAGACATTGTCCGCCACTCCGAGTGCAGCGCCGTAAATAAGGTACTTTTTCCACACAACAATTGATTCCGGAGGGTGTTCGTTAATTAAACTGTTGTCCTTTAGGAATTTCTTAAAGTTGCTCCATTTAAGATAGAATACTCTGCCTTTTTTGGTCCATTGTCCGAAAATATCATTAGGAAGGAATATTACAATAAGTGAAAAGATTGCAAGGGCAATTCCACCTCCAATTGCAAATATTCCATTTCTGAGATTTGTAAATAATCCTAATACGAAAATGATTATTCCAAGGAGTATTCCACAGATTCCCAAAATTTTCATAAATTTGGATCCCTTATTGTTGAAATAGAGTTCAAGATTATCAGAATCCAGATATTCATGTTTTACGTCCTGCTGCCATTCATTATATTCTTCCATAAACATTTTGGCGTTGGATTCATATGACAGGTCATTGTTTAAATTTGAGAGGTTTACGATATCGTTGCTGTCTGAAAACATTTCCATAATGTCGAAAACTGTATTTTCATGAATAGACAGACTGGAAGTTCGTTCTCTATTTAATTTTAAGTAGAGGTCTGTCAAATCAGTATTAGGATCTCTTCGGGCTTCCAGTTCAAAGACCTTTTTGTCAATGAGATTTAGTATCGTAGCTTCAAATCCATTCATATTGGGTGTTCCGATATCCCTGCTGTTGTCGATTAATGCATTCACCATCGCAGGCGGATCATCAGTTGGAGGTTCCCTTTCATAAATTCCGTCATAATTCACTTTAGGTTCCCTTCCGAATCTGAGGTAAATGATTATTGATGCAATTGGACTTATGAGGGACAGCAATCCCAGAACAATGAATGATGTGTTCCAGAAGTTTCTTCCGTTTACGCTTTCATCAAGATTATGAATTATCTGTTCACGTCCCATTCCATTCACGTGTCTTGCATAAGTTGCATTGTCAAAATCACTCAAAGGCATCAAAACGAGCAATTCGTAAAATTCTCCAGACGGAATTGAAGTTGATGTTACGGAAATGGTATTGTTTGTCAGGTCACTTGAAGAGTTATACTCCTGAGGATTTAGGAAATATTCGATGTTCTTATTTCCTGGTAGGTGAACAACTGCGCTTAGGCCATTAACGCCCACATCCCAGTTTTCTCCCCATAGTTTGTACTGAAGTCCTGCAACATCATTAAATAGGGTAACGGTATTTTTCATGTCATAACTGATGTAGACATTTACGCTGGTGTCTGAAATCTTTTGTGTGTGGGCTTCATCGGCATATAGATATATTTTCAGATGCTTTACTCCATTTTCGTCAGTTACTTTCGTTTCTGAATAGGCTCCTTCAGTATGTACTGTAATATTGTCGATGGTTTCTCCCTCTTTTAGGGGAATGTCCCTATATACTCCATTGAAGGTGCCCTGAAATGTATAATGATATATTTCATCTACATGAAGTAGACCATTATTTCCAACGGTTAGCTCAATGTAGCCCTGATCAATTCTATAGCTTTTATTGTCATCTGCCGAAACGATGGCTATTGTTGAAAATAATATAAAGAATAATAAAATTATACAAAATGTTTTTTTAACATTCATATAATTTCACCTTTTATTTTAAAATTTAACTTCAGGTACTGCAGTTTCGCTTTCAGGAGCTTTATAGAATTCTGCTTCATGGAAGTTGAACATACGAGCGAAAAGACTGCTTGGGAACTGCTCGCACGCATTGTTGTATTTATAAACAACATCGTTATAGAATTGTCTTGCATATGAAATTTTATCTTCAGTTTCGGTCAATTCTGACTGCAATTGCTGGAAATTGGAATTGGCTTTTAGTTCCGGATAATTTTCAGCCACTGCGAACAGGTTTTTCAAAGCACCGGTTAACTGGTTGTCCGCTTCACTTGCCTCTTCAATGTTTGATGCATTCATGACATTGCTTCTTGCTTTTGTAACATTTTCAAACACTTCTTTTTCGTGTCCGGCATAGCCTTTAACGGTTTCGACAAGATTTGGAATAAGATCATTTCTTCTTTTCAATTGTACTTCTATTTGTGCATAGCTGTTTTTCACTCGATTTCTAAGACTTACTAAATTGTTATATAAGTGTATGATAGTAAAAACAATGAAAAGGATTGCTACTATTAATACAATAATTACAAGGATATCCATCATTTTATTCACCTAATTAATTATGTATTCTATTAAAAAGATATATTTTGTCTTTTTATTTTCGTAATTTTTTTAGTAATGAAGTGTTAATTATTATTAGGTTTCCAAGATTTTTTTAAAATTATCTAGTTTAAACAATAACTTTATATATGTTGAAGTGGATATATTATTTTATCATATTATTCTAGACAATATGATGTGCAAGTATTGCTAACTATTTTATGCCGAGATAGTCTAGCCTGGTAAGGCGCGAGACTGGAAATCTCGTGGGCGTTCAGCCCTCCTGGGTTCAAATCCCAGTCTCGGCGTTTATTAGTTTT
>NZ_CACXXB010000069.1 GCF_902771435.1 uncultured Methanobrevibacter sp. | reverse complement strand
TCGATGTTGTTCTTATCTTTCAAGAGTGGATCATTGTCTTCAGCTACTGGATCTTCTATTATGAATGCATCGACATCAAATTTTGATGACTGCTCAACAGTGATGCCGCCAAAACCTGTTGTGTCAATCACGACATCTCCGGAATAGATCAAATCAAGATTTGAAGAAAAATCAACGCTATTTTTGAGCTTTCCTCCCACATCTGTATAAAGCAAGCCTTCCAAATGAGGATAGATATCAATCAATAATATGTTTTCATATTTTTCGCTTAATTTTTTAACAATTCCTACGCCTGTAAAATATGTCCCAATAACAATTATTTTTGTATCTGCGCAAAGATTCAAACTTTCAATATAGCTGAAAACAGCTTCAGACTTTTTTGAAATGATTTCATTAAAGATATCAATTAATTTGGTTTCAGATTTGATTGTAAGTACTTCAGATGTAATTCCAGTATCGATATCCATGTTTTAACCTTCAATTTTTTTAAAACCGATTTTTTCAAGAGCTTCAGATGCCTCTTCATAAACTGCTTCTTCTATTGTTTTTTTATGAATCACGTGTGATGGGGAGGTTCCGGCAGTTAGTATTCTTCCCTTGTTGTCTATAAAAATAAGCAGTGATCCGGAACCCGGAATTCCCAGGCGGCCTCTGGCTATTATCAAATCGGCATCACTTTGGTCTAGTGCCATATATGCCTTTGCCAGGGCAGGAATTCTGCTGGTGTCAGCGGTATTTGTGTCAATCTGAAGCATTTCAGCTTGAGGTTTAAAACTTCAACCTTTATTCCGTTTTTATTAGGAATGCATATCTTTTCAGCATTTTTCATGTAATCCTGAATTTCTTTGATTTCATCAAGAGTATCTCCAAACCTGCGGTCATCTCTTGACTCTTCAAATGCATTTCTTATCATCTTTTCAAATGCCATATTATCATATTTTAAAAAAAGTGATTAAATAGTTTGAGGTATTAAATCCAGTTTTTCAATGACATTGACGACTTCATTATAATTTCCATATTCCGGAGAGCCTACCCCTTTAACTTCGTGAGGGTAATTGTCGGCTATTACGGTTGCCAGGTTATTTGCACCTGCCTTGAGTGAAAATTCCACATTTTTAGGACCGACGGTCGGTGTCGGCATTGTAATTGTGATTTCAGGATACATTATTCTGGTGATTGCAACCATTTTCAGCTGCTCTTTCAATGGGAATGCAGGATGATTTTCCATTGGTGTGCCTTCATATGGATTGAATCCCATTATTGGAATTTCTTCCAAGGTTTTGAAGTTGGATAAGTAACGCAGGTGTTTTATTCTGTCTTCCTTAGTTTCACCAAGACCTAAAAGCAGTCCTGAAGACAATCCCACACCCGCTTCGCTTACTCTTTTGCAGGTTAATATTCTTTGATCCAGTGAGTCTCCAGGTTTTCTTTGATAGAATACGTCCTCATTAATGGTTTCCAGGTTGCAGCAGATTGTATCTGCACCAAGTTCAGCCAATTCCTGTACGGACTTTTCAGTCAAATCCCCACCGACATTTACAAGAATCTCCAAATCTGATTGTCCTTTTACTATTCTGCATGCATTAACTGCTTGCTTTCCTTTGTATCCGTATCCTCCAGAACAGCTTACGCGGGGAATGTGTGCCTGTTGAATGGATTTTACAGCTTTCAGTATTTCATCATTGGATTTATAAAATGCGTTATAGTATCCTTTTTCGGAAGTCTCTTCTGCAAATCCACAATACTCACATCTAGGTTGGATTTGGCATTTGTTGGTAAGATGGACGGTGGATGTTAATTTGATTACTTTTGATTGATTGTCTCTTATATCGCAAGCTATCTTGAACAACTTTTCCAAATCCTCATCGTTCTCGATGTCCAACAATTCTAAAAATTCCTCATCGCTTAATTCTTGTCCTTGTTTTGCTTTATTTAAGATTTCATCAATCAATTTAACACCCAATTTTAATTTTTTTATCTTTAATAATCATTAACTTATTTTTTAATGGCTATTTTTCACAGCAATTAAAAAATAAGTTAAAGAATTGTTGATAAGAATCAACAATTATAACTTATTTGCATTTATTTGTCTTTACCTAAGTAATCGAGTACGGTAGGTACGATTTCTGCTAAGGAACCGAAGTTCATTGAGTCAGCAGTACCTAATAATGCAGCTGGGTTTAAAGCATCGTCCATTTTGTCGATACCTTCATCTTGCATTAATGCGGTTACTTGGGTTAAAGCTTCGTTAGCCATCATTTGTGCAAATCCGGCAGGAGCACCTAAAATTTGAGTAACAGTGTCTCTGTAAGCTAAAATACCTGCGTAGGTAATAGCAGTTACTGCGGAACACATGTCACATACAGGACCAACCATGTTTGCTGGTAATGTGAATGCAGATCCTCTTGCTTTTTGACCTAATTCCATTAAGGTGTCAATGGAAGCTTGGTCAGCGAAACCTTCAGCAATGTATACTTGTCCTTTCATTTCAGGTACAGCACCTGGGTGGTAGGAAGCTACGTTTACGTTGGTTCCTAAGTCTTCGAAGATTTTGTTTAATCCGGTGGTTGGGATGGTACATGCGTGAGTTACAATTGCACCTTCTTTGATGTCATCTGCGAAGTTTTTGATGATGTCAGGTTGCATACCGCCTTCTGGTAACCAGGTCATTACCCAGTCAGCGTCAGCTACAGCTTCAGAGTCATCGTTAATACATTTCATTCCTAAATCTTCTGGGTGAGTAAAGTGAATAGCTCCTTTTGCTGGTTTTGGTACAGTTTCTGCTAATTCGTTAACTTTTGCTCTGATTGCAGGCATTACATCTTCTGGGTTTCCTGCTTTGTGTGCTGCAATTACTTCTGCGTAATCAAAATCATCTACTACAACGAAATCTCCATCAAATACAGGGTCGGATACGACTACTTCGTCTACACCTGCTAATTCTAATAATTCTGCACCCATTTCGATGGTTGAGTGAGTCATTGAAATGTTTTCTTTTCCGGTTGCTTCTGCAACTTCACAAGCTCTTGAGAAGTTGGTAATTCCACTTGCAGCGTGTGTTCTGTAACATCCTGCACCTAAAATTGCTACTTTCATTTTTTTGTCTCCTTTTTTATCGTTTTCGAATCTTTCTTTTAATTTAGAAAGAATCATTTTTTTGTCTCCTTATTTATTGAACTTTTATAATAGCTTGAACTATTCTAAAAGTTTTACTGCATGGATTCAATGAGCGAGACTCATTAAGTAATACAAATTATGGTAGTTTTATTCCATGCAGTAATAAGTTATATTTAAATAATAGTACTATTTAAAACTTGTTATTACTCTTTTTTTAGTATTATTTTTTTAGTATATATTTATTTCTAGTAATACTGGTATTACTATTTCTTTATTATTATATGCTTTTGTAATACTTTTTATTTTATTATATGAAGAATTTTAAATCTATTTTAGGTATGCCTAAATCGAAAGATATTTATTAAGGATTTCACTGAAAATATTATTAGATAAAGCAATTTTGGAGTAAAATTTCATGTATGACTTAATAAGAAAAGCGGTTTTTGATGATGAAGCCGCAATTCAAATTTCAAAAATGGACAAGGATGTGACATCAGTTGTTGATGCAATTTCAGAACTTTCCCTGGATGAGGCAATGAAATTGGGGATGCAGTTTAAAAGATTTCCATTAGGCTGTGACCTGACTGAAGTTGTTGCAGGAACATGTGCATCCGATTTGGAGATAATGGATTTGCTTGGCAACTGTCGCTTATCAGATATGATAGGTGCTCCAATTCATATCTGTGCATATGCATTTTCTGATATCGGAGAAAAATTCGGAATGACCGGTCTTGAAGTGATGCAAAAGGTCCATGAAATAGTTGACGTTCCTCTTGATTTGGATCACTTTGGAGAAAATGGTGCAATGAGGCTTCCGAAAAATATCAGTGGCTGTGGCGGTGAATGTTATAATAAGGGTCCCGCATTCACCGAATGTCCTAGAGAAAGGATTCACGAACGTTTGATTGATAAGGAAATGGAACAGAAAGATGATAAGGAGGAATGGATTAAGTTATCATCATCCGTTGCAGTAAACGTTACTTCTGAACAGACTGGAGACGGTCATGCAGCCCCTTTAAGGGAAGCTGAAGACATTGCACAGCTGGCCAAAAAATATGGCAGAGGTTTGGAATCCATAATGTTTGTTGGTGACGGTTATGATGAGGTCATAACAGGATTTGAAAAATCCATTGAAATCGGTGCAGATGTCATTGTGGTTGAAGGAGGTCCGTTCAACAGGTGTGAAAACACTACAGAAAGCTTTGCAAAAACAATTGCGGCTGCAAGGATATTGTCTCCTGGAAAAGTAGTGGCCACCAATGGAGCTTATGAACATGAGGTTCGTGCGGGGTTGCGTTCAGGCTTGAACATGGTTATTACAGGTTTTCCAAAAAATCATCACGGATACATGTGCGGCTATGAGCCCGGAACTGCCAGAAGAGGAAAATTCGGACTTCCAAGGATTATCCAAATAATCAATGAGGAATTTCCAAACAGGGGGCTTCCGGTTCAAAAGCATGATTTGCTGTCATTAGCTACTGCAGTTAAAATCGCAGGTCCGGATTATGTATATCCAAGAAAAATAGGTTCATATCATGTTGGCGATGCGCATTGGGCAACATTGGTCAATTCAAGGATGTATCAGAATATTGAACTAAAGCATACTCTGGAAGATATTGTTAATCTGGCTGAAGGAAATACTATTGCGCTTCACGGCGGAAGATTCATATCCTGGGTGATTGCCAATGAACTTGATAGGCATGTTGATGAAATTATAATTTCCGATGTTGACGAATGGGTATTGAAAAACACCGTTGATAATCTGCAGGACGCATTGAATGCAACTGTCATTTCCGAAAAAGACGATAGGGTTGCGGCTAAAGATGCAGACTTTTCAATTGCTTCATCAACAATGATTCCAGTTAAGGAAAACGTTCTCAAAAAAGTGCCAAACGCTTTAACTATTGTTTAGCTCATTTTGGCATTTTCTTCTATTTTCATTATTTTTTGTAATAATTATTTTTTATT
>NZ_CACXXB010000068.1 GCF_902771435.1 uncultured Methanobrevibacter sp. | reverse complement strand
AAGCAAGAAGTTCTGAATATATTCTTCACTATATAATTCGTCATTATATTCAAGAACAATGTTGATTTCTTCACCATCATCATAGACATTCAATGAAACCTTATAATCTGTTGTAACGGTTCCATCAATAGATTCAACTTCATATTTTACATCATGGACACTAACATTTTCATCTTCAAAGAAATCCTGGAATGCGTAGAAGAATTCAGGTTTCAAACCATATTCCTCGGAAAGTTTTGTATATGGATAATTGCTGTGTACCACCGAACCTTTCCAAGCTTCATCAACGACTTTAATGAAGTCATCAACCATCATTTCCCTGTTTCCACCATCAACGAGCACAGGCAAGGTTTTAACAAGCATTCCCTGAGTATTCATATATTCTGAATTAGCCCTACCATTAAATATAGTTGTAACCAACGTTTTATCGCTGAAGGTGTATTTACTGAGGTTCAACGAAATGACTGCAAGGAACAGTACATTTGGACTTATTGCATGGTCTTTACAGAAATGTCTAACGAATGTAGAATCAATGCTGTCAAAGAGAAGATTAACGTTACCTTTATCAGGATCTCCATTGAGGTTTGTTGTCAGAACAGTTGATTCAAATCCTTTGGCAAATTTCTTTTGGAAATAATTTTTGGAAGATTCGCTTTCAACTGTTTCCTTTTCAATAAGACTGTAAACATAACCATCAATTACCTCTTCAGAGATTTTTTCACCGTCGTAAGCTTTAATTATATCTGAGAACAGGTTATTTTGTGATTCTCCATCAGTGATTATATGATGGAAATCAGAGAACAAAATTGTTTGAGTTGGAGTAACATAAATTTTAAATCTGAATAACTGACCACCATTCAAATTAAAGAATGTGGAGTCATTTTCCAGTATCTCCTCATTAGTAATTTCATCCACTTCAACAATTTGTATTTCATCTATTGGCACATCATCGCATCTTTTTTGTTTTATCTCGGCATTTTCGCCTGTGACAATTCTGGTTTTTAGATATGGATGTGCCTCAATAGTTGCAATTATGGCATTTTTCAGTTTTTCCGGATTTATATCATTATCGAATTTTATAACCGAAGGCATTGTATATATTAGCTCTTCAGGGCTTTGCATGCATTCATAATAAATTCCCAGCTGATTGGAAGTCAATGGGAAATATTCCATATCTTTTGCAATTTTACGCATATAATCAATGTCAACTTGGGAACCAACATCATTTTCAATATGATATGCCAGGTTTTTGATTGTTGGATTATTGAATAATGATGCAATGTCCAGATTTACATCCAATTCCTGATGTATCATCGAATTCAATTTCATCAATGTCAGGGAAGAAAATCCTATGGAGTACAAATCATCAGTGGTTCCAAATTCTTTAGTATTAATCAATGATGAAACTAATTTGAACAGTTTCTCCTCAAGTTCATTTTTAGCCTCCACATAATTCAGGTTCAATGAAGGTTTTGGAAGCCGTTTAATGTCAATTTTTCCATTTGGAGTTTGTGGCATCTCATCAATCTGCATAAATACAGTTGGAACCATATATTTAGTTAATTTATTTTGTAAATAACGTTTTAATAGATTGATATCAATTTCATCGTCAGCCGTGAAGTAAGCGCATAAATGTTCAGCATTATTTATTTCTTTAACAACTACAACATTCTGTTTTATTCTAGGATATTTGCCTATGTTGGATTCAATTTCACCAATCTCTATCCTCAATCCTCTGAGTTTGATTTGATTATCGATTCTTCCTTTTATAACGATTTCGCCATCAGGCAATTCAACTGCATAATCTCCACTTCTATAATATGGAATACCATTGATTTTACAGAAGACTTCTTTGGTTTTATCCTCCATGCCATAGTATCCGCCAGCTACACCATAACCTCCAATGTAAAGCTCACCCATCACTCCCCGAGGCAACATCTTACCATCAATATCTCTTATTTCAGTAATGTAATTGTATAAAGCTTTACCAACATTAATATTATCTGCATCGGTAATTCTGGTTGTGTTGGAAGTTACTGTGGTTTCTGTAGGTCCGTAAATGTTGTAAATTTCAGCACCATAATTTTCTAAAATGATTCTAATTAGCTCTTTAGGAAGCATTTCCCCACCAACGCCAATATATTTGATGGAGGCGAATTCATTTTTGAAATTTTTATTTTCCAGATATTGCATGGCCCTTGAAGGGGTTGTAAATGCAATTGCATCAGGCTTTTCCCTACCCATCAACTGAGCCAGTTCATCAATGTTTTTAACCTCACTGTCATTTGCCAAAATGACTGTTGAACCAAATGTTAAACTCATAAAGTCAAGTAAAAACGCATCAAATGAAACAGTACTCAAAGCAACGACCTTGTCCATTCTAGAATACAAATCATTTAAAAGATTGCCATCCTGCTTTGAGAAAAGATTTGTAATATTCATATGGCTAGTCATGATACCTTTTGGCTTTCCGGTAGAACCTGAAGTATAAATCATATAGGCAATATCACTGGAATCGATAATGACATCAGGATTATCAGCATTTTCACATTTAAGCAAGTCATTAATATCCAATGTAGCATCACTGACATTATCAGTAATTATATAATCCGCATGACAGTTTTCATAAATATAGTCAATCCTGTCTTGAGGATATTCTGGATCAATAGGAACAAAAGCACAACCAGCCTTTAAAACACCCAAAATAGCAGAAATAAGATTACTATCCCTCCCAAGCATTATAAGAACATTGTTTCTAGGCTTGATTCCCAAATTAATTAAAGCATTGGCTACCCTATTTGCATCCTCATTAAGTTCAGCATATGTCAGTGTTCTATCAGTTGCAACCAATGCAACATTGACCGGATTAATATCGGCCTGCTCTTCAAAACGTTTATGTAAGAATGGAGTTTCAACAGGCCCAAATTCAGCATCTTCTCTTTCATCGGCAAGTGAAATATCACAAATTTTAGTTTCATCAATATTGCCTTCAATAAATTGATTTAAAACACGAATTATAGATTTAAGGAATGTTTGTGCATAATTTTCACTGTACAATTGATCATTATATTGCAGGACTAACCCAAGCTCATAACCAGTATCTATAATATTCAAATTAATTTTATACTCAGCCGCCGAAATATCATCAGTTGATAACTCTCCAACAGCAATTGTCTTATCATTTACAGCACCCTGATTAGACTCACCACTTTCCTGATATGTATAGAAGAATTCTGGTTTTAGCTGGAAATCCTCAGCAATCTTTGTGTATGGATATTCCATATGATTAATCGAATCTTTCCAAACCTTATCCACATGATTAATAAATTCTTTTATGGAAACATTCCGGTTCTCATTAGAAATGATGATTGGAAGTGTTTTAACCAAAAATGCCTGCGTATTTTGATAATATGAATAAGCCCTTCCATTAAAAATAGAAGTTATCAAAGTATTATCACTGTAGGTATACTTATTCAAGCTCAATACTGTACATGCCATTATCAAGGAATTTTGACTTATTGCATGTTTTTTACAGAATTTTTTAATGGAATCATTAGCAATTCTTTCAGAAATAAGCATATTGTTGCCCTTATCAGGATTTCCATTCAAATCTGGAGTCAATACAGTTGAATCTATTTCTTGTGAAAGCTTATCATGGAAGAATTTTTTAGACAAGTTATATTTTTCGCTATTGACCAGTTTTTCTTCAATGAGAGAATGAATATAGCCATCAACAGTCTCTTTTTCAATATCCTCATCATTATAAACACTTAAAATCTCATTTAACAGCATGTTTTGAGATACGCCATCTGTAATGATATGATGGAAATCATAAAACAGAACAACACCATCATTTGTATCATAGATTTTGAACCTGAATAACTGGCTATTGTTTAATGTGAAAGCCTGTACATCATTTTTCATCATTTCTTCATCAGAAATACTGTCAACTTTAACAATTTCAATCTCATCCATTATGATATTATCATCACGTTTCTGCTTTAATGAACCGTCATCAGAAACGACTATTCTCACCTTAAGATAAGGATGTGATTCAACAGCCCTAATTACCGATTCTTTAAGTTTAATAGCATCAACACTGTTGTCAAATCTCACAGCAGCCGGCATGGTATATTTAATCTCATCAGGACTTTGTACACATTCATAATAAATACCCAACTGATTTTCAGTCAACGGATAAAATTCCCTATCCTTAGAATCATCAATCAAATCTCCACATTAACTCCCATTTCATTATAAATTAAGGAGTTTAATTTCATTAATGTCAGTGAAGTGAAACCTAAAGCATATAAATCATCAGTGGTACCGAATTCATTGCTTTCTATGAAATCAGATATGAGTTCATAGAGTTTTTCCTCAGTTTCATTTACAGGTTTAACATTTTCCAGTCTTAAAATCGGTTCAGGCAATCTTTTTACGTCAATTTTACCATTAGGTGTGTGCGGCATTTCATCAATCTGCATGAACACAGTTGGAATCATATAATTAGTTAATTTATCCTTCAAAAATTCTTTTAAGAGATTTTCATCGATTTCATCATCTGCAGTGAAATAAGCACACAAATGATCATTATTATTAATTTCACGAATAATTACCACATTTTGTTTGATTCCAGGATATCTACTGATATTAGACTCAATCTCACCAATCTCAATTCTCAATCCACGAAGCTTGATTTGA
>NZ_CACXXB010000067.1 GCF_902771435.1 uncultured Methanobrevibacter sp. | reverse complement strand
TAAGCCCAGATTGGAATTCTCCTATTTTGTTTGTTTGCTTTTGCCATTCTTAATTTTTTAGCTAATGGTTTATTTCTACTCATTTTCTCACCTGTAATACATGTAATAATTATTTTTTATAACCGATAACACGAGTTTGATAATGTTCAGGGAATATGTCCAGTGAATTTCCTCCCTTCTCATCAATCAGAGTCCTTATTTCAACCTCATAATCTGAGCTGTTGTCCTTGTTTGACTTTTCGTGTGAAATTTCAAAAAGGTTAGAGGTTATTAACTTAACAGACTTATGGCCGAAACTATCCAGATTTATATATTGAACATCTTTTCTGTCTTCAAGGCTTCTTATCTGATTGACAGTTAATTTGGGAGTTCTGTCATCACGTCTTGTCCCGTCTGCAATAATATCGTATTTTTCTGACACCTCTTCCACAACACTTTCATGAATGAATTTTATTCCGTCGTTTGGAAATCCGTCACTCAGAATCATGTCGCAGGCCTTATCCAAAATCCCGAAATCCAAATCGAGAACTTTATGGTTAAAACCCAAGGCGGCCGCTGACTTGCCTGCAGGAACGTATGAATCATAAACACCGAAGTTTGCAGTGCATAATTCCACGTCAAGACCCAATCTCTTAAGCATGACTGCCATGAAAGATGAGTCCTTACCTCCACTATACAATACAGCTGCTTTCATTGATATTATTTCCTTGTAATTTTAATTTCTCTTTTCTGACCGGCAATTTGTCTTAAAAGGACTTTCAATTGCTCATCAGTAACTTTACCTCTTAAACTTCCAGCCTGTGCGGATTGAATCAATTGAAGTTCAATACCGTTGACAAGGTCCGGTTTGGTTAATTTAAGATTGCCTAACCTAGTACGGGCTTCAGGAGTCAGGATTTGAGCTAAGATCTGTTTTTTCTGAGCTTCAAATTGTGCCTGTGCCTCTTGCTGTTGAGCTTGAGCAACAGCCTGTTGCTGTGCCTGATTTTGCATAGCAGCTTGTTGAGCCTGTAATTCAGCCATTCTTTTTTGACGAATTTCATCTAATTCGCTCATATCAAACTCTCCAATTATAATTAGTATTTTTCAAGTTCAGGAATATCTTTAATGATTTCAGCAGAAATTTTATCTAAGAATGATCTTCCTGCTGGGGAGACAACTCTTCCACCTTCAACTTTCTCTACATATCCTGCGTCTTCCAATTGTTGTAATGCGGTTCTGATAATGGATCCGCTGCCTTTTCTGAAAACTTCAGGACGTACACCACGGTCTTTTTTGCCACCGTAGAAAGTTCTTAAACTCATTACTCCTACAGGACCGTCCATATAAACTCTTCTGATGATAGAAGCAGTTCTTACATACCACCAATCAGCATTTTCCGGTTTTCTTTCTTTGTGAACACCGGTTTTAATAAATCTGCAGGTACATCAAATACAGTAGTCATATTAATTCTCCAATATTTTATTAAATAATTGTAGCTTAATCCACTGTAAATTTAAGACCTAAAAAATAGGGCCTGTAACTCTAAATTTAAAATGTTTAAGGCTTTTTCTTATAGATTACAGCAACGTGGCCTCTAACGTCAATGAGCTGTGCTCTAGTTTTAGAGACTATTTCATCTATGTAATCATCTTTATTTCTAGCGATATTTTTTGCAAATTTAAGTTTAACAATTTCATTAGCCTTAAGCTGGCGTTTAATCTCTTCAATGACATTGTCATTGACGCCGCTTTTACCAATGTTAATTGTCATCGCACCAAGAGCTCTATTCATCATTTCCTTTTTTGTGTGACTCATATTTAGCTCTCCTTTTTAACTTTTTTTCCTTGTGATAAGGAACTTTCATTACATGACCACATTCACCACAAAAAATGTTAACCTCCGAGTTAACTAGCCGGACGGTGCAATTATGGCCAGGATAAAGGAAACGCCTGCATTTCTTGCAATACCTTCGAGACCACTTTTCAGGGACTTTGGTATTGTATTTGGTGGACAACTTCAATGCCAGTTCGACATATCGATCGGACCGTTCCGGATGGGTGATGAATTCCATCTCAGCACGCTCAAAAAGAATGTTCATTCTTTCAATCGCTATTTCAATCATCCACTTTGGTCGTTTTCCTCTACTCAAAAATATCCTCCTTTAAAATGTAGGATATAATATTCAAAATTGAATTAAAATGATTTGCGCAAATTAAAACAAAAACCATAGTTAGAATAACCTTAGGTTAATATGAATATTAAGAATAAATATGTTTATTACTATTTATAAATGTTGTGGAAAATTTGAAAATTCCGTGAAAATATTCCCGGCGAAATAAAAAAAATATTTTGTAATTGGCTGCAATAACCATTGGAATCGCCCAATTATTATTAAATGAATAATATTGCTTTATAATTGCATTTTTAAAGAAATATTAAACATGAGATTTAAAAAACTCCTTATAGTCAGTTTAGTTTTACTGACTATTTTTACAATAAGTACAGTTAGTGCATCAGACAACATTACGGATGATACACTAAGTGCTGACGATTCAGCAATTGAATTGTCAGATGAAGAAATCAAGACAGACGAAATTTTAAAGGCAGATGCCAACGAGGAGGTGCTGTCCCTAAATGATTCAAACATGAAGGTTGATTTTGTAGACCAGTACGATAACGGTACAATTTACACAGTCAATCCCGAAACCGACTTCTATGTGAATGACCATGACAGCGATTATTTAAGAGTGAAATTTCCAAGCCTGGTCACCGGAACCCTGTCACTTTCCATTGACGGCAAAATAGTGAATGAAAGAGAAATAACCGCTAAGACCCATTATCTTTTCATCAACACAAGAAGCTACGGATTAACTGAAGGAAGCCACACATGGAATCTTGCATATTCAGGAGATGACGACTATGCATCAACATCCCTAAATGGCACATTTGTCCTAAACCCTGCAAGCGAAACCTTCGTTAAAAAAGATTCAAAAATGAACGTTTATGTGGTTACACAGGATGAAGGTGGAGTAATCTATGCAATTGATGAAAACAAAAACCTTTCAATCAAAAATACAAAAACCGATTACTTCAAGGTCAAGTTTCCAAAAGAAGTTGCCGGAACATTATATCTCTACATTGACGGCAGGCTGAAATCTACCAAAAATATTACCGCAAAAACCCATTATTTCTTTACAAATGCAGAGGAATACAACTTGAAAGCTGGAAAACACACATGGAAGATAGTTTATTCCGGAGACGATGAATACAATTCCACAAGCGAAGACGGCACATACACATTATATGAGAATACCAAACAAGTGCCGATCAATAAAACAACCACTTCATTAAGTGTTCCTAAAACAAAAATATTTAAATTGTCACAAAAAACCAAAAAGTATACCGTGACCTTAAAAGCAAACAAAAAAGCATTGAAAAAGGTTAAGGTTTACCTCACACTTTCCTCCGGCAAGAAATACAAAAAGACATTTACCGCAAAAACAAATTCCAAAGGTCAGGCAACATTCAAGATAACCGGATTGACCAAAAAAGGAACATATACAGGTACAATAAAATATAAAGGAAGCAAAGACTACAAGACTATCGGATACAAAATAACTGCCAAAAATGTCAAGTCAAAACTTAAAATTACAAGAGGAAAAGTGATTCCAGATACAGGAAACTATTATATAACCGTTCCTATTATAACAGCAGACATTGACGGCCAGCTTGATGTTAGTGAGGTTTATACCTTATTAAACGAATTCAGAACCCAAAAAGGCGTATGGCAATTGGATAAAAACAACCAGAACACAACCTTCTTCAACACCAACCCTTCAAATACCCTCAAACCTTTAACAACTGATGAGGAATTGGAAAAAGTTGCACAGAGAAGGGCTGAAGAAGCATATGAAGTATGGAACAAAACAGACGAACTAAGCCATGACCGTCCAGACGGCAGCGACTGCTTTACAATATACCCTAAATTACAAAAACGTGGAGAAAATCTTGCACTAGGTCAAACCACCGCAAAGCAAGTAATGGAATCATGGAAAGAAACCAATTACCCATACGAGTTCCAAGGCCACAGACGCAATATGCTTGATCCGGACTTCAACTGTGTAGGAATTGCTGCATACAAAATGAACGGCATAATCGTCTGGGCACAAGCTTTCGGAACAAGATGAAAGAACAAACTCTTTCATCTCCCCTTTTTTTATTATATTACTAATTTGATAATATTTCTTTATTTAATATTTTAAAGAAAAACAATAATACAAATCTATTTTTATGAGATTTGAATAATTTTTAAAAGAAATCTAGGATGATAGAATGAAAGAATACATAAAAAAAACAATGAAAATCTTAATGATATTTGCCATTCTTTTTTTAGTTGCAGGGGCTGTTTCAGCATCTGAAAATGTTACAGATGACGATGTCAGCGTATCTTCAAGTGATGCTGAAATAATCAGCGCCAAAGCTACAGGCAGCTTTACAGAATTGCAGAATATCATCAACAAGGCTAAAAAAGGAGATACTATAAATTTGAATAAAAACTATGCTTATTCAAATGGCGATTTAGAAGATGGAATAGTAATCAGTAAATCAATATCTATTAATGGAAATGGTGCCGTTTTAGACGGTAAAGACACTGCAAGAATATTTGTGATTACTGAAATCTATGATGAAGAAAATTATGATGAAACCGGAACTAGCGTCCTACTCAAAAATCTAGCATTCATTAATGGAAAAGCTGAAATTGGCGGTGCAATACTTATGGATTATGAATGTTCATTAAATGTTTCTGATTGTGAATTTAAAAACAATAAGGCTATTGGCATTCCGGTAAAAGATGAAATTCCTACTACAGGATTTGGTGGAGCAATTTATTCCAGCGGAACTTTAGATGTTAAAAACTCCAGATTCATACAAAACAATGCCACTGAAGAAGGTGGAGCTATTTATACGGGTGATGCTGAACAGTTCAATGTTTTAAATTGTAATTTTACAAAAAATGAAGCTAACTCTGGAGGTGCAATCAGCGCCTTATATTTAATTGCATCTGCATCTAATTTTATTGATAATTCTGCATCATCCGGTGGAGCAATATTTTCCGGATATTATGACAGTAAATTAGATATCAGAAAGTCCTTATTTAAATCCAATCAAGGCGGAAGTGGTGGAGCAATAGAATTTCATGGGACTGCTAAAATCTCAGAATCCCAATTTGTAAACAATACTGGAATGGATGGAGGTGCAATATTTGCCGGAGGAGATGAATTAAAACTGACTATTGATAAATCCTCTTTTATTGACAATTCTGCATCAGAGTATGGAGGTGCAATTGATTTTGATTCTTCAAATGCCAAAACAAGCATTTCCAATACACTTTTCAAATCCAATACCGCAGAATCCGGAGGATCCATTTCAAATGCTCTCCATAAGATAAAGTTAACCAACACTACTTTTGAAGACAACACAAATGAAGAAGTCTCCATCAAATCCAAAGCATTCAAAACATATTACAAATCAGGCAAAGCATTTAAAGTAACAGTGATTAGTCGGATTACTAAAGAGCCTATTGCAAATGCCAAAGTGGCTTTAAGATTAATACACGCAGCACCTTCAAAGGATTCCTCAGCAAAAACACTTTATGCAACAACCAACTCCAAAGGTATTGCGTCATTCAAGACAATATCAAAATTGAAACCGAACTATTACACTTGGGGATATGACATGACAGTGAAAGGATATGGCAGTGCATGGGGCGGATATTCAATTTCAGTCAATATTCCAACAATAACCAAAGCGCCTAAAGTTGTTGCAAAATTAAAAGCATCAAAAGACTTCAAAGTCACTGTTAAAAACAAAATGAACAAAAAAGCAGTTAAAAACTGCAAAGTTAAAGTAAAAGTCTACACCGGCAAAA
>NZ_CACXXB010000066.1 GCF_902771435.1 uncultured Methanobrevibacter sp. | reverse complement strand
TTCAACCATCGGAAACCTGGATATTGAAGAGTTTACAGATGATGATGACATTGCAATATTGAAAAATGCAGAAGCATATGTCATTTGTGATGTTACAGATATTAGAAAGATGGATCCGATTAAAGACCATGTAACATCAAATGGGGAAGCTTATATCATAAGCAGTGATGTTGTAGAAATTGTTAAAAATCATCCGTGTGCAAAGGCTTTAAACCGAGGAGTATTCGCCCTTCTGGAATGTCTTACAAACTATACTCGGCTGGACCTGGTAAGTAAGGAACAGCAGGATTATTTTATCGGAAGGTTTAATGAAAACAATCGCATGATTAAGAGGGTTTCCGGACCTGACACGATAAAAGCAATGGAGATTCTTAAAAATAGCATGATGGAAAAGGGTTTTGATGTTGAATAGAACTGATTTTTAGTTCATGAAGTGTTGGGCTTTGATTAGCATGGATTATTGCGTCTGTGTTAATCCTTACTTTTTTTATTAATTTCTTTAAAAAGTTATATAAAATTTTAGAGTTTTCACGATTTTTTAGACAGACATTAAATATTTGGGTTGTTTAGTCAGTGATGCCTTAACCTATGTCTAAAAAATGGGAAAATATCTGTTCAGTATGTGGTGAGGTTTGATTAATAGCAGGTGCGGTGTTAAATTCATGCTATTAATTTTTGTACTACCATAATTTTTCTGTTTTTTCGCCGAACCAGCCTTTCCTGGTTCCAATATAATATAGGCCTAATGCTGAGACGGTACTTGCAATGATTGTTGAAGCAAAGTCAAATGGAGTAATTAAAGATGAAGTTGCTCCAAATCCTAAAGCTGCAAAATATGCACTGCTTAAGTTATTCACACTATGGAGTGCAGAGCTTGCCTCCAAACCGTTGCTGCGCCAGGTTAAAAATCCTAAAAGAATTCCCTGTATGAATACACCGAGGACTCCTAAAAGGTTATAGGGGTGCAGTGATGTAAAAACTATGGATTGAAGAATTATTGCCACAATAGGTATCCTAAACCATGATCCGAAAGTTTGCATAATCAGACCTCGCATAAAGTATTCTTCGGCGATGCACTGTAGGGGTATGATAATCAAGCATATTACAAAGAATGTCACAGTTAGGGTATTTGGACCAACCCGGCCAGTAATAGTTGAGCTTATTGCCTGATATATTATATATACGGCTAATGGAATTGGCAATGATTTGAAAAATAGTTTCCAATCCCATCCTCCACGTGATGATGAATAGGAAGAGAATGGTCTGTCTTTAACAATTTTAGTGGCAACATAAAGTGAAGGAAGAAAAATTGCCACGGACAGATAGCCGATGTAGCTTCCAGCTTCAGAATTCAACGCTTCGTATCCTTGTGTCATTAACTGGAAAATCGTATTCCAGCCGTATGCCATGCCGAAAATTGCAAATATTGCAACTTGCAGTATTGCATATACGATTGCGCCGACTATTAATACGAGTATGGGCTTATACCATCTGTAATTTTCAAAAGTTCTTGGGAATGTTATATATTCCGGAGTGTTGTGTTCGCTCATGTAATATAATATATTCTAAAAAATATTTAAAGTCATTGAATTAATATATAATATTGATGGAAAAGAAAAATTTACTCTTATTGATTTGTACAGTATTGTCATTTTTCACTGTTTTTGCGGTCAATGCAGTGACCATTGTCATTCCTTCCATTGCAACCGAATTTCACATGAGCAATATTGTTCAAAACTGGGTAACTATCATTTTTTTACTTGTTGTGGCAGTACTGTCGGTTCCGGCAGGCCAGATTTCAGGAAAATACGGCCTCAAGAAAGTCACAATTTTAAGTGTTGTTTTATTTATCATAATATCCATTGCCAATGTGCTTGTCACATCACAGGAACAGTTTCTGGCATGCAGATTGATTTTGGGAATTTCCCTGTCTTTTATCAACGTCACTTCAATGGCAATGATTGTGAACGCTTTTCCTCCTGAAGAGCGCGGAAAGGCACTGGGGATAAATATCACCGGTGTTTATGTAGGATTGTCCCTGTCTCCCGTTATTGGAGGAATCTTGAATTATAATCTGGGATGGAGATCTGTAGTGTTATTCGGCGTTCCGTTCCTCTTTGTTATTTTGGCTTTGCTTTTAACAAAAATCGATGAGGAGTGGAGTTCCTTTGAAAATATCCCTCTGGATTTGAAAGGATCATTTGCCTATGGAATTGGAATGGTATTGTTCATGTACGGATTCACCATTCTAAACACTCAACTTGGAGTAATATTGACAGTTCTTGGTGTAATTATTCTTCTAATATTTGCATGGATTGAGCTGAAACAGGCATATCCGGTATTCGACATCAGATTTTTCAAAAATCACAAGTTCCTGTCCGCCAATTTCGCATCACTGTGCGCATATCTGGCGACTTATGCTGTAACAACAATCCTAAATTATCATCTGCAATACATTAAAGGGTTTGATTCACAGACTGCCGGAATGATATTGCTTGTAGCACCATTGTGTCAGGTGGTTTTAGCTCCAATTGCCGGAAGATTGTCTGACAGGTTCGTGCCGCAAATCCTTGCAGCTATCGGAATGGCTTTAGGTACTCTATCATTATTCCTGTTTTCATCTTTGGACAGCACAACATCAATTGAATTTTTATTCGTGTCAATGATAATCTATGGTATAGGTTTCGGATTGTTTTCACCGCCGAATACGAATGTCATCATGGGTTCAGTTCCGCCAAAGGACACATCAGTCGCTTCAGCGGCAGTTGCAACAATGCGTACAGTTGGCCAGGCAATGAGTATGGGAATACTGACATTGGTATTTGCATTTGTAATGGGTGATGTTCCGATTATTCAGCAGTATTATCCTCTACTGATTCAGAGCTGTCAGATAACATGCATTATCTGTGTGGTATTGTGCATAGCTTCCGTTTTTGCTTCATTTGTTGGAATCAAATCTGATAGCTAGTTCAATTCATTGAGCAAATCAAATATCTCTTTAGATTTCATATGGCATCTATTAAATGCATGTTTTATATTTTTAGGATTTTTAGAATCATAATCCACCATATTGCGATATTTTCTTAATACATTGAGGTTTTGAGCTATTTTTGCGCCTGCATTATTTCTATTTAAGTTGGGATGCTTTTTAAATATGGATCTGGTTTCTTGGTGAACTCTGCCTGAAGTTGATTTCATGATTTTTTCATTAAATGGATTTAAAAATATATTGTTTTCCAGAATGAAATCTCTGGACTCTAAAAAAGATGAATAATAGTATCTGCCAATTCCAGTTCTTAATTTTGCATTGTCTTCTTCTTCAATGTAGCTATTTGCAAGTTCATAATATTCATGCCAGTCGAAATTATTGTTATTCATAATATTCCACCAAAATTATGTACTCAATTGTTGTTTTAGGATATTTGTCGATTAACATGTCACAAAGCAAATCCTCTTTTTGAAGTAATTGGTCGGATTCCAAATCGGAGTAAATTATTATTTCAAGGATTTTTTCATTTGGGTCGGTTTCCTTCATGAAATCTATCGAAAGTTTTCTGTATGGCAATTCTTTTGATAGAATTTCAGGCAAATTCAGGATTATTTTTTCCATTTCTTTGTCGCTGATAATGAATTCATTAAGTTCATCAAAATTATTTGATGGAAATTTAAAATGATTTTTTAGAAATTCTTTGGGTGAAATGTTTTCCTTTTGCATGTTTTCTAGTCTTGTATATGTATTCTCCTGTGGAATTTGCATTTCCAATCTTTGCGGGTAATTTCGGTGCATGGTTTTATCCTCGAAATTTTTTTAAATTCAATTTATCCTTTGTTTTAACCATTATTTAAAGTTTTACATATTAATTGAAGTCAATTTTTCTATATGAGTATAAATTTCTAATTAAAAATAAAATAAAAACTTTTACGGTCGAATCAATATTGCATTGAATCTGTAATTTTTTTTAAAATCAACATTGAGTTCAAACAATGATATTTTTATAATTAAAGGATATGTTGTCCCATTATATAAAATAAGCAGTTTAAAATGAGAACAATTTTGCAAACTCGCACAATTTTATGGCAACATATTTTAAATTGCTTTGAGTTCATAAAATTGCTTTTAATTCGTAATATTATCTTAATTAAATAAAATAATTTATATAGTAAATATTTCATATCATATCATAGAGTTTAAAATCCACTCTTTGGATACAATTAAATTCTAACGAATTGGTGGTTTAATTCAATGTCTATCTACCTAAGCATGTGTAAACATGTTATGGGCATTGAATTAACTAATCGTAAGTCTTCAAGATTCATGTCATTATTCAAACTATTTTTTTTCCAAAACATATCTTTTTGATATTGATATATTGCTCGTTAATGTAATTCTCGAATCATGTGCTTAAATGGGCATAGTCATCATTATAATTTTAGACATAGCCTTTAAAATGAGAAAAATATGCACAATTTTTTCTTTAAAAATCGTTTAATCAAATTAAAATAAAAAAAGAAGTTGAAAGATAAGTTCTATCTTTCTTCAACGGTCACTTTGTTCATGACGTCCCCTTGTTGGATTGCGTTGACAACGTCCTGACCTTTAATTACTTGGCCGAATACGGTGTGAACACCGTCTAAATGTGGTTGTGGGGAGTGGGTAATGAAGAATTGGCTTCCACCAGTGTCTTTACCTGCGTGTGCCATTGATAAT
>NZ_CACXXB010000065.1 GCF_902771435.1 uncultured Methanobrevibacter sp. | reverse complement strand
ATAGGAATTTAGTGAGGTGAAAAAAATGCGTAAAATTACTATAGCCTTATTGGCTTTAATCGTAGTCGCCATGTTAATCCCTGTTGGATTTTCAGGTGAAGTAAATTCCGTTGTTGTAACTTATGGTGAGGCAACTCACGCAAATTCAAACTATAAATCAACTGTAGACAGTTTCTTTACAAATCAGGCACATGTTGATTTGAACCGTGCTGAATCAAAAATAATCTCTGCCAGTGATGTGAATAAAATATCAACAGGCATAACCGGCAAAACATACGGTTCAGATCAAATACTCTCATCAGCACTCCTGGACTTAAATGACAATGACAATCTCGAAGTAAGCGTAGACAAATCAAAAATCACTACAATTACAGGCGACATGTACATTTCAGCTTTAAAATCAGCTGGAATCACAAAAGGCCATGTATATGTAACCAGTCCGGTATCTGCAACAGGTGAATCTGCCCTTGCGGGAATCATGAATTCATATGAGGCAGCTACTGATGTTGAAATTCCGGAAAGTGTAAAAGAAGCAGCTACTGATGAAATCTACACACAGGCGGAAGTCGTAAATAATTCCGGTGTGGATGCAGATAAACTCTCAAAATTGGTAGATGACGTAAAACAGGAAGTTTCAAGCGATAATGTTACAGATCACGACACAATTGTTAACATCATTAACAATTATGTTCAAAACAATAACATTAACATTACAAATTCAGACATTGAAAATCTGGCAAGTTCAATTGAACAAGTGCAAAACGTTCAAGGAGATGTAAACAGCTATAAAGACCAACTAAGCAACTTTATGGGCAGTGACTTTCTGAACTCAACTTCAGATAACCAGTCTTTCATTGACGGAATCTTGAATTGGATTAAATCCTTTGTTGGTGGGATTTAATTCCCATTTCTTTTTTTTTAAATAATTTCTTAATTTAACTATTTTACATTAAAACAATCTTCATGATTTTCCACGTTAATGATGGTTATTGTGTTTTTATCAAGAATTTAAGATTTTTTTTATTCAAAAAAGGTTAAAGTGGAGTTTAAACTCCACTTGATGTTAAAATAGTTATATTCTCTGTGTATAATGGTGTAGTTGATTTTGCTGAATCAACGACTTTAATTTCTGCTGTAGAAGGTTCTTTTTTATTGAAATACATTCCTTCAAATTTATATGTTTTACCGCTATCCGGATGAATTTCATTCCAACCTATTGTTGAATCAATAACTTTTCCTTCATCATCATAGTAGTTAACAGTAACTTCTAAATAATCAAAGTTAGTGCCTACATATATGTCTCCGGAAACATCACCGTTATAATAGCCGTAGCCATCGTCGGTAATGTTTTGAGTAATATTGCCTACTGTTACTGAATTTTCAGCATTCATTTGATAAACTGCTCCTCCAGCTATTAACATTACAAAAACTAGTACAAATGTTAAAATAGGAATCACCCATAGTTTTTTGTTTGTATTATGCATTCCTTTAAGATATAATGTTAGAATTCCTGCCACAATAAACAAAATTGCAGAAATCTCACCGAAACGGGCGATAAACATATAAATTAATGCTCCGGTTACAATAAATTCTGCTGCAGCAATCAATGGTTCGTTCATTTTTTCCATTAAAAAGATTCCAATTACGCCTCCAATGATAGCAATAACCATGGATGATATGATATTATCCCAACCCATTAACACAGGTGTTCCAAGACCTTCACCAACACCAACAATAATGGCAATAGCTGCTAATATTAAAGGTAATTTATTTATGAATTCATTTTTATCATTTTTAACTTCTGACGGTTTATTTTCAGTGGGTTTGTTTTCAGATGACTTTTTTGTTTCTTCTGTTTCTTCGTTTATTGGATTGCTGTTAAGTTCAAATCCACATGAGTCACAAAACTCGGCATCATCTTCAAGTTCCTTACCACATTTTCTACAGTATTGTACCATAATTTACCTCCCTCAAATTGTTATTATGATGTGTTATGTTATTGATTTTGAGATATAAAATTATTACTATTATCAATATTTATGAATGAGATTTGTGATTGTGGGAAAATAATCTAAGTTCACTTTAACATTAACATTTTACAAATTTTATCCTAAAATCTTTCTTGGATATGTATCAAGCTAAGATTGTATATTATAACCACTGAATGTTGATCGTTAATGTTAATATGCTTTAAGATTTCAGTAAGTTTTATTATCTTGTGTTGTTTTAAACAAGGTTTTGATGATTTTAGAAATAGTTAATTATGAAGGTGTATCTGCATTAGTTTTTTCTTCAAAATTGTTCAAAACAAACCGCTCAGTATATATAGTAATGAATAACATAACTTAATTCATTAATAGATTATATTCAATTAAATGAAGGTTTGATAATATGGTGAGATTTTCACAAACTCTTGATGATAGGCAAGCAAGAAACAAAGTAAAACCTTATGAACAACCAAGGGAGAACCCTTATACTGTTCGTGAAGAAATACCTCCACGTAAAGTTCAGATGAGGGATGACAGATTATATGCTCAACCGCCACAACAGCCTGTTCGTCAGGAACCGGTCTATCAGAGGCAGAATAATCTACATGCACAGCCTCCTAAACAGCCTGTTCGTCAGGAACCTGTTTATCAGAGGCAGGATAATGTGCGCGCCCAACCGCCACAGCAGCCGGTTTATCAAAGGCAGGATAATATATACAGTCAGCCTGCTCAGGAGTTGGATGAGATAATCTATGAAAGGCCTGTCATCGAAAGAGAATCCGTCAAACCTGATTTGTCCAAACCGGAATTGAAATTCCCTGCCGATCAAAACATCCAGTTCGGTGTTGAATATTCTCCAAACTCAAAGCCTCCTGTCATAGGAAATAACTACACAATACGTTCAAATTCAATCATCTATAATGATGTGGTCATTGGAGATAATTTCAGGACAGGACACAATGTTGTCATTCGTGAAAACACCAACATCGGTGATGATGTGCTGATTGGAACCAATACTGTTATTGAAGGGGATGTGATTATTGGAAATGACGTCAGCATACAGTCCAATGTATATATTCCGACAAATTCCGTAATTGAAGACAATGTATTTATCGGGCCTTGCGCCTGTTTTACAAATGACAAATATCCTGTAAGAATTAACTATGAACTTCAAGGACCTAAAATAAGACGTGGAGCTTCCATTGGAGGTAATACAACCTTCCTGTCAAATGTAGAAATCGGAGAAGGGTCCATTGTTGCTGCAGGAGCTATTGTAATACATTCAGTTCCGCCATTCTATTTGGCTATCGGAACACCTGCACGTATCAAACCACTTCCGGATCACCTGAAAGTTCCAAACAGGTTCTAATGTTAAAGGAGATTATAATTATGGCTCAATATAAATGTAAAATCTGTGGATATGTTTTAGATGAAGACAACTATGAAGAAGGATTGAATATTCCTGCTGGAACCAAATTTGAAGACTTGCCGTCTTCTTTCAAATGTCCGAAATGCAGAATGGCAAAGTCAATGTTTGAAAAAATTTAAATAATTTTATATATTACATTAGATTAAAATAATATTAACCTACAATTTAAAGGAGATTGTTAAGAATGGCAAAATTTAAATGTAAACTTTGCGGATATGTAACTGAAGAATTCGATGAACTCCCAGATGACTTTAAATGTCCAATGTGCGGCGCAACCGCTGACATGTTTGAAAAAGTCGAATAGGTGTTCTTAATGGCTTATATGTGTAAAGTATGTGGATTTGTCTTAGAAGAAGACGAATTACCAGAAGATTACACTTGCCCAGTCTGCGGTGTACCTGCAGCAAACTTTGAAGAACAATAGGTTCTTCAATTTTTAATTTTTTTCTAAAAATTGTTTATTTTTAAAATTAGTTTCTATTTTTCCAGAGTATTTTTCAAATATTTTCATGATGTCCCTGTTGTCCTTTGACACGACATCATAGCTGACCTTATTTGAATACTCCTTATCGATTACTTCAAGCTTATTGTTTCTGACTTCCGAATCGGCAGTCTTGATTTCAGAATATTCGAAAGTTATTGTGTAAACGTCATACTCTTCAATTTCAAGAATTTCAGCATTTCCAATAGCTTCCATGACTGATTTGGAATATGCCCTTACAAGCCCTCCGGCACCAAGCTTGATTCCTCCAAAATACCTTGTAACGACTGCAGTAACATTGTGAAGTTCATTTTTCCTTAAAACGTTAATCATAGGTTTGCCTGCAGTTCCGCCAGGCTCGCCGTCATCGTCAAATCCCTCTCCATCGCTTACGATGTATGCTGTGCAGTTGTGGGTTGCATCATTGTACTGCTGATTTAGCTTCTGAATGATTTCCTTTGATTCGCTCTTTGTTTTTGTTGGAAACAATGAACAAATGAACTGGGACTTTTTAACATTAATTTCGCTTTGTACCGGTTTTCTAATAGTTTTCATGCTATCAATATATTTATATATCTAATCCAATATATTATTGTTAGTAAATTTAGAAGGTGTTTAAATTGTCAAGTCGATCAGCTACTGTTTTAGTAATATTTAGTGTGGCAGTAATTGCATTTTGTCTAGCTAGTGTTTTTGCAGCTATGACCGGACCAATATCAATTTTACCTAATGAAAGTGATGCTGGAGGAATTTTAGATAATCTTTCAGCTATTACTGATTCGGATAATAACAATTATCATCAGTCCTATAGTGAGGA
>NZ_CACXXB010000064.1 GCF_902771435.1 uncultured Methanobrevibacter sp. | reverse complement strand
TCTAAACCGCTGGTTCAACGGGGATAGCCTGATAAAATACTTAAATTAACCATTATTAAGTGAAAATAATTCAGGAATCCCCATCCTCTATAGGATGGGGTGGTTCAATTATAGTGAGGGTTTAATCCTTCTTCCTGGCGAATTTTATTGATTAATTTGAAAAATAGGTGTTTTGACACTTCTATTTCATTGTTCAGCTCAACGTAGAGTGAGAACAGTGTCCTGTTTTTTGCCAAATAGCTTTCCTTTAGAGCATCATACTGACTTTTTGTAATCTTTTCTGTAGCCATATTTTTTTCACCATTTTATTATTTTGTATATCAATTTTTAAATTTCACTGTTTATTGTAGATTGATTTGTTAATTATGGTATATAAAGGAATATGCTTTTTAAAATTCGATATAATTTTGTTTAATTATTTTGTCGGTATTGCCGATTTTGTTCGGTATTTTGTCGGGCAATGTCGCAAATATTAAACACGGCAATTCGTTTTCCGACTCGGAATTTCATTGTTGGCAATCAATTTCCGACTTTGTACACCAATTGATTATTTTCTTTATACATTTTTGTTTATTATTTAAAAAGAATTATTTAAATTAATAATATTTTATGAATTAATTATATTATGTTTAGGATAATCATTAATTTTAATGAATATTATTCTAATATTCTAGTAAATATTGAAAAATATTTAAATATAAGAACCTCCAAATATTATAGTATATTGTTAAAAAAATTTAATGATATTAAAATTAATCTAAATTTATTTTGGAGGAATATTTTTGTCATACGTAGATGAAGTAATTGAAACCATTATTGAACAAAACCCTTCAGAACCTGAATTCCACCAAGCTGTACGCGAAGTATTGGAATCCTTAAGGGTTGTAATTGAAGAAAACGAAGATGAATACAGAAAAAATGCACTTCTTGAAAGATTAACCAATCCGGAAAGACAATTCAAATTCCGTGTTCCATGGGTAGATGACAACGGACAGGTACAAGTAAACACCGGATACAGGGTACAGTTCAACAGTGCAATCGGACCTTACAAAGGAGGATTACGTTTCCACCCATCCGTAAATCTCGGTATCATCAAATTCTTAGGTTTCGAACAAATTTTCAAAAACTCCTTGACCGGTCTTCCAATCGGCGGAGGAAAAGGTGGATCTGACTTTGATCCTAAAGGAAAATCCGACAGAGAAATCATGGCATTCTGTCAATCTTTCATGACTGAATTATGCAAATACATTGGTGCTGACACTGACGTTCCTGCAGGGGATATTGGTGTAGGTGGCCGAGAAATCGGATTCTTATTCGGCCAATACAAAAGAATCAGAGGATTATATGAAGGAGTATTAACTGGTAAAGGATTATCATTCGGTGGATCTTTAGCAAGAACCGAAGCTACCGGATACGGATTATTATACTTCACAAACGCTATGTTAAAAGCAAACGACATTGACATTGCAGGAAAAACCATTGCAGTATCAGGTGCAGGTAACGTAGCAACCTATGCAATCGAAAAAGCTCAACAATTAGGCGGAAATCCTGTAACCTGTTCCGATTCAACCGGTTGGATTTACGACCCAGAAGGAATCGACGTTGAGTTATTAAAAGAAATTAAAGAAGTAAGAAGAGAAAGATTAACTGCATATGCTGAAGCTAGAGAAAGCGCTGAATACCACGAAGGCAAAGGCGTATGGTCCATCAAATGTGACATCGCTCTTCCATGTGCTACCCAAAATGAATTGCAATTAGAAGATGCTAAAACCTTAGTCGAAAACGGTGTACTCGCTGTTGCTGAAGGTGCAAACATGCCAACCACAATTGAAGCAACCGAATACTTACAGGAAAACGGCGTATTATTCGCTCCAGGTAAAGCATCCAACGCTGGTGGAGTAGCTACTTCCGCTCTTGAAATGTCCCAAAACTCAGAAAGATTATCCTGGACCTTTGAAGAAGTTGACGGTAGACTCCAAACCATTATGGAAACTATTTTCGCAAATGCTGCTGAAGCTGCTGAAGAATACGGCATGGACAAAAACTATGTTGCAGGAGCAAACATTGCAGGATTCAAGAAAGTTGTTGACGCTATGAATGCACAAGGAATCGTATAGATTTCCTTGTTTCTTTTTTTCTTTTTTTTAATCTAATAATTATTTATAGGGTAATTAGCTATTTTTTAAATTAATTCTTGATTTTGGCGTGTGTTTTTGTGCAAAGTCGCACTTCCAAAAGTTTCATAATTTTTAAAAATATATTCTTAGTTAGAATTTCTTCATGTTTTTTGTCTTAATGGTACAGTTAGGCATGTCAGTATATTAATTTACAATAATTATAAATAATATATTTAATATAATCAATGTATCTAATTAACTTTAATATACTGGAGGTTTCACTATGGCTATGAAAACAATTCGTGTAACTGAAGAAACTCATACAAAACTAGCTCATTTAGGTTTAAAATCCGAAACATACAATGATATTATAGCTAGATTAATTGAGGCGTATGAAAGAATGTATTTTGAAGAATTAAATGATGAAGATGCAGATTACTATAATGAAAGAATCAGACATTTTGAAAACGGGGACTATAGGGGCACTAGAAAAGTTGATTTAGATGGCTTCAAATAGTCCTGATGTAAACTATGAACTTTTTGAAGATTAAGTTAGATGCTCCTTAAAGACAACTGTTAAGTCAGGTGAGATGCATTTCATCCGCCATTATTTTTTTGAAATGTTGTGTCTGCCAGACTGTGCGATTTTCGGTGAAGTTTTCCTATGCATATTCTAAAAAATACGGTTAATTATTTTGATGGTTTTCTGGTTATTATTAAAGATTATCGCTCAACATTAACATTAACGATAGCCTTTTTGACATTGACATTTATTTTCATCTGGCAATATACATGAGTAAACTATATTAGTGTTGATTTTTAAAGTTTCTATCATGAAGAAATATCTTATTGTTGTCTTTGCGGTCATGCTTTTGGCATTGGCATCTGCGGTTTACAGCATTGATTTTGACAATTCTCAAATTCCCGGCTTGAAAATTGCAAATGATGTTGATGGAGCTTTGAACACAGCTAAAATTGAAAATAAAACTGTCATGATAGTTTTTGATCAGGACAGTTGTGTTTACTGTGACATGTTTAAAAAAGATGTTCTGTCCAACCCTGACGTTCAAAAGGAACTGAACGAGAAATGTATCGTGATTTTCGTGGATATCAATAAACATCCTGAAATTGCAAACAAGTATAAGGTTTTTGGAACCCCTACAATACAGTTTTTGGATTCAAACGGTAAGGAAATCACTAAGGTAGAAGGGTATTCAGGTGCCGACGAGTTTTTAAACACTTTAAAGGAGATTTAAATGGAAATCTTTCCTTTAATTTCTTTTTTTACAGGAGTAATCTCAATACTGTCTCCGTGCATATTGCCGATTATTCCGATTTTTGTAGCCTTCAGCCTCAGGGCAAAGTCTAAAAGTGAAATATTCTCATTCGTTTTGGGTCTTGGAAGCATATTTCTTGTTGTTGTGCTTCTGACAGGATTTTTCACATCTCTGGTTTACAGCTACATGTTCTATATACGGCTGGTGGCAGCAGCTTTGCTTTTGATTATTGGAATAGCTATGTTTGCGGATTATTCCTTTGATTTGGCAGTGAAGCTTCCTCAAAAAAGCGATGGTATAATTGGTTCTTTTGTTTTGGGGTTCATAACTTCCCTTTCATGGGCTCCGTGCTACAGTGCATATCTCATATCTCTTGTAACGTTGCTTGTCACTTCAAATGATGCTGCATATTCCGCTTTCAATATAGTTCTATATGTTTTGGGCTTTGGTTTGACGCTGGCGGTGTTGAGTTTTATAATTTCAAAAATAGATTTGGAAAGGTTAATTTCAAAAACAAAATATATTCCCAAAATATTTGCAGTTTTAATAATTTTCAGTGCAATATATTTATTTTGGGAATCTCTTAAAGTATTGATTTAATTTTGCGTTGGATCTACTTGATTTCCATCTTCGTCTATAACAACGTCCATTGTATTTCCGTCTTCATCAATGTAAACATCAAAGCCATCGTCGTTTGAGTCACTGGATGATGAATCGGAATCACTTGACGGATTTGATGGAGTATAAGATTGGTCGTATTGCTGTGAATCGCTTGAATCTTGATCAAGCTGTGCCTGGGTATCAAGGATGTCCTGTATGGCTGCACTGTCCAGTGTGCTGTTGTCGATTTCATCCTTGACAACGCCTGAATCGACCTTAACTTTCTTGGAAAGGCTGCATCCTGTGTAGTTTGCATCTCCATCATATGTTATGTTGAGGGTGTATTCCCCTGAACTCATATTAGATAATTTGGCCATTCCGACTCCGGTGGCGTGTGTCTTTATATTCTTTTTATAGACCACCTTGCCTTTATTATCTAAAAGTTTAACATGGACTGTTTTGTTACTTAAAGATGTCTTTTGACTGTCAGTCAATTTAACGTAAATTGTACTGTTTGATCCTAAATCTCCTTTATTCAGAACTTGTATGCTGGTATTGTGTGCATCACTGGATGGTGAAAACACGAAACTGAATACAATAGCAGCAATTATTATAATAATTCCAAATATGAGTAAATCTCTCAGTATCTTATTATCCATATTTATCACTTACCTTTAATGTATTCTTTTAATCCTATTTAACTGATTCGGTTGTTTTATTTTGCTTTTTAAGGTGTTTCTGTGCTTTTTTATAATTGGAAATAATACATTTTAATGAAATTTTTAG
>NZ_CACXXB010000063.1 GCF_902771435.1 uncultured Methanobrevibacter sp. | reverse complement strand
ACGAAAGCGGCATTGGCAGCCTGAATACACTATCTGATTACCTGTATTATTGAGTTTTCAAGGAACGAAGCCCATTTTTGCTATGGGAAGTTTTAGTAAGTAAGCTTCCTTCACATTTCATGGAAGTGCCAGTGGATGTCCTTGCTAAGGAGATGGAACGAAATGTTTATGTAGATCCCATTCGAGGCCGCCGGATTCAGTTTGATACAATTCATGGCGTGAAAGGTGAAACGCATGATGCAACCCTGTATCTTGAGACGGAATTGAGGCGATCATCAGATATTGTCCGTATTCTTCCGTATTTTGGTATAAAGAAAACTTGATCCTCTCCGCTGTATGATTATAGCCGGAAGCTAGCTTATGTTGGTATGAGTCGCCCAAAAAAATTGCTTTGCCTAGCGGTTCAGGAGTCAACATATATCAGAAGTAAAAATGCATTCCAAGAATGGGAAATTATTGATATTAGGAAAAAGTAATAAGACCAAAAGAATTATTTGGGTGTCCAATGGACGGTAAACAAAACAATAATCAGGAAATACGCATGGAAATAGTAGCTTATAATAAAGAGACAATAGCTTTGATTCAAAGTAAGGTACAGGCGTTGATACAGATCGTTTCTGAATTGGAAGATAACTTTCCAGATAGGCATTTTACACTTGATGGTCATCTTGTCGGAAGTATCGGTGAAGTGCTAGCAGCATATTATTACGGGATTGATCTATATACTGCTTCAACAGAAGTACATGATGGAATAATTCATGATAGAGAAGTACAAATCAAAATCACCCAACAAGACAGTATTCAGATTTCTGCAGAGCCGGATTATTTGATTGTGCTGTATTTGACTAAGAAGGGGCAGGTTTTTGAAGTATATAACGGGCCGGGAAAGGAGCCCTGGGATTCTGCAAGCAAAAAGGATAGCCACAATAACAGACATATGAGAGTGAATAGATTGATGGAACTTGATATGAAAGTTTCTTCAGAGAAGCGTATCACTGCATTGCAGCATATTGAAAAGATGAAGAAGGAGTTTAAGAACAGAAAGAAATAAACAGGTAAAACAATATAATTCTTTTAACATTAAAAATGATTTTTATTATTATAATACTGTAATGAAATATCAGAGATATTTATTGATATTGATGTCTTTCCGAGGAGCAGACCGCGTTTATCAATGTACCACTGGAATTTCTTGTTATGATTGAGTAATCAATCTGAGGGATAAATGAAATGATGCGAGGAGTGTTCATTCGAAGAAAAAGCCGTAGACTGGCAGAGGTGGAAGTAGATGGACAGATTATTGAGGCTTATATTTCGAATGGGATAGATATAGAGTTTTTGAAAAACGGTGCCACTTGTTTTCTACGTGAGGCAGGGAATACAAATCGAAGAACATCGTTTGATTTGTATTCTGTCTATGATCAGGACACATTGGTATGCGTTGATGCGAAGGAACCTCTCCGTATAGCAGAAAAGTGGTGCTCGGAGAAATGTAATAATGAAGGCAAACAAGTATCTTTTTATGCAGACGTAAAAGGCATGGCGCTCCTTGCAATGAACAGAGAAAACCATGACATAGTGATTCAAGTAATGGGCACTTCTTTTGTAGACAATCGAGTGGCATATCTCCCTGAAATACCTTCTACTGCGTTGAATGAAAGGCTGATGTCACTTTTGTGGATGAAAGAACGCAGACAGGATCCGCGATTGTTAATTGTTGTATGCCGAGATGATGCAGACTCTTTTTTTGCTAACAAGGAAGTTGATCCCTATTTTGCTGGGCTCTTGTCAAGCGTGAAAGAAGCAGACATCCCGATAGAAGTATTGAGCTGTTCTGTGGATGCAAGTGGGATGAAGCCGAAAAAAATAATTCCCTTTAGTTGAAAGATTTTATAATGTCGATACTGTTTATATTATTTCAATGAAAAACTACGAATAATTGTTCCAACTATGTCTGAGCAACAGAATATCATTAGCGAAATCGAAGAAAGTTTATCTGTCTGCTACAGTTTCGAGCAGACCTTGGACACCGCTTTGCAGCACGCAGAAGCTATGCGGCAGAGCATACTGAAAGACGCTATTGCGGGAAGGCTTTGATAAATGAAATCATGGTTCAAAAAAAACTGGGTATTTGTTGCCCTTGCTATTTCAATCGGAGCATTTTGGCTTTTTAAGGATTTCCTTAATGGCAACAGCCAAGCCCTCTTGGTTTTGATTACAGCAATATATGTCATTGCAACAATTAACATTAGCAATGCGAATATTAGATCTGCTGAAGCCACAAGAGAACAGATTATTGAATCCAAGCGACAGTTTGAAGAGACTAAGCGACTTGAATATATGCCATGCTTTGAAATATATTTCGATAAGATGGAAGCAGGCACCGGAACAAGTATTGAGTTAACAGATAAACAAACGGGGATAATTCATAACTTGATTACTAAGTATCGTATTGAAAACATCAGTAAGGGGACCGCAATAAATGTAAACTGTAGAGTAATATCCGCAATTAAAGACACAGAATTAATAACGTGGCCGATTGTTCCAGCACAAAAGGAAATCGCCATCAATTGCTTGATTTTAGCAGATAAAGGCTATTTTATTGATAATTCACTACCTTTTTCTGTAGTAATTTCCTATGATGATATCATGAATAATCATTATGAGCAAAATGTGGAATTGGAGTTCATTGAAAATAATCCTAGATGGATTTGGGTAAAAAGTGTTGGTGCACCACAGCTGAACAATAAAGGAGTAAGCTGATGAACCAGGTTATCGATATAGCTGTAAAGATGAGGGATATTTTTAAGAAATATCTGTAGCAGAGTATGTATAATAGTCGATAATTGCCAAAGACTAGGCTGAAATAGAAGGTGTAATATGGCAGAATCTCAAAATATCGAATATAAAGAATCCTGGCGTGATGAATATCTAAAATGGGTATGCGGTTTTGCCAATGCTCAGGGCGGCAAGATCTTTATCGGCTGTGATGATAAGGGAGAAGTTGTCGGAGTTAAAGATGCAAAACGGCTGATGGAAGAGATTCCAAATAAGATCCGTGATGGCATGGGGATTATTGTCGCTGTAAATCAATTGGAGAAGAAAGGGTTGCCCTATATTGAGATTGATGTACCGGCGTATCCGATTGGTATATCCTATAAGGGTGTTTATCATTATCGCAGCGGCAGCACGAAACAGATTTTGAATGGTCCGGCGTTGGAGGCGTTTTTAATGCGTAAACGCGGCGTCACATGGGATAATCTTCCCCTGCCGGCGTTTAAAATCAGTGACGTCGATGATGGCGTCGTGAAGAGGTTCAAAGCACTTGCGGCGAATAAAGGCAGAATAGAATCCAGCCTGCTGGAAGAACCGAAAGAAGTGCTTTTGGAGAAGCTGCACCTGACTAATGGAGACTATCTGACGAATGCCGCCATGCTCCTTTTTGCAAAGGACCCTGAAAAATACCAGCTCGGCGCTTTTATCAAGCTCGGGTATTTTGAAAACAACGCAGACTTGTTGTATCAGGATGAGATCCATGGATCTATCCTGGAGCAGGTGGACAAGACTCTGGAAGTGATTTATCTGAAGTATATGCGTGCTAAAATCCGCTATGAGGGTGTACAGCGAATTGAGCGTTACTTTGTCCCGGAAGAAGCTCTGCGTGAAGCATTGCTGAATGCAATTTGTCACAAACAATACCAGTCCGGTATTCCAATCCAGATCAGCGTGTACGAAGATCGTTTGTATGTGGCAAACGTTGGCAGTCTGCCGGAAAACTGGACAATAGAAAACCTGATGGAAAAGCACGCCTCAGTACCTTACAATCCGAATATTGCGTCGGTGTTTTATCTGGCAGGTTTCATCGAAAGCTGGGGCCGCGGCGTTGAGAAGATTTGCGATGCTCTGAAAGCAGACAACTTGCCAATGCCGGAGTATACAGTTCATCCGGGCGATATCATGATCAAGTTCACCGGGCCGGAGGATCGAATCGTCAGGGTGACTGATAAGGTGACTAATGGGGTGACTGATAACGTGACAGATCGTGAGCGTCAGTTATTGAAGTTTATAATTGAAGATCCAGGGTACACTATGCTCCAGTTGGCTGAAAAAATGACTGTCAGCAGGAAGACGGTGGCAGGATATCTGAAGAGCCTAAAAGAAAAAGGCATAATAAAGCGTGTTGGAACAACAAGAAGCGGACATTGGGAAATTAACGAAACAAAGCTTTCTGTTCTCAATGTTGTAAAAATTCAATCAAGAAAAACTTGATTCAATTAATAAAGCCGCTGTATTTTAGGCAACCGTACCCGCATGAACTAAAGTGGTAAGATACTACTTGGCATCGTCGTGCCAAGTAATGCCAAGTAATGACTTAGTTAAATTGGCTTTTTTACTGGGGTTTTAGATAGAACTTGGCATGAACTTGGCATGAAATTGTTCATATGCGTTTTAGTCCAAGTTAGTTCAAAAATAGTCCAAGATTTAGTCCAAGAGGTAGTCCAACTAACCGTGTAGTTGACCAATTTTCGACCCAAAAAATTCTGGTAAAACAATATAAATCATATAATCCGTATAGATATAGCGGTCGGATTATAATAAAAACCACTATATATTGTGTTGACCAAAGTCCTATCATAGAGTATGAATAAGCTTTGAGCCATGCGAAATAAAAAATGAGAGTTGATTCCGGATGCTTGCATCCAGGAATCAACTCTCATTTTTTATTTCATACGGCGAATGCCGTACAGTCTGAGATTCGCGTAGCGGTACGTTACGCGAATCTCAGACTTGCATGGCTCAAACTTAGATAACAAGGAATGCACCTTCACACAGAAGTGACAGACGCGAAGCGGATGCCGTGCTTGCACGAGCAGACGCTCTCTTTTTTATCTCGTAAAACCGACCAGCGGGAGGTTTCACTTCTGTGGGAAGGTATACTCCGCCAACATACAGCGAGAGCGCGCCCTCAGGCGCGGTCGAGCTGGGCCTGCGACAACACCCTCCCACAAATTTTCCATACATGAAAGCCTGCCAATGCTGTTCCTCTCTTGGAGATCTCAGTCGTTTAGGCACAAATCCTGATATTTCAAATCTGTACATAACTAAAAATTGAAAAGTCACCTATCTATAAACCTAATTTTGAATGGTTGGGTACAGCTATATAAATCTGCCAGGCTATACCTAAAGGCTTGCGATATTTTGACAATGACATGCCAAAATATTGTATGTGGATAATTTCCGTTGTGTACCGTATTCAGAATCACTGATCTGTGCCTAACGAGAATAAGTTCCCCACTATGTGAAATAAGAACTGATTGACGTGTACATGCGAAACAGGTATAATCAGGATATGATAAAAAGCTTTGCAGATAAGGAAACGGAAAAGATATACTACCAGATGTTTTCAAGAAAGCTTCCTCAAAACATACAAAGAGTTGCCTTACGTAAG
>NZ_CACXXB010000062.1 GCF_902771435.1 uncultured Methanobrevibacter sp. | reverse complement strand
AAAAAAAGTTAAAATATTAAAAACATTGAAACCATTGCCCCCCCCCAAACTTTTAATCCCATTTAGGAGAATAGCCAACTTCAATACCATTTATGCAATTTAACTGAAGTTACAGGATATTTATAATTATGAACAGAACCTGTTTTGGCATTGTCGCTCATACCGCCATTGGTTGCTGAAGTCCACCATCCTTTCTTACCCTGCTGCATGCCGTTTTTCTTCTCATAATTTATGCATACATCATATCTTTTTCCATTTTGATACTTATGGCCCAGATACTGTTTATGTCCATTATTATAGTTGCATTTCACCTTAACTGTCTTTTTGTTGTCTTTTACCTTTACAGTAATACTTTTTTTGTTCTTGTATTTTTTAGCTTCAACCGGCTCTGCAAAGGCTACACTGAGAGTCATTCCAACAATAAACATTGCCAGTACGCATATCAAAATTTTAGTACGTTTATTCATGATATTTCACCTTGTTTTTTGTGATATCGTTGAAATACTGTTTTTTTACTTAAAGTCATGATTTCAGTTTAATGATACCTCATCGCGAGATGTTTAACCTCATGACAGTCCCCTTTCAACCATATCAGTTAATCTGTGTTATACTTATGTATATCTTAGTGATAATATAAACATTTCCAATTGAAATATGATTGACATTAACGACTGAAATTTCACAAATCAGACCAAAAAATAAGCACAGATATATCCCCAAAGAAAAACTAGTCTAAAAATCAGAATGCTTGGTGTTAATGTAAAAATCGCAAGATTAAAATGAAAACAGACAAAAAAAGTTCAATTAAAATCAGAAAAAATATGGAGGAATTAAAAGCATGAAAAATCATGCTTTTAACAAAAAATGAATAATCTTATTTTTTTCTATATAATGATGAAGCGCCGAGAACAGCACATATTGCCAATAATGCTAAGATTGGATTACCGGTTGCAGGTAAGCCCTGATTTGCAGTTGCATTGGTTGCGTTTGAAACATCACCGCCGGCTGCAGGAACAGTTGCATTGCCGGTTGAGTTGGCATCAGTCTGGTTTTGAGCGGTATCATTCACATCAGGCAAACTTGTTTCGTTGAGAGATCTTTGGGTTCCGTCGAAAGTGTCGTTCATTCCGGTTTCATCCACTACAACCTCGTCATAAGGATAATCATCACTAATATCATCATGTGTTTCGTTAAGTCCCATTACATCATCCGCTGCACATACTGCGCATGCTGAGAATATTACACAGAATATTGCCAGTACTGCAAATAATTTGTTTTTAAGTTCCATCACAATCACCGTTATTCTGAATTAATTTGAAATGTGCCCTCTGGTTTTTTGATTTGACACATTTTCACACAAGTAAATATATGAACAAGACCATATATAAAGGTTTTCGAATGCAAGTACTTACTTGCATCGCAAAAAATAAAATAAAGCAATTTAATAGTGAATTTAAAGGATTGAATAATTTTAAAGTCTTTAAATCAATATTTACAATTAAAAATCAGGAACTGTAACTGAAAATATATGTTTAAAAAAAAAAGAATAATTTAGAGATTTTACTCTAAATCATATTTATTTATGTTGTTTAAATAGCCAGTCCCGTACGGGTTCAAGCTTATAAGCATAGTCAAATGATGCCATATGTTCTCCACCGACCATTTTGTTGTCAGTGGAGTTTGATGATACAGTGCCCTCTTTAAAGGATATGAAATTGATATTGTTGTTTCCATTTATGAGGGAATTGACCTTATTGCTGTTATCGGCCTGGGCATCAATGCCTTCCAAAACACCATATTTGACCTTTTTACTGTCCAACATTTCTTTAACTTCTTTTTGACCTGTAGATGCTTTTTCATCGCCTTCAGAGACTATATAGAAGAATTTTTGAGAATCCAGATTGCTTAATTCATCAATGTCCCATTGGCATGAAACAAACAGTTCCGCTGCAAATAAATCAGGATATTTGCTTGCAAGATATAGGAGAGTCATTCCTCCCATGGACTGGCCGGTACCATATATTCTGTTTGAATCGACGCTGTAACTGGATGAAACATTGTCTATCAAATTCTTTGTTGCGTTCAGATATTCGCTTTTTTCATTCCCGTTCATATCATCAATGATTACATCGGAATATGTTGGAACCACAACAATACATTCTTCCTTATTGTTTTTTGAATCATTTGCCCAGATTATGCCTCCCAGTCCCTGTTCAAGTGAGGCTTTTTCACCCTTTCCAACAAGGCTGGAATCTGAAATGAATACCACTAGCGGATAATTTTTGGATTTGTCATAATTATCGGGCAGGTAAATATTGTAGGGTATTTCAAGACCTGTTTTTGAATCATTAAAAGTCTTTTGATCAAATTTATCTTCAACATTCTTTAAAATTTCGTCAACATCTGCATTGCTGTTTTGTGAACTGTATGCTGCACCTATAAACAAGCATGCAAAAACAAAAATTGCATGATACTAATTAAAAGGTTCATCGGATAAATACTTTGATGCAGACAAGAATATTGCTTTTCCTAACTTATCTAAGCAGTCAACAATTCCAACCAGTACCTAAATGTGGAACTGAATATACTGATTTTTACCGAAATAGGACTCACGCATTGAAAAATTAAATTTAAAAAAAAAGTCCATAAAATTTTACGACTTAAAAAAAAAAGAAAAAATGTAGAAAAATTATTTTCTACGACTTATAGGATAGACACCTAATGCTGCGATAGCTGCAAGCAATACCAATAATGGATTACCGGTTGCATTAGTGTTAGTGCCGGTTGTTTTTGCATTATTACTGCTTCCTGCTGCACCATTTGCATTATCCGGTGCGTCTGCTAAAGCAGCTGCTTCACTAGAGGTCAATTCACCATGACGATAAGGACTATCATCTAACTCAAGGTCTTCTTCATCATCATCCTCGTCATCATCATCCTCGTCATCTTCATCGTCATCGTCATCATCTGCATCATCGTCGTCGTCATCTGAATCATCATCTGTGGCATTTTCTACAGATGCGTCATCATCATCGTCATCAGCAATAACAGCATCAGTAGTGTCTACTGCAGAAACAAAGCTTACGCTTAAAAGGACAATGAAAATTGCCAAGATTGCAAAAATTCCTTTGTTGATATTATCACCTCCGTGAATAATAGTTTACACAATACCATTTAAATATTTATCCAATCATATTTAAATTCCTGTGAGGAATACATCCTCAAAAAAAACAGATCCAAAATGCGTGATGTTAATGTAAAATCATCAAAAAAAGTCCAGTTAAAATCAGAAAAATATGGAGGAATTAAAAGCATGAAAAAATCATGCTTTTAACAAAAAATGAATAAAAAGATAAGTCTATTTTTTTCTATATAATGATGCGACACCGAGAAGGGAACTTACTGCCAATAATCCCAGGACAGGGTTACCGGTTGCAGGCAAGCCGTCATTTGCAGTTGCATTGGTTACGTTTGAAACATTACTTCCTGCTCCAGGGACAGTTGCATTGCCGGTTGAGTTAACATCTGTCTGGTTTTGAGCAGTACCATTTAAATTTGGAGATCCTGTCACGTTAAGAGACATTTCAGTTCCGTCGAAAGTGTCGTTCATTCCGCTTTCATCCACTACAACATCATCATGAGCACCACCATAATCAATATCATCATATGTTTCGTCGATTCCCATTACACCATTGCTGTCAGCCGCACATACTGCACACGCTGAGAAAATTACACAGAATATTGCCAGTATTGCGAATAGTTTGTTTTTAAGTTCCATCTGCATCACCATAATCATTAATTAAAATCGAAATGTGTCGTTTTTGTTTTTGATTTAACACGTCTCTGCACAAGTAAATATATGAATAAGCTCACATATAAAGTTTTTCGAATGCAAGTGCTCACTTACATCTTAAAAAATAAAATAAACCAATTTAAAGGTAAATTTAAAAAAATAAAGATGTTTTAAGACACTGGCGAAAATTGTCATCGAAATTTAATGCTGAAAAAATAGATAACGGTTTAAGAAAGGAAATTTTGAAAAGAAGATTGGTAAAAATAAAATTGATGGTGAAATATAATTCCACACGGAAATTATAATTATCACCACTTAGTTAAAACCTTAGATTATGCAATTGCAATACCCTTAAATTTTAAAGTATCTCCATGGGAATACAGTTCAATGAAAGGTATAATATAATTTGGGTCGTTTGTTATTTTTGCCTTAACAGGATATGATTTTGTTTTGTATGCAGTTTTATAGGATACTTTTACCCATTTACATACTGCATATGTGTACGCACTTAATCCTATACCATACTTATGTTGAGGATTTGCTTTGGTGTAGGTATATTCAGATACCAATGTCCAGCCATTATCTTCCATTCTATTTATCATAGGCAAATAAGAACCAGCATACCATGTTTTTACAGCAGTAGTGGTTTTATATTGTTTAACTGCCTTAGTGTATGGTACTTTAACTTTATGCTTATAGTTAGTGACAATTTTAATTGACTTATATTTTCCTTTATTGAATGCTTTAACTAATGATTTATATTGTTTTGATGAAAGTTTTATGGTATATTTGCCTACTTTAATACTTTTGTTCTTTTTTAATATAACCATGTTGGTTTTATATAATTTGATTTTGAAAGACGCAGAACATCCTTTATAATTTTTATCTCCTGAAAATTTAAGAATGCCTTTATAAGTTTTAGCCTTTATCGGCATTTTAACCTTAAATTGAGCTATTCCATCTTTAACCTTAGCCTTGTATGTTTTGCCGGCTATTTTGAGTTTAGCAGTGCCGCCAATATTTTTACTGGAACCGGATTCATCTAAGACATGTTGCTCAAGAATCCCCAGAGATCCTATTGGAGTCTCGCCAGATTTAGGGTTAGTATGGGTTGGCGCTTTTGTGATTACTATACTTGCTTTGGCCAGTTCATTGCCGTTTTCATCAGCAATTACCGCTTTGTATGTCCCAACAGCATTAATCTCTGAACCTTCATAATAATAATCATGTTTATCATAGGCCATATAATCAGAAATATACCCATTTGTATTAAATTCTGTTTCATAAATTATGTTGTTTCCTTTATATATTCTGAAATAACCTTTCAAATTACCCTCCCAAGAGTAACTTATCTTATTTTTACCGTTATAATGACCAGTCATGGACTGAATATGTGCATTCCTGTAATCATTTCCCACATAAACCTTATTTACAGCGATAGTATTCTTATTGGAAATACCGGCATAATTTGTGGTAACATCATATGTGCCTGCTTTTAAATGAGTTTTAAAAGATGCATAACCCTGGCTATCACTAGTAGAACTGAATTGCTTGCCATTGCAATTAAAAGTCACCTTTTGTCCTGAAACAAATTTATCATCTTCAGAAATGCGAACCTTAAATTCGACATCACCAGTACAATTTCCTGTCATACCCATAAACTGAATATTTCTGTTATAAACAGTCAATTTAGCAGTGCCCATCACATTATTATCAAAATAATTTACAAGTTTAATAGTGTAAACACCTGGATCTAAACTTTTAGAACTCAAACTATATGTTTTAGAAGAAGCAGAATCAAAACTGGAATATACCTGAGAAATCTTCTCATTATCGCTTGAATCATAAACCTTCAAATAATAATAATAATCATAAGAAGTACGAGAAGCAGGAGAAATCTTCATAGAAATGGAACCACTATACCCATAATTCACACTAACATCAGAAACACTAACAGAATAATCCGAAGAAGATGGATAATTAGAAGATTTAACAGTCAATTTAGCAGTATCCATCACAACATCATCTAAAAAATTAATAATCCTTATTTCATAAATTCCCGGACTTAACTGAGTTGAACCAAAACTATATGTTTTAGAATAAGAAGAATCAGAACCAGAATACAACTCAGAAAACTTCTCATTATTCATTGAATCATAAACCTTCAAATAATAATAATACTTATAAAGAGTACGAGAAGCAGGAGAAATCTTCATAGAAATAGAACCCTCACCATATGCATAATTCATACTTACATCAGAAACACTAACAGAATAATCAGAAGAAGATGGACAATTAAAAGATTTAACAGTCAATTTAGCAGTATCCATAACCATATCATCAGCATAATTAATTATCTCTATATGATAAGCTCCAGTACTTAACTGAGATGAACTCAAACTATATGTTTTAGAAGAATCAGAACTTGTACTGTAATACAACTGAGAAATCTTCTCATTATAGTTTGAATCATAAACCTTCAAATAATAATAATATTTATAATAAGAACTAGCAGGAGAAATACTCATAGTAATAGAACCACTATTTTCATAATCCATACTAACATCAGAAACATTAACAGAATAATCCGAAGAAGATGGATAATTAGAAGATTTAACAGTCAATTTAGCAGTATCCATAACCCTACCATCATAATAATTTACCAACTTTATGGTATATGTTCCAACACTCAATTTATTTGCCGGAATTGTATAGGTATAGCTAGTTGATCTAGAAGAACTATATAAATTTTCACTAATCTTTTGATTGCCGTTTGAATCATAAACCCTGAAGTAGAAATCATAGGCATAGTAGCTACTACTGGAAACTGGAGTAATATGTATTGTTACACTTCCAGAGCTTCCCTCATTAATTGCTGTATCATAAACTGATAAAGAATATTGAGAATATGATGGAGAACTTATTGATAAAACATCATCATTGTCCTCTATGGAAACTTCATCATCCCTGCCAACGGCCAAAACATCCCTATCTTCAGTCACATTATCATCATTACTTATTACTTCTTCTGTTTTTAAATTATCCGAAGAAGTGACTTCATTAATTTCAAAATCCGTGCTCGCAACATCATCAGTTAGATTATCTGCTGCAGAAACTGCTGAAAATGCAAATAAACCAACAATCAGGATTGCAAGCACAATTATCTTTCTATTTGTCAAAGAAATTTACCTCCCAAAAAAATATTCATTGATATATATTTGTGTTTAAATTAATATATAACAATTGCTAATTTATTAAAATTGAATGTATATCCCACAAACAAAAAAAGATCAAAAAATCAGAATGGATGACGTTAATGTAGAAATCATCAAAAAAAAGTTCAATTAAAAAGAGTTCAGAAAAAATATGGAGGAGAAAAAGCATGATAAAAAATCATGCTTTTAAAAAATGAATAACAATATTCATCTATTTTCTTTTGTATAATGCAGCACCGCCTAAAACAGCGCATACACCAAACAATGCAGCTATTGGAAGTCCGGTTGCAGGAAGAGAGTTGCTTGCAGCAGGAGCATTGCCGGCAGCCACATGAGGAGTTGAATTACCTGTTGTGTTTGCTGCAAGCTGGCTTTGAACCGGATTATGCTCATAGTAGTCATCATCATATATGTCGTCGTAGTCATAAGGTCCGTCATCATAGTCAACTTCGTAGTGCCCGTCATCATAGTCTACTTCATAATACCCGTTGTTATAGTCGACTGCACTTACAGC
>NZ_CACXXB010000061.1 GCF_902771435.1 uncultured Methanobrevibacter sp. | reverse complement strand
ACAGGTTTTTCTAAATAAGTATTAGCATAATGCATATAATAATCCCCCTATTCTAACCATATAGCATTTACTGGGCAAAACATTTGACATGTTCCACACAATTCACATTTTTCAGGACTGAAAAGTTTGATAAAACCGTTTTCTACCATCATAATAACTTCTTCAGTCTTTGCACCACTACCACCAGCATTTTCAGGACTGATAGCCGCATTAACAGGACAAGCAATTACACAAATCCCGCATCCTAAACAATTATCTTGATTTACTTTAAGTTCCATCTAATCACCTAATCTTTAATAGCATCTAAAGCATCTTTCCAAGTAGTAGAGTTAATAGGAGTGTGGTCAACTTCAGTTCTTAATACGGTAATTGCATCGTTAGGACATGCTTTTTCACATGCTTTACAACGTACACAGTAGTCATTGAAAGCAGTTACATGTTCCATTCTAGAACCTGGACCTGAAGATACTGGGAATGCTAAAGCATTACATTGACAGATATCTACACAAGCTCCACAAGCTTGACATTTTTCATCATCAATTTCAATAGAACCTTCGAATGGTTTTTTGACTTTTGCTGCATCGGTAGGACAGACTCCTTCACACCATCCACAGTAGACACAGAGTTCTGAGTCGATGACAGAGTTTCCTTTAACGACAGCTTTTGCAGGGTCTAAATCATATTCTCCGTAGTTACATGCTCTACAAATAGCTTTGATAGCGTTGGTAGGACAAGCTTTTTTACATACGAGACAGTAAACACATTTGTCTTTGTCAATAACAATGGATTCTTCACCAGTTACTTGATCTACGACAATTGCTTCTGCAGGACATAATTCTTGACATACACCACAGTAAATACATTCTTCTTCATCCACATTGATTTCACCAGTTACTAAATCAGCACGGTCTGGTAAAACTCTTTCAATAACGATAGCATCACGAGGACATGCGGTTTCACATCTTTTACAGTAGATACATTCATCGTCATCGATTTCAGAGAAAGCGTTATAATGAGGATATGCTTCAATTTCTTTGATTGGAGTACCGTCAATAGTTAATACTAATGCATCAACAGGACATAATCCACTGCACATACCACATAATACACATTTGTTTTCATCAATGCTTATTCTTTGGATATCTGGAGCTTCTTTGATATTTTGACTAATCTTGTCATGTCCGCTGAAGTAAGTTTCAAAACCTACACGAGCGTCAATAGCAATTGCATTTAAGGTAATTGCTTCAACAGGACAGGTAGACTCACAAATACCACAACCAAGACAAACATGATCATTGAAAGACAAGCTTCTAACTTCGTCTGCTGACCTTGTAATGTCAAAGTTATTGTCTTTAACCTCTTTTAAATTTCTAATCATATTAAATCTCCAAAATTTTTATCGAATTAGTTGGGCATTCATCAATACATAACTGACACCCACAACATTGTATGGAGTCTGCATGTGCCTTCAATGACTCTAACTTAATAGCCTTCATTGAACATGCATTTACACATAAGCCGCAACCAATACAAGAATCTTCTACATTTACTTCGAAATTCCTTTCTTGGCAAATATTCACAATTTTTCGACTCTGTTCTGGTTCATCAAATATAGCCTCAGTCATTTTCAAGAAATCTCTAGGAGAAAGTTCCGTGATAGTTCTTGCAACATCAATTGAATTCCAGGATAAGTTGCTGCCATTCAAATAATGTGATATTGTAGATCTATCAACACCTAACTCGTTAGCAATTGCTTGGTGACTTTCGCCCGCATCCTTCAACTTGACCGCAGCCAAATATTTCAAACCAGATGCAATATGTTTCGGCATTTGAACCACCATGTGTAATGATTACACATATGTTTTCTTATATAAATATATTTGCCTACTAGACTCAAGACACAAGCTTTATATATTACTGTGTAGTAACTACACAAAAATTTTTTTAAAAATTAACCAGAATACTTCAAAATAAAAAATAAAAGCATAAATTATCATATGATTCAAAATAAAATGTTATTACTCATTAAATTTAATATAAGATATCAACATTTCCTGAAAGTATAAAAAATTGAAAAAATACACCAAAATTAGTATTACTTACATTAACAAAAAGTATTATGAAAACTGCAAAAATTAAGGAAAATTTTTTGGCATGCCTAAAATGTGTAGTAACTACACATAAAACCTTTAGAAATTTTTAATTAATACTTATAATATAATATTAATGGGGATTATAAAATGAAAATAGTGTCTATTGTCGGAAGAAAAAATACCGGAAAAACTTCATTGACAGTGAAAGTCATTGAAGAACTTACAAGAAGAGGGTATAATGTAGCATCCATTAAACATTCACACCACACAATGGAAATGGATAAGGAAAATACTGATACCTGGAAACATAAACAGGCAGGATCAAATGTTGTGGTTGGTGTCGGCTCAACAACCTTCTTTAACGTGAGACGCGAAATGGATTTGAATAGACTGCTATTTTTGATAAAACATATGGATGATGTTGACTTTGTCATCATTGAAGGCTTTAAAAAGTACAACTATCCGAAAATAATTACCTCCCCTGACGTTAGAGATGAGTATACAATAAAAGAGGTAGACTCATTTGCAATTGATGAGAAAGGTGTTGAAGAGCTTGTCGACCTTATAGAAGAAAGAGGTCATGATATCGTGGACACATTATTTGCAAACAATTGCGGATTCAACAACGGCGAAGCCATCGCAGCCGAAATTCGCCAAGGAAACCTGAAAGTGGACGACTTGGACAACATTCACAGTTACCTGTCAATAGATGACAATGTTGTTGGCCTTAACAGATTCGTGAGCGATTATTTAAGGCAGACCGTGCTGGGCGTCATCTCCACACTGAACCTCGACGACTACAATGTCAATGACGTCAAAAAAATTGAACTGCTCATACCTGACGGGGCCGAAATTGGAAAAAGTGAAGGAAAAACAACAATTCTAATTAATGATAAACCTCTTGAAATAAATCATTTTACGACAAATATTGTTGCAAATTCCATAAAGGCCATGGTAAACTCCCTTAAGACTGAAGATAATGTAAAAACAATAGATATTGAAATTTCAGACATAAAAAACAATGAAGTGATTGATTCTGAAATTACCCTTAAGACAAATGGTCACCCTGTGGAAATCAATGAGTTCACCCGTGGAATTCTAAAGGAAACAATCTTTGCAACCGTCAGCTCACTTAAAATAGATGATGAAATTAATAACCTGAAAATTAGTGTGGAAGAACGATAAAATGTTAGAAAACGTAGTTAAGGACAAGTATGAAAGACCAATTCTTTCACTAAGAATCACAATAACAAACAGATGCAATGAAAACTGTATTTACTGCCATCATGACGGAATGGTTTCATCCAAAAATGAGATGACACCTGATGAACTCTACACCATTTCAAAAATAGCCAAAAAAATTGGAGTCAGAAAAATCAGGCTGTCAGGTGGAGATCCTCTGGTTAGAAATGACATTGTTGAGATTGTTGAAAAAATAGCAAGCCTTGATTTTAAGGACATTTCACTTACAACCAATGGAGTGCTGCTTGAAAAGTATGCCCAAGGCCTGAAGGATGCGGGTTTGGACAGGGTCAATGTCAGTCTGGACACCCTCAATAGGGATACCTACAAATTCGTGACAAACATGGACTATCTGGAAAAGGCCAAGGCAGGCATCCTGAAAGCTGTGGAAGTCGGACTTTATCCGGTAAAGATAAACATGGTGGTAATGAAAGACATCAACACCGATGAAATAAAGGACATGTTTTATTTCTGCAAAGAGCATGGAATCATCCTCCAGCTAATTGAACTGATTGAAAGTGAGAACTGCGATGATGACAAGTTCAGTGCCGAATACCACTATCCATTAGATTCCATTGAAAATAAGCTAGCTGATATAGCTGATAAGGTAAGAGAACGTAAGTTTATGCAAGGGCGTAAAAAATATTACATTAACGGGGGAGAAATCGAGATAGTAAGACCTGTCGATAACTCTAAATTTTGCGCAAATTGCTCAAGATTAAGGATAACTCCTGATGGAAAAATAAAACCATGTCTTTTAAGAAATGATAATCTTGTTGAGCTGATTTCACACGTGAGAAATGGTGAAAGCGAAGAGGAACTTGAAGAGATTTTCATAAACGGCATCAACAAACGTGAACCGTTTAACACATAATTTTTTTATATTTTTTTAATGAATTATATAACATTGTTATATAAATTGGGATAAAAAAAAGAAAAATTTGGTATAAGGAAAAATCCTTATAACCATTTAGCTTTGGATACGTGATCAGTGAATGGAAGTGGGTCGTCACTACCCATACCTGGGATGTATCCGTAGATTTCTCTTACTTTGTTGTTTACAGTACTCCATACTTTAGCTACAGGGATTTCACATGGACATACTTCGGAACATTGACCACAGTTAGTACATGCGTCAACCATGTGCACCATACGAGTTAAGTGGAAGAATGGTGCAGCAGGAGTGTATCCACCAGGTACCCATTCAGGACCTTCAGCTTCAAGACAGCAGTCTTCACAGAAACATAATGGGCATGCTTCACGGCAACCGTAACATTTCATACATTTGGAGAATTCATCTTCGTATTGATAGAATACGTCAATAATATCTCCGGTAGTGCCTGCGTAGTCTTTTTCTTTTTTAGCTTGAGATTCTTTTAACATGAAGTTGTTAACGTTTTCTCTGATTTTGACACCTTTTGGATTTGGTTCTTCGGTAGCAATTAAACCTGCGTCAATTACTTTACCTAAAACTTCTGCACCGGTTTCAGAGAATACTTCAACGAAAGTAGCTTTTCCTGCTAAAGGACCGATAACTCCCCAGTTACCTAAAGCTAAGTCAGCGTTGGAAGGTATTTTGAGATTACATCTTTGACAGTTTTCTCTTCTACCCATACCTTGTTCTTCTAATTCATCGATTTTGAAAGCTTTTTCGCCTTCAGCAGTTTCCATGATGAGTTTACCTTTAGCGATTTCTTCTTTGACAACGTCTTTAGGATCTAAATCGTATACATCTGAGTTTACCTTTAGCGATTTCTTCTTTGACAACGTCTTTAGGATCTAAATCGTATACATCTCTAATCATGTTCATGGTTGGAACAGGTGACATTGTTCCGCCACAGTTTACACCGATCATAATTACGTTATCTTCGATGATTTTACCTTTTTTCATTAATTCTCTGATGGTCATTGCATCACATGGTTTACATGCGACTGCTAATTTCATGTATCTTGCACCGTCTAAGTATTTGGATACGAATTTAGCAATGTTTAAAGTACCACAGTGAATGGAACCTGCAGTTTTAATAACGTCAGCAGGGTCAGTGATAAGGGTTGGTACACCATCATAAATATCGTGACCTTGGGTTACTCCAACAACACCGTCAACGATACCTTCTTCTAATAAGTATTTCATGAT
>NZ_CACXXB010000060.1 GCF_902771435.1 uncultured Methanobrevibacter sp. | reverse complement strand
AGAATGGGATATTGAAGGAGAAAAAGTTATTATTTCAATTAAAAATTAGGGTGTTATCATGACTTTAGCTGATTCAGAAATTGAATACATTGAAGGAATCCTCGGCAGGAAAATGAATGAATTGGAAGAAGGAATGCTTGATGTAATGTTTTCAGAACATTGTTCCTACAAAAGCAGCAGACCTTTCCTAAGAGCATTTCCAACCGAAGGGGAAAATATTATTTTAGGTCCTGGAGACGATGCAGGACTGGTATCTGTAACTGATAAGTATGCATTGGCTGTAGGAATGGAATCTCACAACCACCCATCAGCTATTGAACCATATGGTGGTGCAGGTACTGGTATTGGCGGAATTTTAAGAGACATTATCTCAATGGGTGCAATGCCTATTGCGCTTTTGGATTCTCTTAGATTCGGTCCTCTTGAAGAGGATGAAAAATCAAGATACTTGTTTGAACATGTTGTAAAGGGAATTTCAGATTACGGAAACCGTGTAGGTGTTCCGACTGTAGCCGGTGAAATAGAATTCGATGAATCATTCAGAACAAATCCTCTGGTTAATGTAATGTGTGTAGGACTTGTGGAAAAGAAAAATATTGTCCGTGCACAGGCACCAAACCATGGTGACGTATTCCTTTTAATGGGAGGAACTACAGGTCGTGACGGAATTCATGGTGTAACATTCGCATCCGAAGAATTGACATCCGACTCTGAAACTGAAGACAGACCTGCAGTACAGGTTGCAGATCCATTTACTAAAAAGAGAGTATTGGAAGCTTCACTTGAAATCATGGAAAAAATTAAAGTTAGTGGAGTTAAGGATTTAGGTGGTGGAGGTCTTACCTGCTGTATTTCAGAACTTGTAGATGCATCTGAAAACGGGGCATTGGTTGACCTACGTGCAATTCCTTTAAGGGAAACCGGAATGACTCCATATGAAATCATGCTTTCCGAATCCCAGGAAAGAATGGTGTTTGTCATCAATCCAGATGATGTGGAACTTGCTCAAAAAATTTGTGACAAGCATGAAATCGTATCAGCAGTAATCGGTGAGGTTATTGAAGGAAATAACATGATTATTTCAGATGAAGGCGATGAAATCGCTAACCTGCCAACAATTTTGCTTGCAGATCCACCTTCAATTGATAGGCCTATAGCAGAGATTCCAGAAGACACTCAAAAACCTGACTTAAAAGAACCTGGAATTTATGAATCCTTGCCAAAATTATTATCCAGTCCGAATATTGCTTCAAAAGAATGGGTATACAAGCAATACGACCATGAAGTTCAAGTCAGAACTGTCGTAAAACCGGGCGATGATGCAGCAGTGCTTAGAATAGATGATGAAACAGCTATTGCACTTACAACAGATTCCAATACAATCCATACCAAATTATCTCCATTTGATGGGGCTGGAGGATGTGTTGCAGAAGCAATAAGAAATGTAATTTCAATGGGCGCAACCCCTTATGCAGTGGTGGACTGTCTTAACTTTGGAAATCCTGAAACTCCTGAAATCCTATGGCAATTTAAAACAGCTATTGAAGGAATGAGTTTGGTAGCTGAAAACTTCAATGCACCTGTAATCAGTGGTAATGTAAGTTTTTACAATGAAACTGAAGGAATTAAAATTAATCCAACTCCTGCCGTTGGTGTAATAGGTGTAGAAAACATCAAAAACATAAGAACCATGGACTTTAAAAATGAAGGGGACAAAATCATTTTAATCGGAAAAACCTATGATGAATTGACCGGTTCAGAATATCACAGATGTATCCATGGCCTTGAAGTTGGAACCGCTCCAAGAATCAGAATAGATGAGGAAGTTGCCAACGGTCAATGTGTCTTAAAACTTATTGATGAGGATGAGGATAAAAATATCACTGCAGTTCACGACGTATCTGCAGGAGGTCTTGCAGTAGCATTGTCTGAAATGGTTATCAAATCAGGTCTCGGATGTGAAGTCGAATTGGTTGATGATGAACTTGATAAAATCCAATTATTATACTCAGAAAGTCATGCAAGATACTTGCTGACTGTCAGTCCTGATGCTTTGGACGATATTTTGGCAAAAATGGATGTTGACGCACAGGTCATCGGTGAGGTAAAAGGAACTTCATTAAACATTAATGGCCACGAATTCAGCTTTGATGATTTAAATGATGCATATCATGGCGTTATAGAAAAATACATGGCATAGATACTTGGGGGAGTTTTAAACATGTTCTTATCAAAATTGGATTCCGTGAAAAATGCTTCAAAGCTATTAAACGATAATCAGAAATTTACTGATACAGAAGAAATTTCTATTTATGATGCTCACAAAAGGGTTTTGGCTGAAGATATAATGGCATTTCACGATTCACCTCCTTTTGATAAATCAGCTATGGATGGATTTGCATTAATTGGCGAAGATACATTTGGAGCTTCACAATCAGCACCAAAGGAATTTAAGATTATTGATGCAATCGGTGCTGGCGATTTTTCAGATAAAACAGTTAAAAATGGTGAAGCTATTGTAATAGCAACAGGAGCTCCAATCCCTAATGGTGCTAATGCAGTTTTAATGAAAGAGTACACTACTGAAGATGGGGATGATTTGACAATTTATTCCCAGGTTACTCCTGGTGAAAATGTGTCTCCCAAATCCGAGGACATTAAAAAAGGTCAAAAGATTTTGGATAAAAATACATTTATCAGATATCAGGAATTGGGTTTGATAGCTTCTGCAGGATATGATAGGGTTAAAGTGTTTAAAAAACCCAAAGTCAAGTTAATTATAACAGGCAATGAACTTGTAGAACCAACTAAGGATGAAATAGATAAGGCAAAAATTATCAATTCCAATCAATTTACAATTAAGGCAATGATTGAGGATTCAGGTGCTCTTTGTGATATCGCACATGCTGGAGATACTTACAGCGAGGTAAAAGAAGCTATTCTTGATGCGTCAAAAGATTATGATGTTATCATGACTACTGGTGGAACAGCCATCAGTAAGGGTGACGTTGTATTGGATGTCATTGATGAGATTGGAGAGATTCTATTTCACGGTGTTGCTATGAGACCCGGCAAACCTGCAGGTGCTGGAATTGTAAACGATAAGATTGTATTCACATTTTCAGGACAGCCTGTTGCGGCAATGTCTCAATTTGATATTTTTGCAAGAAAATACTTGTTTGAAATGCAAGGACGAGAATTTGACTTTAATATTGTCAATAGAGTATCACAACTTAAAATACCTTCTCAATTAGGTAGAACAGATTTTATACGTGCCTTCAGTGATAATGAACATGCAAAACATGTGTTGAACAGAGGTTCTGGCATTATTCGTTCAATGGTTGAGGCGAACAGCTATATCATTATAGACGAAAATGATGAAGGATATCAGAAGGACGATATAGTTGATGTAGTCTTATTTGATTCACTACTTTGGTAGTTCAAGGTGCATTTTAATGAATGGGATTTATTATTATTTGATAGCCTTTGCTGTCATCTGGATATTGGCTGGAATATTCCATAAACAGTTGTCAAATCATGGAGTTGAAATAAACTTTCCAGTATTGATGTGGAAAACCCAAAGACTTCGAGGGCTGATATCTAGAATTTCTAATTTTTCACCAACATTCTGGCGATGGTACATGAATGTTGGTATTGTCGTGGCATTCGGAGCCATGATATTTATAACATGGACATTGGTTTCATCACTTCCTTCGGTTTTTGAAACACCTGCAGTGTCCATAGTCATTCCGGGAGTTGAAATGCCCGGTTCATCAATTTACATTCCGTTCATTTACGGCTTGATAGCTCTTGCAACTGTCCTGATTGTTCATGAGTTTTCACACGGTATCCAGGCTGTCGGAGAAAAAATTCCAATCAAGTCAATCGGTTTGCTGCTGTTTGCAATACTTCCAGGTGCATTCGTTGAACCTGATGAGGATGAACTTAAAAAGGCTAAAAGAATTTCAAGATTAAGGGTTTATGCTGCAGGTTCAATAGCAAATATAACTTTGGCATTGATTGCAATTTTGCTCGTTTCTCTAATATCTACGGGCATTCCAAGCTTTTTTGAAGAGGATGGAATAGCCATTGACAGAATAGTTTCTGATTCTCCTTCTGATGGCGTTTTAAAGGAAGGAATGGTTTTAAAAGCTATTGACAATCATCAGATTAATGATTCATCATCTTATGTTGATATTATTGGGGGATACCATCCCGGTGATAATGTAACGGTTCAAACGGATCAGGGAAGCTATTCGCTGACCTTGGATAAGAATCCAAATAACGAATCCAGAGGATTTTTTGGAATTCAGGCAAATAAGCATTTCAAGCTAATAAATGATAGTTTAGGTCCGATACCTTGGGTTTTATTCGAGCTTCTTGAATTATTCCAGTGGATTTTCATGTTGAACTTAGGAATTGGTCTATTTAATCTGCTTCCACTCAAGCCTTTGGATGGCGGACATATGCTTGAGATATTGTTAAGCTATAAATTACCTGAAGATAAGTGTAAACCGATTGTCAATGCATTATCTCTTGTTATGGCAATGATTATTGTATTCAGTCTTGTTGCAGGATTTTTATGAAAATTGCTCTCAGTTCGTAAATTTGTTCTCAAAAAAAACTGCTTATTTTAAATATTATTAGAATCTAAAAGATTATTGGAGAAATAATTTAATTTTTTTCTCTAGTTAGTGAAAACTAATTATTAAAAAATCCAGTCAAAAGTTGTGGGATTTATATCCTACAACTTTTTTTTTTAAAAAACAGGTATGACTGGTGGAAGGTATTTACTCATTTTCAATCCTCCTTTTTACAGTTTAAAGGAGGTGGTATAATGGATGTAAATATTAATATTAATTTTACATTAATAATTATTTTTTCAGTATATCTCTTATACTACATATTAAAAAACGAGTAAACAGGTAATGAATCAATGATTAGTAAGGTTTTAGAGAATTTTATTCTCGCCGCCTGTTTTTCCTTGCTATAGATTCATTACCAAATTCCATTAAACAAGATTGTTCAATAAAATTAATTATAATTATCTTTTTATTATTTATAAATCTTTTGAAAAAACAGTATTTTAAAAAAAAGAAATAAGGAAAGAATAATTAAATTCTTTCACTTAGAAGTATCTTTCTAAGATTCCTTCTAAGATTTTGTAGTGACGACCTTCGTCTTTGGA
>NZ_CACXXB010000059.1 GCF_902771435.1 uncultured Methanobrevibacter sp. | reverse complement strand
GTGAAATATGTTGATTCTTATATCAATTTAATTGATGTAAATGCATTTCTTGATATTTTTGATAAAATCATGAACTCGCCATCTACTCATAATGTAATGACGAATATTCCATCGTCCAATTATAATCCAATGCTAAGAAACCATAAATACGATTCTAATTATTCAGATTACAGTATTTATCAGGATGTAGATTTAATAATCAATTCACATGATTTGAATGATGAAATGGAATTATTTATAGGTTCTGATGATAGTAATATTTCGGATATGCTGATTATTCGGGACAATATAACATTAATGAATCAAACATCTGATTTAAATACAATGCCTGATGTTTGTATTAATTCATTTGATATGGAATCTGATTTACAATTATCTGATGATGTAGGTAGTTGGCGTGATGCACAAGACAATTCTGATAAAACTTTAGTAATACAAAGTTTTAAATTTGGCCAACAGATTAATTGTTTATCAAGCAATATATCAGAAAATATTCAACCTACTTTTTATCATATGATTGGATGTGAATGTACTAACACCAGTTTCACTAAACAGTATAAAAGTTATGAAAATCTTCCAAAAGTTAGTGAATTTGATACCATTACCAGTGCTGAACAAGAAGATAACCACGATTATGTTCTCTTTAAAAAACATAATGTTATTTCTCCATTTATTGTAGAAAATACTTCTATTTTTGTATTATTTGGAGTAATTGAAATCAAAATCCCTTAAAAAAATTTTAGGGATTTTCCCACTATTTTTATAAAATATTTAAATTAATGAAAAATATTTTTTCTTAATTTTAAATATTGGGAATAATTTTTTTAGCTTGGATCTTATTATTTTTTAAAATAATGTATTGAATAATGGCATTTTAATATTGGAAATAATATCATTTAAAGCTAAAAACATTATTTCTAGTTTTTAAAGAGAATTAGGAATAAAAATTAAAATCGAGGTTTAATGAATGAAATTTAAAACTAAAATAATTATATTTTCATTACTCATATTGGTGCTGTCTATTTCAGCAGTAAGTGCACATGAAAATATAACCATAGATGGAAACGACGCAGTAAATGATATAATAGGTATTAATCATTTTGATGATGGGTTGGATGATAGCTTAGACGATTTGGATGATGATTCTGATTTAGATGATGAGGTTTATGATGATTCTGATTGGGAGGATGGTTCTGATTTGGATGATGAGGTTTATGATGATTCTGATTTGGATGATGGGGTTTATGATGATTCTGATGATTGGGATGATTCTGATTTGGATGATGGGGTTTATGATGATTCTGATGATTTTGATGACTGGGACGATGACTGGGATGATGATTCTGATTTAGATGATGAGGTTTATGATGATTCTGATGATTGGGATGATTCTGATGATTTTGATGACTGGGATGATGATTCTGATTTGGATGATGGGGTTTATGATGATTCTGATGATTTTGATGACTGGGACGATGACTGGGATGATGATTCTGATTTGGATGATGAGGTTTATGATGATTCTGATGATTGGGATGATTCTGATGATTTTGATGACTGGGACGATGATTGGGATGATTCTGATTTAGATGATGAGGATTATGATGATTGGGATGGTTCTGATTGGGATGGAAATTATACAAATTCATCTATAAAATTCTATAAATTGACTTATAATGCTCATGAACCATTTATCGCATATAAAACTACATCTTCACTTGATATCATGGCATCTGGTGATTCAGGTAGTGAAAAGGAGTGTGAAGACATGGGTGGTAATGATTCTGATGAGAGGTTAGATGATAATTCTGATGATTTGAATAATGATTCCCAAGAAGAGTCAGGCCTAGAAGATTCACAATCTTTTATGACAGCCTGTCCTGGAGCTTCAGCAAGTTTTGAAGTCCCTGATGTATTATCAGAAAATCATGAATCTGTTTCAAAAAGCATTAATCAAGATCAAAATCTCTTAGATGATGAAAAAGAAGATAGTGATAATGTTACTGATGATAAAGATTATGATGCAATAACTTTCTCATCTGATAATGAGTTGGATATTTTAGGTTTATTTATTTCCTTATTGCTTAGTATTATATTATTAATATAAGAATTCAAAAGGAAATGTTAAACTATGAAGTCTTTAGAAATCACATTATTTGCATTATTGGGAGTGTTGAACCTCCCTTTCATGTTTTTTTTTTCAATAGTTAATGAGGTAGGAACTCACGTGTTTTGTTCAATTAGATATTGCAATGACGAATATTTTTTAAAATTTCATGAAATTGATAGGTTAATTTTATATAAATATGAAAAATATAAGTTAATTCAGTGATATCATGAAGATTTTGAGAATAACGATTATTATGCTTTTTCTAGTAATGTCGGCTGGGGCTGTCTGTGCGGCGGATAACCTTTCTGACGATATTGCAGGTGATGATAATTCACATGTTCTAAATGCTGTGCAGGATGATATTTATTCTGCAGGAGAACCAAAAACATTCACTGATTTGAAAAATGACGTTTCCAATTCATCTGGTGTTTTTGATGTAATGAATGATTATAAGTTCAATAACGGCACTGACGATGCCAGTGAACCAATATATATTGAAAAGAATAATTTCATCATCAATGGTAATGGCCATACGATAGATGCTGGAAATCAGTCTGCAATATTTGGCATTAATGCAGTAAACGTGACAATAAACAATCTCACCCTTATAAATGCAAACTCTAACCGGGGAAGCGCCCTGATTATTTATAGTGGTTATAGCTTAACGACCAATAATGTTAATTTCATAAATAACACTGCAGATACTGGTGTTATTTTCGTTGGGGGAAATTATACAAGTAATTCTGACAGATTTAAGGATTCTTCATCTGCCAATTTTGGAACCATATATCTGGTTGATGGAAAGTCCACTTTTAATGATGCAGTCATGACAAGCTCTAAAATATTGGACTGGGGTTTTATATATACTGAAAATGATCGGGTTGAAATCTATATTTCAAATTCGACATTTGCAAACGCCACTTCCAAATATTCGACTGCAGTTAGAGGATTTAAAAAAACAGTAATCAGAAATTCAAAATTCATTAATTTGCATTCCCAAATCACTGCTGGAGCAATTGCCCTAAAGGAAATGGTATTGGCGGAAATTGTGGATTGTACCTTTGTCAATGTCACTTCCAAGAGAAATGCTGGTGCAATATTTGCCGATGCTAATGAAGAAAATTCAAGTGCGGTTTTTGTTGTTGATTCTAATTTCATAGATTGTTACTCCGGATTTGGAGGTGCAATACTTCAGCTTAAAGGTAATCTTACTGTGAACAGATGTAATTTCACCAATAATTCAGCACTATTTGATGGTGGTGCAATATATGTTTCATATGTTACTATTGTTGTAGCGAATTCAAGCTTCAAGCAAAATCATGCACAATATGATGGCGACAGAGGATCTTACGCCGGTGCAATCTATGGTGACGCATCCGGATTAAACATATGGGAGTCCAGTTTCATTAACAACTCTGCCCAATATGGCGGTGCAATATATAGCTACGATTCAGGTTATGACATTGATAAGTGTAACTTTGCTGACAATGTCAACCTGTACGGAGATTTAGATGATATCTACACAATGTTTGACTGGCCTGACCCTACTTTGAAAAACAATACCTACAGCAGTGAGTATTCATACAATACAAACAAAACAAGATATGCGTCAATCGTCGATACAAGCGGAATGAAATTGACTCTATTGAACAATAGCATTGACGTGTCCAAGGTCCCTTCCAAATTTGATTTGCGCGATTGGGGATGGTCCACACCAGTCAGAGACCAAGGCCGTATGGGATCCTGCTGGGCATTTGGAACTTCAGCGGCCATGGAATCAGCGATATTGAGATTTTTAGGCATTGACATGGACATTTCCGAAAGTAACCTCAGAGACCTTTCACTGCAATATTCACAATACGGAACAATCAAGACTTTGGAAGGATCGTCTGTATTTTCAGCTGTCCATTATGCTTTAAGCTGGTTTGGAGTTATTTCATCAGAATATGATGTTTATGACCAGTTGGGTAAAATTTCACCAATATTTGCAGCAAATGGCAGTGTCCATTTCCAGGATGTTGTTTATCTGCCGACCATCAGCAATGAAACAGGCATTGACTTAATAAAGAAGGCTATTTTAAAATATGGTGCTTTGACCGTTAATTATCATGCTGCACAGTCCGCTCCCTATCTCAATGTCAAAACTTCTGCACAATATATTAACGAATCATTTGTGGGTGACCATTCTGTTTCATTGATTGGTTGGGATGATTCCTATTCTGCAAGTAACTTTTTAATCACTCCTCCAGGAGATGGTGCATGGATAATCAAGAACAGTTGGGGAACAGATTATGGAGAAAAGGGTTACTACTATATCTCATATTATGACAAGACTTTTGCCATAAGCATGAAGCCAATGGCTTTCATTCTTGAAAATACTGTTGAATATAATAAAAATTACCAATATGACATTGGAGGTAAAGCATCTGAAATAGTCAATTCAACTGAAGCCATCAATAGTTATGTTGCAGTGGCAGATGATTTGATTGCGGGTGTCGGAACATATTTCAATGAAACTGGTGTTGAATATCTTGTCGAAATCTATGTAAATGATGTGTTGAGACTTTCTCAATCTGGTCTTTCACCGTTTGCAGGTTTCCACACAATCAAACTGGATTCATATGTTCCAATTGAACAGGGTGATAAATTTGATGTTTGCATTAAATCAAATTGGGTTCCTGCCCTAATAAATTCAAGGCAGAAGTATATGAATGGGACTTCAAAGGCTAAAATAGATGGCAAGTGGATTGATATTTCTTCAGAGGAGTCCATTTGTTCCATTAAAGCATATACTGTTGCGGATGATACTAAAATAATCAACAACAAGGACATTTCCGTTGATTATTCTGGCGGCAAATATTTTTCAGTTAAGGTTGTAACCGGAAACGGTCATGCTGTCGGTATTGGTGAGAAGGTCACATTCACTATCAACAAGGGTCTTGACAGCAAGCAAAGTGAATGTCAAAAAGACTGCAAAATCATTTACCTTAAAGGCAAAACTCAAAGTCAACGGAAAACTGGTTAAAGGCAAAGTTATAACCTTCAAGTTCAAAGGCAAAACATACAAGGTCAAAACAAATGCCAAAGGTATTGCACAAAAGAAATTGAACAAGAACGTTATCAAAAAGCTTAATAAAGGCAAGACTTATGCTGTTAAAGTGACTTACCTTAAGGACACTATAAAAACAGCTGTCAAAGTCAAATAGATGAATTTATTTCATCTATTCTTTTTTTTTCTTTGTTAATTGGACAAGACTATTTTTTTTAAGTTATTACTTTATTTTAACTATTTTTGATGTATCTATCTTTTTTTGAACACATTTCAAAAGATATGTATGATTTAATTTACATTTT
>NZ_CACXXB010000058.1 GCF_902771435.1 uncultured Methanobrevibacter sp. | reverse complement strand
TATCAAAAACAGATAATACATGGATTCGCTCAACCTGCCGTCGTTTGCAAACTTTTCAAAGCCCAGTGAATACTTGAGAAGAACTGACCTTGGAATCAGGAAGCTGTCTGATGACGGATTCAGTATTATGCCCTCCATATCCTCGCTTAAAACGAAATTGACCAGCGTTGCCAGGTTGATTATCTGGGCATACTTGAATTTGGAGGTGCTGATTTCCTTGATCTTTTCAGTTGAGGAAAATATTGTTGCATATCTTCCGCCGATTCTGTCAAGATACATGTTGGCCAGAGGGCCGGTGTTTTTTTGTGATATAAGACCGTCCTTCGCCTTGCCAGTCAAATCCAAATCGGATATCATAAGTGTCAATAAACATGACCTTGAAAGCCTTTCAAAAAGCCCCTCCCAGTCACCTATGTTTGCAGGATTGGCGCAGAAGGCTTCAAGAGCATCATTGTCGATTGATGCGTAAATTTCTTTAAGCTCCTCTTCGCTGTAGGGGTTGTTAGTAAAGAAACTGGTCTTTGGAATGTTTTCGATTCCCAGAATGAACTCCTTTTTGAAAAGGTATTTTTCAGAAGCGGGATTTAGGATATACCCGTCAATGTCTGTTGTTTTGATAATGTTTTGATAAAGCTCAAAGGGATTGTTTAAAACTTCAATATCCTCGTTTCTGTAGAATTTGTGAAATTCATCAAGGTCAGTGAAAAGTGGTGTTATCTTTTCTGATTCGTCTTCATATATGATGAAATTCAGAGTTCCGTTCTGCCTTTTGGCGGGAATGTACAGGTTGGAATATCGAAATTCGTTAATCAGTCTTAAAAAAAGCTCTTCGGTTATTTTGTTGTCATTGAGATATATGTCTTCAATAACGGACCTTAGGTGTTTGTGGCTTATCATCGGTTTAAGTTTATGTTAATAATAAAATAAAAAGTTGTTGTGGGATTGCCCACAAATCATAATTCGAATGAATATTTAATGGCATTTTCAAGACTTGGATCATCGATGATGACTTCAATTCCGCTTGCCTGAGGAAGAATGTCATCTCTTGTGATGAAATAATCGTCTGTGGCCGGATTGATGATAATCCCGTCCATGTCATTTCTTAAAATATATTCAAAGAGAGCTGAAAGAACGGTTACCTGGCCGTAATAGCATAATTCGGTATCTGCTTCCAATAACTTATTGATGGATTGCCTGTCTGTAAATACCGCTCCAAAGCGGATGTTGTCATCCTCAAAGCAACAGAGGTTGAATCCGTCAATGTCATCTGCATCAATGATTCCGTCCTGCGCAAATTCATCCAGCGGATCGTCGCTTACTGTAAGATTGAGGAGTGTGGAATTTGACAGCTCGACATAGAGCTTCTCGATGTCTGCGTTGTTTTCCTCATCCCTGATGAATTCAAGAAGGGAATCGTTTGTGGCTGTTTCGAAAATTTCCTTGAGTTTTTCAGGGCCGTATGCCTCATAATCTTCATCTTCGACGGTATCCACATCAAACAGCATGTTGTTGAGGAAGTCTTTGTCAACAGGCATGGAGTTGCTTTCAACGTTGATTACAATTCCTTCAAAGTCATTTTCCATTACCAGTTCCTTGTATGTGTCAAAATCAAAGGTAAGAGGTTCATATCCGAGATCTTCAGTCACGTGACTTTTGTACTCTTCGATATCTGTGAAAAGCGGAATGTATGAGTCATCGTCTTCATCGGATTCAAGACGTTCAAATGAAAATGCGTCTTCTTCCTGAATTGCTGGAATCAAAAGGTTTGATACCTTCAACTCGAAAACGAATTTCAGCACAAGATCTGCAGGTGTCTCTTCTTCTTTTTCCAAATAGGTTCTTAAATTATCTATTACATCTTTAAGATGATTGTTTGTAATATCGCAATTCTGCATGTAATCGCCATGTTTTATTTTATTGTTTTTAATATTTGTATTTTAGGTATATATAATTTCATGTTTATTAATGAATTATATCGTATATTAATGATGTTAATACATCGAATAATCAAATATATACTGGGTTATAATTAAAGACTAAAAAAATAACTAAGAAAGTATTTATCTTTAAACAAAAAGATAATCATGTCTGAAAAAATCAATGAAAAGGAGATTTGGGAAAACATAGGATACATTAAAATCTCACCGACCAGATACAAAATCCTGAAAACAATTGAAGGAGAGTTTGTAATGCCTTCCGAAATTGCAAAGTCAACAGGTCTGCGAATAACACAGGTGTCAAACGCCCTTCATGATTTGAAAAAGAAAAAGCTGGTTTACTGCATGAACGAGGAGGCATCAAAGGGAAGGCTGTATCAGAATACCGAATTGGGCCTTGAAGTATTGAGAAGAATTGAGCAAAACAAAAAATAACTATTTCACCAGCCTGCAGATTACATACTCATCAAGATATATCAGCACCACTTCTGCCTTCTTATAATCCATTTTTCTTATTTCAGTTGCACTTTTGACATTATCTATCAGCGTATACTCGTTGTTTGCAACATACCCGACCGTTTCACCATCAACTTCAACCCTTATTGCATCACTGTCATGCTCATTGTCATCCTCTCTTATCAGATTAACAATGAGACCTTTTTTAAACGGTTCCATTCCGAAGTAGAATCTGGTTCCGGTGATGTTTATCAGCGTGTCTTTAGTGTTTTTTAAAAAGTCGACCTGCTCGTCCAATTCTTTTATCTCATCGGTCATTCCTTCAGCTATAAGATAGCATCGCCTTGACTCGATTGGCCTTTCAAGACAGTCGAGAATGCTTCCCTTGAGATACCAGAACCTTTCAAAATACTCGTCGTTTTTAGACATCGGCAGGATGGTTATGGCTTGGGTAATGAGTTCCAAAGCCTTATTCTTATCGTTGAGTGAATTGGCCCAGCGGTAAAGCATTCTGGCCTTGTTTTCATATATATCTTCACTGTCAAAAAGCTCAAGTGCCTCATCATATGATTTCATGGATTCGCTGAAGCGGTTGAGGTTTTCCAGTATGACTCCCTTCTGGTTATAGTATTCAAAATTAGTTTCGTCGTTTTCGATTGCCACATCAATCAGGCAAAGGGCTTCCTTATATCGTTTAGCCTTGCTTAGTCTGAGAGCCTCGCTGTAGAGGACATCTGCTGTTGAAGTTTTTGTGGCTGGAACATCATCGGTTATGGTTTTAGTGTTCCAGTCATCAAGACTTTCGCCGTATTTCTTGTCCATAAATCACCTATAGGTTATCTACGTATTTGGCCACTTCCTCGCCTTTTTCGGTCAGCCTGTAGATCCTGTTCTTGTTGGCTTCCTCATTGATACAGACAGCCACCTCACATTCCTTGAGCTGTCTTAAGACATTGGATATATGGTTGATTTTGATTCCTGAATCTTTAGCTATGGTGCTGGGGTTTTTTTCACATCCCTGCAGTGCCTTTACGGCCCTTGCACGATATGATGAAATGTTGATGTATCCATATACCTTTAAAATTTCATCATCCATAATGGCATTCACCTCGATTGTGTTTATCTTGTTATGAATATATCTATTTAATATTAAATATTTTTCCCCTATTCGCCATAGTCCTTGACTGATGAGATGAGCCCTTCCATATCATCGATGAGATTGTCAACATCATGGTCCTTTGATGAGTCCATGCTCAGTATAAGCTCGTTTGTCAAATCGTCAATCTTGTCTATGATTGATTCCATTATATTAATTTTAGAGTCAAGTTCCTTATCTATTCTCGGTGAATCCTCTGTTGCAAGGTGGAGAATGTTTAATGCGGATTCTGATTCCCTGTTGAACACTTCAGATGACTTGTCCACCATTGAGATGAATCTTGTGTAGGTTATCTGAGGAGGTGTGAATTTCTTTTCAATGACTTCACGTGCAACCTTTTCCTTTGTCTTGAATTCCTTTGTAAGGGCATTTACCTTATCCTCATATTGCTGGAACTTAGGTATGACTTCAGGCTCCTGTGACTGTCTTTTAAATACTTTAGGAATTTTTGGTCTTGACTTTTCCTTATTTTCAATCTTTTCAGGAGGCTTTCTGGTTTCAACCCTTTTGGGATTGGTAGGGTTCGGATTGGTCAGCCTGTGAATTCCGCAGCCCACAAGGAATACCGGAGTTTCAATTATGAGTGCAAATAAAATCACAGCGGCGAATGTTGCAGGTCCTAACTCTGTTGCGCTAATTATCGCAAATACAACAAACACCAGAAATGAGATTATTTTGGTTTTTGATGGTACAAATTCACCGGTTTTCTTGTTCTGCCAGAAGAAGAACAGGTGGATAAGGTCAGGTATGACTCCGTAGTCATTGTATGTGATTACTGCATTTGAAGGCCTTCCCTTTATGATGTGTAAAAGGTATCCCACAATGAATGTGAGCGCTGATAGAATAAGCGCAAGGACAAATGTTCCTGTCATTGACGGTGAGCTGAATCCTGCTATAAACAGAAACAGGAATACGCATATTCCAGTCACCTTTGATTTTGCAAGGACATATTCCCCGCCGTATTCCCAGTAGAGCAGTGAGCGCTTGAAGCTTGAGGGTTTGCTTTCATCCTTAACGACAACAGCATTTTTCTTAAATGATTGTGATTTGCATTCCGGGCAGAAGTTGGCGTTGACGTCAACCTTTGCTCCGCAGTTGTTACAGGTTTTATAATCATTGTTCATCTTCATCATCCTCGATTAGGAAATCTTCATATGTTAAAGTGTTGAGTTCTTCGTCTGATATCTCTTCTTCAAGGGCCAGTCTGTTGGCCTGTCTTGTTATTACCTCTTCGAAAAGGTTTCTTACTGCACGCCCGTTTGCGAAATTGCTTGAGCGGTGCTCATACATCGCCTCGAAATATTGCCTGAGGTACTCCTTTGCCGGCTCGTCAAGCGTGAGGTTGGCTTCGGTTGCCATCAGCATGAATATTTCATAAAGCTCAGTTTCATTATAGTCCTCAAAGTATATGAACTTATTGAATCTTGACTCGAGACCAGGGTTTGAGTGAAGGAAGCTGTCCATCAGCTGCGGATATCCCGCAACAATAACGATCAGATCGTCACGGTTGTCCTCCATTGCCTTTAAAAGAGTGTCAATCGCTTCCTTTCCATAGTCGTTTTCGCTTGCCTGGTTAAGTGAGTATGCCTCATCTATGAAAAGTATTCCGCCCATTGCGGATTTTATGACCTCCTGGGTTTTGATTGCGGTCTGGCCCACATAACCTCCCACAAGGCCTGACCTGTCGGTTTCAATTAGATGCCCCTTGCTTAAAAGGCCGATTTCGTGATATATTTTTGAAAGCAGTCTTGCCACGGTGGTCTTTCCGGTTCCGGGATTTCCTGAGAAAACCAGATGGAGGCTCATCGTAGGCTGCTTTATGCCTCTTTCATCTCTAAGCTTTCTTATCTGGACAAGATTTATTAGTGAGTTGACATCCTTTTTGACCTTTTTAAGGCCAACCAATTTGTTCAGCTCTTCCAGATATTCATCAAGTGAGTGCTTTTCTTCATCGGTTTCAGGGATTTCCTGGGTCTCTGTTTCTATTTTCCCTAAAACCTGACTTGCGGTTTTTGTCATAAGATTGGTGGAGTCAATGTTTAATCTGCCTTTAAGGTTTGATATAAAGTCATTGAATCTTTTCAAGGT
>NZ_CACXXB010000057.1 GCF_902771435.1 uncultured Methanobrevibacter sp. | reverse complement strand
GCATCCTACGGAATGGCCGTTTCACCGCTTCTTTTAATGTCCTCAATTAAATATCATCGTCTACCATTAAAAGCCGTGTCGTTTCTGCTCCAGAGTCATACCTCTCAGTATACGTTTTTCAACGCCGTAGTTCTGTGTGATGGGCGGAGTTTCCTTAGTTTAAATAATAAACCAGCAGCTGTCTTTAACTTGCCATAAAATATTAATTAAAAGTAGCAGGGCCTAGATTTGAACTAGGGATCTCGGGGTTATGAGCCCCGCGGGATCACCAGACTACCCCACCCTGCTATACAAACAAAAATAGTATAAAGGTACATTATTACTGTTAGTTTAAATACTATATAAACCTTTCTATAAATCAAGAAAAAATCAAAGAAAATAAATTATTTATTTTCTAATGATTCAATTCTTTTATCCAAATCATCCAGTCTATCTTCAGTGACTTTTTGGAATTCTTCAGATGATTCTTTAAATTCCTTGAAACTTTTATCCAAATCATCCACACTTGCAGTAGTTTCTGAAAATTTGGACTCGAGTTCCTCCAAATCATTTGTTGTAGCCAAAGACCAATCTTTAATTAGCTGATCACTTTTTGCATCAAAGAAAGCATCGATTTTGTTGGAAAACGCTTCATTATTAAGTGAAGACATGTCAATGTCACTTAATTTCACTTTGATTCTTTTACTCATTGATCCGGAATCATCTTTTTCGCCTTCAACTTCATCTTTAGCTAAATCATACCCAACATCCTGATTAGAGCCACCTAAAATTTCATTCATATGAGCGTCAGCGCTGGTTGGTACATAGCTGCGCAACTTATTCACAGTAGCTGGACTATTCAATAAATAATAGTAAACTAAAACAACAATTGCAACAACTAAAATTATGACTGCAACTGCTTCCATAGCATCCATATTACCACCTATTTATTCATTTTTTTGAGTTTATTCTCTTTTTCTTCGATTTCCTTAAGCATTTTTTCTAATTTTCTTTGTTCAGTTTCAGCTTCGAGTCTGGCTAATCTTTCATTGATTTCAGAGTGCAAGTAACCCACATTGCTTCTAACTTCAGTTGTGGATTGTCTAATAGCTGAAAGGCTGTCTTGTTGCTCTTGTGGCAATGGAATTGGATTGTCCATTAATCTTTTAGATTCAATGTCTTTTTCTACCATTGACATCTTTTTAAGTTCAATTTCCTTTTCAAGCATTAAAATTGAATTTTTAGATTGTGCAACTCTTCTCCATTGGAAAACGATAATAATCAATACAATTGCAACAATAACCAAAATGATTAGATAAAACATCTGGTCAGGTATTGTTGGAACATCCATTTGATAACCTCCAATATATTCAATAAATATAAAATATTATATAAACTTTATCTAATAAATAATTAATTATTTAGTAAAGAAGGTAAAAATTTATGATAGAATCTTATATTAAATCCGGAAAAATAGTTTCTGAGATTCGCAGTGAAGCTTCAAAAATGATTACCGATGGAGCATTGGTGATTGATTTAGTAAATTATGTAGAAAGTGAGATTATAAAGGCAGGAGCCGAAATTGCATTCCCTTGTAATGTGTCCATTAATGAAATTGCCGCACATTATACATCCCCTGCAGGAGATGATACCAAATTTAAAGCGGGAGATATGGTAAAATTGGATTTGGGTGCGATGATTGACGGCTGTATTGCAGATTCAGCAATCACAGTAGTTGCAGGCGGAAACATTGACGAAAATTACACTCAGGATGAAATTAACCTGCATGAAGAAATAATTGAGGCATCAGCTGCAGGTCTTGAAGCGGCAATCGCAACTGCAAGAGCCGGAATCGAAGTGTCAAAAATAGGTGCCGCCGTTCATGAAGCAATATCCGAGTATAAACTTAATCCAATTTTTAATCTAACAGGTCACAGTCTTGAACAATACAATTTGCATGCCGGAATTTCAATTCCAAATTATGACAACAATGACAGCTATGTTTTAGAAGAAGGTCAGGCAATAGCAATCGAACCCTTTGCAACAAACGGTGAAGGTATCGTAAATGATGCTCCAGGCCATTATATCTTTTCATATATGGCAAACAAACCATTCAGAATGAAAAGCACTCAAAGAGTTCTGAAATATATCCAACATCATCACAAATATGTACCATTTTCAGGTAGATGGATTACAGATGAATTTGGAGAGAGAAAAGGTGCAATTGCACTAAAACAACTGTCAGATGCAATGGCAATATATCCATATGCTCCTCTTCGTGAAAAAAAGGACTGCTTTGTAAGTCAAAAAGAGCATACTGTAATTATTGAAAAGGAAGGCTGTACAGTTACAACCATTTAGAAGAGACCCATTCTCTTCAAAAACACCACGCTATTATTTTTTTGAAAAAACGTCACAAAAATAGTTAAAATATAAATTTAAAAAAAAGAAAAAAAGAAAGAAGATTTAGTATATAGCAGGGATTTTAACTCCCATTTTAGCTCTTCTTTCACGTTCTGCAGTGTTTTTGTCTTTTTTACCTTTAGCTAATTTTTCAAGTAAAGGAAGACCTGGTTTTACATCATCCATTGGTTTGGTTTCAATTAAACCAGCAGCAACAGCACCTTTGAATATGGAATCACCATCGTCAGTTCTGGTTAAAACAGTGGACCATCCGTCAGGAGATCCTACAGAACCGGTTGATACGTCAGCCCATTCACATACGTAATCTTGACAGATGTTACAACCTGCTTGTTCGTATCCGTGGGTTTCTTTAATAGCTAAACCACTGTCTTCACCGTCTTTAGTTAACCAGAATTTACCTTTACCGATGTCCATTTTGGTAGCATCTTGTAAACTATCAAATCCTAATTTAGCGGTAGCAAAGGTGTCAAGAGAAGCCATAGGGAAGTTTTCCATACAGTAGATACCGATGATTAATTTGATTTTGTCAGCGACAAATCTAGCGAATGGATAAGCTTGTGCTTTTCTTAAACCTTGGGTTTGACATGGAGTTGCTACAACACCAACTTTTTCTAATCCATATTGACGGGTAGCTGCTTTTAATGCAGATAATGTTGGGGACATTGAGTATTTAGTTCCTGCAGCTGCAATAACTTCATCAGCGGAAGTTACTACAGTAGGAATTGGTCTCCAATCGTCGTCAGGAGTTCCAGCTACAACAGCACCTTCAATGATTCCTTCATCGAGTGCGTAACAGAGTAATGCTGAAACAATTCCTCCGTCTTGTGATACATCTAAGATTTTTTTCTCAGTAGATCTTGCAGATAATGCTTCTTTATAAGTACCTAATGGCATATCCAATCCTCCTATAATCCTGTTTCCTTTTTAATTCTGCTTTCAGGTAACCAAGATCTTGGACACATCATGTAGCAAGAACCACATTTAATACATCTATCTCTGTCACAGCTAGGTCTACCTTCAGAAAAGCCCATTGCTCTTGTAGGACAAGCAAGAGCACAAGTTCCACATCCAGTACATAATCCTTGGCGGATAATGTTGGTTAATACGTCACAACCACATCCTTTATCACATGCAGCCCAGTCCATTGCTGGTTTTAAGTAATCTAAATCTCCTTCACATAAAGCAACAACAGCTTTAGCAATCATTTCAGGAGCTACAGGACAACCAGGAAGTGCTAAATCTACTTTAACTAATGCATTAATTGGTAAGAAAGATTCGTGTTTAGGTTGTGCTTGTTGACCACCACGAGCGAAGGTAGTGAAACAACCGGTAATAGCACAGGAACCAAATGCAGCAATTAATCCAGATTTTTCTCTTGCTTCTAAGAGTTCGTGAACACTGTGTTCGTCTTGTAAACAAACAGATCCTTCAATTAAACATAAGTCCATTTCTGGCATTTCCCATAAATCAACTAAAGTTTGTCCGTATACAATGTCAACCATGTCAGTTAAAACAGTAGATAAAATGTCATAGTTTTCGGTTAAAGACATTGCATCACCAGTACAACCACTTAAGTGTATGTAACCAATACGTGGTTTTGCTGAAGCAGCTTTAGGTTCTTCTGCAGGTGCTTTGGTTTCTACAGGAGCAGCTTCAACTTTTTCTTCTACTTTTGGTGCTTTTGGTTCAGATGAACCGCCAAAAGCTTTTTTCAATTTATCAAACATTATTTTACCCCGATTTCTTTTAAAATAATATCTATAGCTTTAGGAACAGCCTTTTCTACAGGTTCTGTTAAACCCATATCTACATCCGGTGTTGGAATCTCAGCCGGTTTGCATCCAACAATAACAACTTCACATTTTTGGGAGATTTCTTGAAGTGGGTTTTCAACTGTCATCCCGTGAGGGTTATCGTATTTTCCTTTTTGCATTACATTCGGGTCAAATACATCTACGGTTCCAGGTTCCGCATCAAACTCAACAACATCAATTACAATAAGTTTTTTCCAATCATACTCAGTGTATAAAGGGAAGAAATTTGTTGGAGCAGCAGTTCCACCATCAATGAATTGAACACCGTCAGGTAATGTTACATCCTCAAATTTTTCTGTAATTTCTTCTAAAATATCTTTATTAAATTCATCTTCCACATATGAAGTAACAGCTGGATCATAATAGTCATTAGTGTCATTGAAATATTTTTGTAATATGTTTATAAGAACTGGACCGAATCCATCATCTTTAAATAATATATTTCCGCATCCATTAGATTCTCACCATTTCATTTTTAAGAATGGATTTGTCTTCATCGTCAACTACCATTACGTGAGTAGCACATGATAAACATGGGTCGTATGCTCTGATTACGTGTGGACCTAACTCGTGATGGAATCCTTCAGTTGCAGGACCCATAGTTGGAATGTTCCAAGTAGTTGGTACAATTGCAGAGTAGAATTGAGTTTTTCCATCTTTAACTTGTGCCATGTGTACATCAGTTCCTCTAGGACCTTCAATAACACCAAATCCAAGTTCTCCAGTTCCTCTTTTATCGTAACTTACATTTGCAGGAGCAGATGTGTCAATTGCATCTAATGCTTCTAAACATGCATCATAGTTTTTGAGCATTTCGTCAGCACGAGCAACGTGTTGTGCGACTACACCTTTGTCTTTGAATCCTTGGAATTTTTCCATTCTTGCTCTAGGACCGGTTTCTACGTTGGTACCTTCCCATAAAGGAATTACTGAACATGCTTCTTTTCCAATTTCTGGATCATCATACCATGCTTCAGGTAAAACTTCTGAGAATTTGTCCATGTCAAATTCGTTGGTACCGTAAGTAGCATCCATTGCCATTAATGGTTGGTTAACTACACCTAAGTCTTTTGGTAAGCCTGCTTCAAGAACGAGATTTTTGATAAATTCAACATGAGCTTCAAGTTTTGGTTTAAGTGCGGTCATTCTTTCAATTAATCTTTCTTTGGTAAATGGAGTGATGTTTCTTGCCATACCTCCAACCCTAATATCAGCAGGGTGGATACCTTCTCCAGCACACATGTCTACAACATATTGTACAGTTTTTCTGATTTCACTTACACTGTCAACTGCTTTTACGAAATCATCGCCTTTAGCAATATCAGGTGCAACTAAAAATTGGTGAATTGCTGCACTGTTAATACCATGTGCTGCTGCAGTAGCTTTTCTTAACAATTTTGCTGCTGTAGGAATTTCAATTCCTAATGCCATGTCCATTGCTTCTGCGGAAGCTAATGTGTGTGGAATTGGACATACTCCACAAATTCTTTGACATAAAACAGGTGCTGTTTCAGGAGCTTTGTTAAGAACCATCTTTTCTAAACCCCTAACAGGAGTTATACTAAAATACATACCTTTTGTAACTATACCTTCGTCATCAACTTCCATGACCAATTCGGCATGGCCTTCCTGACGAGAGGTTGGTTTAATAACTACTCTATCTTTCAAATATGTCACCTCAATTATTAGCAATTAGAAACTAACATTATTAGTTATGTTTATTATTATTTATAAGTATGTCCCAAAATTTCAATCGAAATATATATAACATATAAAAAACTAAATTCTAATATTATCTATTGATATTAATATAAAGGAGGGAAAAAATTGGATAAAGCAAACATAATAATTTCAATAATTGTCGTGTTATGTGTTGCAGCGGCCGTTGCTGCATATGGAATAACAAATAGTGATAATCCAATATTCTCTGATTTATCAAGTATGTCTTCCAAAGACACTGGTAATGGACTTGGAAACAACACCACTAATGTGAAAAACAGCAGTTCCACTGCAATTACCCATGGCGGAAGCAGCTCCAGTTCAGGTTCCGGTTCTGGTTCCGGAGGATCTTCAGATGGAGGCCCAGGTTCCGGCGGTTCAGATTACTATAATGGATACTCTGATTCTGGATCAAGTGATTCCAGTTCAAGTGATTCTGGATCAAGTTCAAGTACATATTTATCTTATTCAGATGCTCAAAGTATTGCAAACAGTGCAATACAGGAACCGGGTTGTTATGCTGGTGAAGGAGAGTACTCAGGAGGATTATGGTACTTTATAATCTACGATGCAAATGGTAACAATGTAGGTACTATAAGTGTAAATGATGCAACTGGACAAACTGGAGAAGATTAATTTTTAATTAATCTTTTTTTATTTTTTTATAAAAAATAGTTAAATATATATAATACAAAAAATATATTTATTATTGTTGTATATGAAGGGGCCCGTAGCCTAGCTGGATAGGGCGTCGGACTTCTAATCCGAAGGTCCCGGGTTCAAATCCCGGCGGGTCCGCTCCTATTACAATCTTTCTTTTTTTAAAATAAGATTATTTTTGCGGAATTTAATATTTACGGGCTTGTAGCCTAGTCTGGAAGGGCGTAAGACTCCTAATCTTAAGATCGAGGGTTCAAATCCCTCCAAGTCCGCTTTTAAAAATTATCCAAAGTGATGATTTTTTCTTTTTTAGGCTTTTCTAATTCTTTATCAAATGAAATTTCACCATATTTGCCCCCTCCACCGGGAATGACATCAATTGTTTTATTTCTAAAGGCTTCAATGGCCGGAGCAATATTTGAATCTGTTTTTTCAATGTCAGAAATTGGAACATTAATCAGCACATCAATTTCTGTGGCAAAATTATCTATTAACTTCTGCCATTTGCCCTGAACGGTTTTGGTTGTGACCCCCTTATCATAAACCGTTGATATCAATTCTGCAAGAGGCATCAGATGAACATATTTGGGCCTAAAATCCGGATGTTTTGGCTCTTCGAAATCGGCAATTTCTGATATCCTGAAATCAACACCCTTTTTAATTGTTCCACCACAGCTGCACTTCATCCTGTTTTCCTTTGCAATCATAGGATCGACCAATTTGAAACATTTGGTACATGCAGTCATATGGTATTTGCCCAAGTTCGGAATCAGCCCGTAATTCGCCTTAATATCCTTATTTTTTATTGCACGTCTAATTGAAGAGAACGAAATATCTTCAAGCTCAATCTGATTAAACTCCCTGCCCAATCTGTGTGGCCATGGAGAGTGGGCATCTGAATTTGTCAGAAATGGAAAATCCTTAAGTTCACTGACAGTATCTGCCATGAAGGTATCTGCTGATAATCCCAGTTCTACAAAATCCGGCTTTTTTTCATAACAGTCATAAATGCTGTCAAAGGATTTATACATACCCGTCCATGGAGTGAATGCATGTGCCGGACCAATCAAACAGTCATAATCACGAACCAACTCTAAAAGCTCCACACCGTTTAATTGGGTCTTAGGCCTCCCGTCATTGTTTTTATTTTTGGAAGGCAATTTCTGTGACAGTTCCCTGGCAATATCAATATCAGGAATAATGATTAAATGATGAATTTTGTTTTTGCCCTCTACTTCGGTTGTCAAAACAAAATCCATGCCATCAAAAGTATAAATTCCATCACCTGAATAATCAGTACTTTCTTCAATAATGTCCAACCATCCGGGATGAAAGGCATCTCCAGTTCCCAAAAGCTGCAAGCCTTTTAATTTGGATTTGGGAGCCATATTTTTTATTAGCATGTCTTTTGATGATGCCATGGAAAAGCAACTGTGAACATGAAAATCAGCATTTACTAACATGTTTAATAGTTTGTCGGATTATTTATATTAAATTTTATCCAAAATCTTTTTAATATCTAAATAAGGATATTTATCTTTTTTAGGCATTAAATCTACAGTCAAATCGTCTGAATTGGTGTTTTTATGAGAATTTTCTAAATTCTTTAAAAAATTGTTGGTTTTATCAATTAAGGATATTATCTGATTTTGATTTGTCGGATAAGCAAGTTTCAACACGGGAATATCTAAATCATTGATGATTTTAACTTCAAGGCTATGGGCATTATTGCAGGCATTTCCCCCAAACAGGATTATGTCATTTAACGCATTATACATCCTATCGTAATTTTTGGGTCGCCTTCCGATTACAATGGCCGCATCTGCCTTTTCAACAACCTGAGAAAATAAATATAATCTTCCCCTAACCCCTGATGGAAGCTCACTTGAACAATATTTATTAATTAAAGTGTCAAAATTAAAATTGCCCTCACAAATATCCATATTATCCTCTTTTGAGAAATTTGAGGGAGATAAATAATTGTGTCCATTCTTTTCAATTAATGGAATAACAATCATTGAAGCATCAGGCACTACTATAACATTCATACATATAAAAAAAAGTAAAAAAATATATTGAAATTATCCAATATATCTTAAATCATCGGCATTTCCAGCATTTGCCTTATTAATTAAATCTTGTTCCATTTGTTGAGCTTTAGCAATCATTTGTCTTGTTTCTTCAGCTCTTTCTTCTAATTCATCAACATTAATTTCAAAATTAAGTAAAATGGACAATTTATTTAATATCGCTTCAGCCGCTTCAGCATCAATAAAATAACCTGGAGTTTCACCCATAAGGCAAGATCCTTGAATTTGCTGACGGGTAGCCAAACCTAAAAACAGCCCGGACGCACCTACGATACCTCCGTCATTAGCTCTGATTTCAATTTCAGCTTCTTTTAACAATTCGATATTTTCTTCGCAAGTTGCTGCACCAAAAACTCTAGGACTTTCGGTAGGCTGGCCTGTAACCATTCCACCTAAAGTATAGATTCTGTCAATGCCATAACCTTTAACGAACTCTAAAATATCTTTACAAACTAAATATTGACCTTCTGGGGATAAAGCTTGAGTATTACCGACCAATAGAATTAAATCCAAATTATCTTCACCGACATCTCTTAAGTAATATAATTCATTACGCATATTTTCAATTATTCCCTCATCCTTGACGATTACTTGAGGAGGAAATGTTGGAGAATAAATTTCGGCGAATTTGATAGCTCCCAACTCATCAATCATGTGATCAGCAGCCAATTTACCTACATGTCCTAGACCAGGTAATGCTTCGATAAAAATAGGATTGTTTAATTCGATGTCTTCTAAAACAGTTATTTCTGTAGTTTCCATACCCTATTGCTCCTTCATTGATTCTTTTTTTAAAATTCGTCTATATTTGCCATATTTATCCTCAACTGAAAATTTGGGAGGATAAATTACTTTAAGTTTGCCGCCGCATTTTGGGCAGGCATCCTTTAAAGTATAAATTCCACATTCAGGACATTTATTCATTTTCATATTCATAATAATCTAATTATTATCTAATTCTCTTAAAAATGAACCATTTCCATCAGATTCTTCTACAACTGCAATACATCTATCAGCTGCTGCTTTCAATGCTTTTTCTGCTAATAAATAATCAGTAGATTTTACAGTAATTCTGTATCTTGGTGCACCAACACACTGGACCTTAATTTCCTCTTCCTCATCACCATTATCTTCAGCAGCCTTTAAAGCGGCGATAATGATTTCAACACCGTTTGGCACAAATGTTTCAATATCAACATATCCGCTGATGTGAACTTCAGGAGGAGTGATATTCTTTTTAGCTACTTCAGTTATAGCATCAGCCCAATCTTGAGGGATACCCTCTTCGGTAAGTGATTCTGCACCTTCATCAGAAGCTGTTTCAAAAGCTCCATAAACATCACCAAAGATGTCCATGAGTTCATAACCCACTTCATCGTAAGCAGCATCCAAATCTTTATCCAATGATTTAGCAGCCAATTCTAAGAATTTTTCAGCTTTTTGCTCGATTTTCCAATGTTGGATTTTTTTAGTTCTTTGGTCTTCACGGATTCTTTTCAAGGAAGCATCGACATGCCCTTTTTTAGGATTAACTCTGAGAACACGACAAACGATTTTTTGGTTTTCCCTTACATGGTCTCTGATATTCTTAACCCAACCGGAAGATACTTCAGAAATATGAATAAAAGCTTCTTTGCCCTGATATTCTTCCAATTTAGCAAAAGCCCCATAATTAAGAACTTTATAA
>NZ_CACXXB010000056.1 GCF_902771435.1 uncultured Methanobrevibacter sp. | reverse complement strand
TACTATCTAAAACAAAAGGATTTAAGCTAACATGATATTGCTGAGTTTTGATACAGAGGAGTTTGACGGACCTCGTGAGCACGGAGTGGAATATTCCTTGGAAGAAGGAATTAAAGTATCTGTTGAAGGTACAAATCGCATTTTAGATGTCTTGAAGACAAACAATGTTCGCTCAACATTCTTCTGTACCGCCAATTTTGCCGAAAATGCACCAGAGACAATGCAGAGAATCATAAGGGAAGGTCATGAAATAGCTTGCCATGGTGTTGATCATTTCGAGCCGAAGGAAACCGATTTTGTCAAATCAAAGGAAATCATAGAAAATCTGACCGGACTTACTGTGACAGGCTACAGGCAGCCCCGCATGTTTCCAACCATCGAATCAGAAATCAAAAAGGCAGGATACAGATACAACTCATCAATAAATCCAGCGTTCATTCCTGGAAGATACATGAACCTTAAAACACCACGTACATGGTTTATGAAAGATGGTGTGATGCAGATTCCGTCATCAGTAACTCCAAAGTTCAGATTCCCGTTATTCTGGCTGTCACTACACAACCTTCCAGAAGGAATATACCACAGAATGGTTCGGAGAGTATTAAATCATGACGGTTATTTTGTAACATATTTCCACCCATGGGAGTTCTATGAGCTTAAGGAACATCCTGAATTCAAAATGCCATATATAATAAAGAAAAACAGCGGCAAGGACATGGTAATGCGTCTTGACAACCTGATAAAGATGCTTAAAGACAAAAACCACAAATTCATTACCTACAATGAATTCGTAAATATTCAAACCAAGACTAATCCTTAAAGACTATCAGTTTTGAAAATACGTAATTTAGAATAATTACTATCACCTGAACAACGATTTTTGATATTAAATCGCCAATCATCAAAATGTCAATGAAAAGATACATCAGACCCGTGTCGACTGCACCTGAAAATATTCTTCCGCCGAAAAACAGAGACATTTCCTTGAGAATGTCGGGGCTTTTGCTTTCAAATACCCAGATTCTGTTGGTGATATATGCAAACAGTACTGAAAAGAACCATGCCAGAACGTTTGAAATAAGATAGTTGATGCCCAGAAGGTCCTCAAAAAGGAAATAAGTGACAATATTGACAAGAAATGTCAATGTTCCGAAAAATACATATAAAACAAGTTCCCTATCCAATTTCATCTAATCACTCATCATCAATGTTTGATTCCTTAACGATAAAAACCGGCCTGCGTTTAGACTCAAGATAGGTCTTTTCCAAGTATTTTCCCAGAATACCGATTGACAATAACTGTATTCCCCCTAAAAACAGGATTGCACACATTATTGTTGCAAAACCCTGAACGGGATCTGAGTAAAGAAGATATTTTGCCACGATGAATATTATGTAGAGGAATGCGATGACTGAAAATACAGTACCGAACAGTGTGGATATTGACAGAGGAAGTGATGTAAATGCAACAATAGCTTCGATTGAATACTTGAACAGTCCCCAAAATGACCAGGTGGTTTCACCGGCAACCCTTTCCACGTTTTCATAGGAAATCCATTCCGTTTCAAAACCAACCCACTGAAAGAGACCCTTTGAAAAACGATTGTATTCGCTTAACTGCAGTATCGAATCGACAACAGGCCGTTTCATCACACGGTAATCTGTTGCTCCCTCAACTAAATCCAAATTAGAAATTATGTTGAATATCTTATAAAACAAATGTGATGCCCATGACTTGAATCTGCCTTCTCCCTTTCGTGTGGTTCTTCTTGCGGCAACAACGTCCACATCATTGCGAGAAATGGTTTCTAGCATCTCAGGAAGCAGACTTGGAGGATGCTGCAGGTCAACATCCATAAGACAAACCAGATCGCCTGAAGCGTTTTTTAATCCGGCATAAATTGCGGATTCCTTTCCAAAATTTCTTGAAAATGAAATGTATTTGACATTCGGATTTGAATCTGCCAAATCCTTGATGTTTTTTAGAGTATTGTCGCCTGATCCGTCATTTATGTATATGACTTCAAAATCATGGCCCTGCAGGACTTTTTGAATTTCATCCAGAAAAATCCCGACAGATTCCTCTTCATTAAAACATGGAACAACAATACTTAAAAATGTCATGATAAAATATTTATTTGAAATATTATAAATAATTTCCAATGCTTTTGGTTATTGTTAAATAGTTGTTGGGCGAAATTATTATATATGAATAATCGTGATGTTTTAGGGAAAATATTTTTTACATTGTCCATTTTGATTGGCCTGTACATGTTTATCTGTCCAATATCAAATGTTTTGATTCATGTTGACGAATACTGGACACTGTCACTTATCAATCTGCCGTTCCTTGAAGGGATGAGGATTGCCATAAGCGACGTCCATCCTCCGCTTCATTACATAATACTTTATGCGGCCTCCCCAATAACATCCAACAACATTCATTTATTGAAAGCAGTTTCAATAATGCCTTATTTTATACTTCTGGCAATTTCAGTCACTAAAATCAGAAAGGAGTACGGATGGCTTGCCTGTGGTCTGTTCACATTCACAACTGCCACAATGAGCATATTCTTCATTGAATTTCTGACAATAAGAATGTATCCGTGGGCAATGCTTTTCATGGTTTTAGTCTTTATTTACTTTAAAGAAGTCATTGTCAACTTTGACAGACGTTCATGGATTTTTTTAACCTTGTTTACATTGCTTGGAGCATATACTCATTACTTTTTGCTTTTCAGCTGCGGCCTGGTTTATCTGCTGATACTGGCACATATCCTTAAAAGCCCCGATAAAAGTGAAAAAATCAAAACATGGATTTATTCAGTCATTTCACTGATGATATTGTATGCACCATGGTTTGTCGTTCTCATAAGGCAAATCGGCACCCAGACAAGCGCATCACATGAGGCCACAACTTTCAACAATGTAGCGAACTATCTGACCGTTTTTGCCATAAACAAGGGCGGTTTCAGCATTGAGATGATACTCCTGAGGGTTCTGGCAATTGCATTTGTAGCTGCAGTCATATACCTGATTTATAAAAACAGGGCAAAATATGAAGGTTCCGGCGTCTTTTTAATGTATGCAACAATATTCATTGGAGTTTTGGTTTTATCCATTTCATTCCAGCCTGTAAGGGCAAGATATCTTGTTGGAGTGATTGCAGTTTTCTGGCTTTGCGTTTCAATACTGCTGTCAAAAACCAAAAACGACAAGATCCTGGCAGTTATGCTTGCAGCCATTCTTGTGTTGTCAGCTTCAAGCATCCCCATAACCCATGAAGAGGCAATCACAAAAATTAACTGGGCAAATGAGAGAAACGAATTTTTAGAAAGCATCAACAATGAATCCAATGTTGTTATTTACAATACCAATTTCGGCTACATGTTCGTACACGGCGGCGTGAACAAGACCACAGAGTACTCCCTGTCAGACACATATTTCTTTGATGACAATGTCAAAATCCAAAAAGACATTGATAAAATAATAAAAAAACATCCGAAGGACAGCATATATCTTGTAAACTGGAAAGATACAGACAAGAACAAGAAATATGAGAAAAACTATAATCTAACCGAGAAATATGATTCCGGAGATGTTGTAGTTTTAAAAATAGACAAGTGAAAAACCAAACCTGTCGGAATATAAAAAACAATTGGATTTTCATCAACGAAAAATTATATTAAACTTCCAAACAAATATTTATTCTATAGGTGAATTTATGGATTTGATAGTAGCGAAGTTTGACGGGAATGTTCTTAAGGACGGCTCAAAAATTAAGGATGCCGCACAATCAGTTGTTGATGAATACTTGAAAGGCACACAAATCGTGGTTATTGCTTCAGCTCCAAGCAAAACTACCGATGATTTAATCAAGCTTTCAACTGATGCTGCAGGTCACTTTTTAACCGATTCACAGAAAGCCGAAATCACAGCGATGGGCGAAAGGACAATTGCAAGACTTCTGAAATCTACTATTGAAGATTTGGGCGTTAGAGCCGAAGTCATTGATCCGTACAGTGATTTGTGGCCAATCGTGACCGATTCAAATTTTCTTGAGGCTAAAATTGATTTTCAATCCAGCGAACAAAAAATCAACACACTGAAAATTCTCCTGAATCAGGGAATCGTCCCTGTAATCTGCGGATTTTTGGGAAAAGGCAGAAGCAATGAGGTGACCACCCTTGGCCGTGGCGGAAGTGACATTACAGCATTTCTGATAGCAAACTGCCTGAATGCAAATGAAATTATCATCATAAGCGATGTTGACGGCATAATGTCAAGTGACCCTACACAAATCGAGAAGGCAAAACTTTTGCGTGAAATTTCAGTCAAGGAACTTATAAACCTATCCACCAAAGGTGTGAGACTTATCCATCCTCATGCTCTTAAATATAAAACTCCTGAGATTAAGGCAAAAGTCATTAACGGCAAATATAAAGATTTAACATCATATGGAACCGAAATCATAGGTCCGTTTGAAGAGGATTTGCAGAAAACCGCTTCTCTTTACAAAGATCCATTATCAATCATTGCAATTGTCGGGGATGGTCTATTAAGCAAAACCGGACTTTTAAGTGAGCTTACAGATTTCCTAGCCGAAAATGATTTGAACATTTACAAACTGACTGTTGGAAACAATTCAATTACTATTTTTGTGGATAAATCAGAATCCGACAGGGCATATCATGTTCTGCACGATTTCGTACTGAAAAGCGACACATACAATTCACTGTCACTTGGAAAGGACACTGCATTAATCACCATCATGAATCTGGACGTTGTTGAAAAGCCGGGAATAATAGCTGCAATAACAGAACAGCTCAGAAAAAACAATATAAAAATAATAGAAATCAACTCTTCACTGACTGCAATTGTCCTGATTGTTGATTGGGCTGACGGTGAGAGAGCCTGTGAGCTTATTAACGACATCCTTGAATAAACAGACATTTGAATAATGTATTTAAAAATTAGCAATACAAATTAATTGTTGATATTCGCAACAATTAGTGTTCCATAAAAAAATTCGAAGCTACGGCAGTGCAACTTCGAATCTGATTTTTCACGACTTGTTAATTAAGTCATAATTATATTACTCGCTCATACAATATAAATTGAATGGTTATGTAAAAAATATATTACAAAAAATAAATGCATTCGGATTTTAAAAAATCCGAAACAGAATGAATCTGTCCAAATAACCCCCAAAAAAATTTAAGAGTCAAAAATAGTTATAATTTAAATCCTGTTCCAACGAACTGGGCAACATCACGACCCAAATCATCCTCAACATTGACAATGACAATGGAAGATGTTCGTCCGCTTTTTCTGCATGATGCACGAGCTATTAACTTATTTCCCTTAGGGGCTGACAAATAATTGATGCTTACCTGCTGTGCAACTGTAAGCTGGTGAATCTGATTAGACAAAACGGCAAAGGCAAAATCAGCGAGAGTGAATATAACACCACCCATCACGCCACCATATGCATTTTTGTGTGTGTCGTTTAACTCCAGACTGCAAACTGCCTCGTCTTCTGTCAGTTCATCCAATGTAATTCCAGTATTTACTGCAAACAGGTCCTTATAGAAAAATTCTCTAGCGCTTTCAACTGAATCAAAATTAGCCATTATAACACCATTGGATAAGTTTGTATCTCATGATTAAAAAAAATAGTGATTCAAACCACCACATTAACACCAACCATATGGAAAATCAACAGACATTCCAACCCCATATTTCAAAAAAAATAACACCAAAAAAGGCCTTTTTCAAGCAGAACAAATGAAAATTAAAAAAGACCCAACAATCAATTATAGATTAAAAGAAAGCCTTAAAATTCATATTTTAAAAAATTAATACATATGCTAAAAATTTCATTAAAATGTATTATTTCCAATTATAAAAAAGCACAGAAACACCTTAAAAAGCAAAATAAAACAACCGAATCAGTTAAATAGGATTAA
>NZ_CACXXB010000055.1 GCF_902771435.1 uncultured Methanobrevibacter sp. | reverse complement strand
TAAATTACTGATTTGATCGGTTGTAATCATACCTAAAACTTTCATGTCCTCATCGACAACCGGAAGACATGATATGTCGAACTTGCGCATCTTACGGGCAATTTCCTCTATCGTATCTTCTGAATTACAGTATTTGACAGTTGTTGTCATGATATCTTTAAGATGATTGGAACTGGTAGCTATGGATTTGGATAAATCCCAGCTTGTTACGATTCCGATTAGCTTGTAGTCATCAGTGACGACAGGAATGTGGGTTACATGTTTTTCCAGCATCAGTTTGGCTGCATCCTGAACATCTGCATTTTCACGGATTGTAACCACTTCTTCCATCATTATATCATCAACAATCTTGTCTGAAAGGAACTTTGAGAAGATGAAGTTCAATTGTCCTTTTTCAAGTAAAAATGCATCATGGCCATAGTTGGATTTGATTTCTGAAAATGACACTTCAACATCATTGGCATTCAGGGCAGTTACGATTTCAGTGCTCTGCTCGGTCGGATATAACCAGTCAGAATCAACTGATATCACCTCGACCTTACATTCAACATCTTTAAAACCGTCAATAAGAGAGTTAGTAACTGATAAATCAAATAAATCCACAGCTTTTGTAATGTAGAGATAGCTGTTTGCATCAAACCGTTTTACAAAGGATTCGCCCTGATATTTCAGGTAGCTTTCGACCTGGAAATCAACTGTAAAGTCATAGCTGATTTCATCCTTGTCCTGAAGGCCACGTCCGAACTTGATGTCCATTGATTCATCGCTGAGATAGGTAATGTGAGCTATCATACGGGCCAAGGATAAGCCGTTTCTTGGAATTTCACCGGTTTCGTAATAATTTCCGCCATTCCAGTTAGGATCTGAAAAGATTGACTGGCGACCTACCGCATTAAAGGCAATCTGCTGAGGATAGGACATTGCGGCTGTAGCTATCGGCATTGCCTTTTTCATCATCTTAGGATATAACACCATCCACTCGAGGACCTGCATTCCTCCCATTGATCCTCCAATGACTGCATAAAGCTGACTGATTTGCAAATGGTCAACCAATTTTTTCTGAACCTTGACCATGTCCCTGATTGTGATTACAGGAAAATCAAGACCGTATTCCTTACCGGTTTCCGGATTGATTGAACTTGGCCCTGTTGTTCCTTTACATCCTCCAAGCACGTTGGAACATATGACAAAGTATTTTTCTGTGTCAATTGCCTTTCCGGGACCTATGACAATTTCCCACCATCCAGGTTTCTTATCTCCATTATGCCATCCTGCTGCGTGGGCATCTCCAGTAAGGGCATGACAGATTAAAATGGCATTTGACCTTTCCTTGTTAAGTTCACCATAAGTTTCATAAGCAACAGTAACATTATTGAGGGTTTTGCCACTATCCAAATCGATTGGTTCGGCAATATCAAAATATTTAGTCTCGACAATACCTACAGATTCATCATTCATTTAAAACACCGAAATTTTTAGTTTTTCTAACGCAATTTTAGCGGCTGCCTGTTCAGCATCCTTTTTACTTCTTCCTTTACCGATACCCATTTCCTCGCCGTTTATTGAAACTGAAATTATGAATGTCTTCTCGTGAGGATAACCGCTTTCATCTATCAGATTATAGGTTACCTCCACTTCCTCTGCATCTCCGTATTCCTTTACTGCGGATTTGTAATCCCTAAAGAATATTCTTTCCTCATCAATATGCTTGAAGATATGCTTAGCAAGGAATTCCCTTGCAAATTCTATTCCCTGATCCAGGAATATGGCTCCTAAAAATGATTCGAATACGTCTGCAGTAATGGAGAGCACTTCATGTTCAGTCAATAACGAATCTTCAACATCAATATTCATATATTCTCTTAAATTCAGCTCGTGAGAGTAATAAATCAATGCATTTTGACATACATAATTCGCCCTTAATTTTGTTAGTTTTCCCTCTTCATATTGGGGATATTTGCAATACAGATATTTGGATACGATCAGATTTAAAACTGAATCGCCTAAAAACTCCAATCTTTCATAATTATAATTCAAATCATGTTTTGAACCATATGACGAATGGGTGAATGCCATGACATACAACAATTCATTATCCGTTTCAATGCCAAATTTTTCAAATAAATCCATATTAAGACCATAAATATTTTATCATTATATATTTATGCAATTTGAATTATATATAATTATTATATAACAATAGTTATAAATATTACTCATCAAATGCTCTACCTCTTTTCATTTAAATAAGAACTACCCAAACTATAATCAAGGATTTGGTAACATGATAATAAATTGGAAAGAAGAAATAACAAAAGTCGACCCCGACATAAAATTCAGAGCACAGGGCGGATGGTTAAAAACTGTTGAAGAACTTGACAAAAGCGTTAGAAACGGATTTTCCCTTGTCGGAGACTTTGTTCAGGCAGGCGACTTTGAAGCCGAGTACAGCGACGGAGTATATCTTGACTGCAACAAGGAAGGAACTGCAAAAAAACCTCAGCAGGACTACAGACTATTCAGATTCCGCAACGGCAAGGTAAGACTGCTTGATATGGTGATTGATGCCGGCCAGGGATGGGCGGTTGACTTATGGGATGCCGTTGAAGACGAGTTTTAAAAAAAAATCAGGAAATTCTGCCTCTCGGCTTGAATTTCGAAAATCCTGTAATCTGAACATTCTCCCTGTCATCATTGAATTTAGGCTTCTGCAGGAGAATAATCCTGTGGTCCATGTTTTGAGGGAAATTTTTCCCCTTACCATCAACCAGACCCCTATAGCTTACTCTTGACTTGCCGGTTCCACCAATGTCAAGAGCCAGCATTTCAGAAGAGATCAAATCATCAAAGAACTTCTCCAGATCCATTATATCAAAAATCGGCGCAACATAGCTTAAGGCCATAAGACCATTCTGGTTCTGGCGGATGTGAACATTTCTTGAATCAATCTCAATGCTTTCATCATTTCTTATTTTGGTTAATGTAATGATGTTTGAAAATTCATTGCTGAACATGACAATACCCTTAATCAATGTGGCAGAATTCACAGCAGGCGCAGGTCGGCGCAAAATAGGAATCTTCAGGCTCAACAATAGCTTTCTGAGCAAACAGAGTTATGTTGAATTTCGGATGATATTCACTGCTCACCTCTTTTGTCATTGGAGACAATCCCCTGTAATAGACGGGCCTGTAACCGGTTTGTGAAATGTCAAAGTAGAATTTTTCTCCGGTTGCGAATTTGCTGAAGTATTTTTCCAGTTCCAATGCCTTTTTTGGAGCGATTGAAAATGTGAATCCCATGGTGTCATCACTTCTCTGTCTGATTCCTGCATTGGAAATGTCAACAGCCAGTATGTCATCGTTGCCTCTTACAAAAACAACACAGTTTTCTAAATTCACATCGTTTTCACGAGCAATATCATTCAAATCAGTCATATAAGACCTCCTAAACATAATATAATCTAAATTGTTATATAAGCTTATCTGAAAAATAGTATTTAAAATGGTCAGTGAGTGAAAAGTAACTTTAAAAATAGATTTGAGAGAAGATTAATTTAATAATCTTCAAGGTTTTAACCAACTTATACTAATCTTTGTCTAGTAGTTGGTTTTTTGTTTTGCCAACTGTATCTTCTTAATTTTTTGGATTTACCGAATCCGCAAGAAGCACAGACTTTTTTACGTATGTGATAAGTGTTTCTACCACATCTTCTGCATCTGATATGGGTCTTTTTATTCTTTTTACCCATTGATGGAGTTCCCTTAGACATTGATACACCTCCCTAGAATAGTTAGAATATATGATCGAATAAAGTATTGAATAATATTTATGGTGAAATATAAACAATATTGTCTCCTCTGATGAGTACAACACCGAGTCTTCTAGTTACTTCTCCGTCTTGTAACTCTTCTGCATCATTAAGAACCAGGTTCATGTGTAAATCAAAGCTCTTAAGTATACCTCTAAATTCACGATCTCCTTTGAGTTTTATTAAAACTGGAGAGTCAACAGATTTTCCTAATGCGTCAAGTGGTCTTTGAACATTTTGTCCGCTCATTATATCACCTTATATTATCAAAAATTTTTAGTTTTTAATTTGAATTAGTAAATTCATAATATAATCAAGTTAAGATAAGACAAAACCTAATTAAAACTAATACTATTAACTATAACTAACCTACTATATAAATGTTACCTTATTTTAGGCCCAAATAATGAAAAAATAATGTCAATATTAATTAATTAATGGAACTGCTATTTAAATTAGTCTTCAAATGCTCTCCCACTCCATTTAAATTAAACCGCCAACATAACCAATATCACCCAACCATCACCAGGCCACAAAATGAAAATCAATGAAGAAAAATATATCAACCTCATCATGTACATACTGTTCAGATCAATGAACAAACCCAATCTGGGAAAGACTGTGCTCTGCACAATCATGTACTTCATTGACTTTAATTTCTACGAGATTTACGGAACCCATCTAACCAAAGAAACATACATCAAATCCAAACGGGGCATAAAGCCAAAGCATTTCAGAAGGATAACAGAAAATCTTATAGCCAAAAAGCAGCTGTTCATGAGAAAGGAACCGTATTACAACAGAACCATCCACAGATATTATCCGACAGTCATACCCCTTCCAAAATTCGATTCAGATGAACTCGTCGTAATCAATTCATGCATTGAAGCGCTGAGGGACAACAACGCACATACAATAACGCAATACGCATGGAAAGACCAGCCGCTGATGAAGGCAGGACTGGGGGAAGAAATAGATTACAATGACGTATTCCTGAGAGCCAACAAATAGGTTTATTTATTGAAAATACAAAATATTATTCATTAATATATTGTGGGATACAACATGGCTATAAAAGTTAAAAAAAGAAATTTCTTAAAAAAGAAAAAAATCAAGGCGATAAAAGCTGAATTGGGCGAATACAGCAGTTTGCTTGAAGGCAAAAAGAACGTTGAAATACTTGAAGCGGAACCTAATTCATTCATTTTAGTGGACGGTGAACCGTACATCATAATCATTGATGACAAGCCGTTCCCAACACTGAAAGCAGCTTTAGCCAATCAGATTGAAGCAAAAACAGTGACCGTTGATATGGGAGCCATAAGATTCGTAAGCAATGGTGCAGACATCATGAGTCCCGGAATCGTGGCAACATCAGAAGGAGTTGAAGAGGGAGACATCGTACTTATCATTGATGAAACCCACGGAAAACCGCTGGCTATTGGAGTAAGTCTAATCAGCGGAGAAGAAATGGTTGCAAACGATTCAGGAAAAGCCGTTGAAACCAAACATTATGTAGGCGACGATATCTGGAACTTTGAAATATGATGGTGATGATATGGCAGAACTGAGATACAGAGCAGGAAAAATCAAAGACCCACAAGTTCACAAAATCGGAATAATAGCACTCGGATCACACCTGGAAAACCATGGTCCTGCATTGCCAATCGACACCGATGCAAAGATCGGTGCACACATCGCATTTCAGGCATCACTTCTAAGCGGAGCAAAATTTTTAGGAATAATCTTTCCTGCATACGAACTGGACACAATCGACCACGGAGTGCACGTTTCCCTTGAAGAACTGAAAGAGAATGTTATCAGCACACTTAATTCTGCAAAGAAATTCCTGGACATTGAAAAGGTCGTCATCGTTAATGCTCACGGAGGAAATATTCCGCTTGTGGCCGAACTGTGGGACATTGAGGACAAGACAGGCCTATCCATTACCTTCAACAATAAGGTAATCTCATCAGAAGGCCCACACGGAGGAAGCGGCGAACTTTCCATGGCAAAAGTCTTAGGCATTGTCAATGAGAACGAACTTGAAAATCAGGCAAATGTCCATGAATATGAGGAAGTTGGCCTACATGGATTCACACAGGCACGCAGAGATGACCCTAACATTGAAGAAGGTGCACTGGACGTTGAAGAAAACGGCGTTTATATTGATGAAGATTACGGAAACAGACTGTTTAATCTAGCTATTAATGC
>NZ_CACXXB010000054.1 GCF_902771435.1 uncultured Methanobrevibacter sp. | reverse complement strand
TCTGTAACATCACAAATGACATATGCTTCTGCATTTTTCAATATTGCAATGTCATCATCATCTGTAAACTCTTCAATATCCAGGTTTCCGATGGTTGAATTTACGAAATTTATAGGATCAAAAGTGATATTTACAACATATCTGCGTGTTTCCATAATGTTTTTCAGGGTTTGAGTGCCGACAAATAATCTGCATCCAAGTTTGTCTTTGCCATTGCATACAATTCCTATTGGCGCTGCATTTTTTACACCGTCCTTGCTCATGGTAGTGTAAATCCCCTCATATTTCTGTCCTTCCTCAATTCCGATATCCGTCAAATCAATATCCATTTTATCATCCTTATTAATTACATCTTCAATATAATGTCTATTCAACAATCTAATTAAAAATTATTGTCAAAACATTATAATTCTAACCTTGTAGAAACCCTGTCAAAATTTAAGTGAATATCGATGTTTATTATTTATTTTTATTAAATAATTGATTTTTTCTCTTTGTTTTTGATTTTAACATGTTTCTGTTCTTTTTATTTTGCACTCAAATTTGTTCTTCGCAATGCATGGATTTTAATTTTAAGCGTGGAAAGTGTTATACCTCTAATAAAAAGAAGATTCAACGGAGTAAACTGTAGCAGAACGACAAAACTTCAAAATAAAGAAACTAAACTCAAAGATGTATTATATAACATTTCAGAGCAATTCAGATATTTTAAATGAGTGTTTCTACAAGGTTCATTTTCTTTTTAGAATTATGAAAATAAACGCCATTAAAGCCCCAGCAATGATAAACCACTGAATGAATCTATTGCCATAACTATGCATGAATGTGAAAAGTATGACGGCAGAGACAATAACTCCAATTAAAGAAATTATAGGCTTATCTAATCTTGTTATTAGAAAGATGCTGAGTGTAAAGATAATCAAACCGATTATTCCACTTATGACTATTAAAGGATCATTAATTGAAATAAGTGAAAGTATAATCGATATCACAAAGATTATCATGACTATTAATGCCCCATTTAACAGTATTTTTCTTAAAGTCTTATTTTTTTCCGCTCCATCATCTTTGATTTCTGCATGCTCTTTTAAAGATTCAGTTTCATCATCGGAATTGAACGTTTTAACGACATCTTCATTTTCGTATTTTTCATTAAAATTCTTGAATAAGTATCTTAAGAATGCATAAAATATAATCGCAGACAGTACTTCGGAAACAGTTACTCCAATCAAGACACAGTGGTTGATATGATACATATTCAATACATATATTAAACCGCATTGCACACAAAGCTTTATGAAAATGAAAAACAGTGAATACATACTTTTTCCAAAACCGTCCAACATTTTTGAAGAGACAATGGTAAACGGAAGTGAAATCATTATGACTGTCCCAAGAATTGCTATCCATAATATTTCTGTCTGCATTCCTTTAATGGAAAAAATGCTAAATGCATACTCGCGCAAAAATATGAATGCAATCATCACAACAATTGTTGTTATAACAGATACTTTAAGTGTGTATTTATACATTTCATATAATTCATCGAATTCATGTGCACCGAATAAATGCCCTGTAACACTCATTAATGCCCTACCAAAACCCCTAACAGGTGAATTCAATAAAGTTTTAAGTTTATTTGATGCAGAATAAATCACCGGTCCAACAGGTCCCATTGTCACTGTCAATATGCCATTGATAAATGATGATGTGAAGGTCCATAATCCCTCATCCAGGAAATTAGGAAAGGCAACCTTGCAAATTTCAATAAGTATGTATGGGCGGAGCTTAAAGTATTTTCTAGATAAGGGAATTTTTGTTCTTCCAAGCAGATACATTAATACGAAAACTATAAACGGAATTGATGAAGATAAAACAGTAGCATATGCTGCTCCTTTAACTCCTAAATTCAAATTAAAAATAAAAATAGGATCCAATATTATATTTAGAATATTCGATGATATTATGAATATGGTTGGAATTCTTGAATTTCCTTCTGCCTGTAAAGTTTCAGAGAAAAAATTAACAAACATGAATACATATGCAAAAGTTAGAAGTGGCATCAAATAATCCATAGCTAAAAGATATGAATCAGCAGGGTTTATACTATATATTATTTCCTGAGCAAATACAGCACAAAATAATATAATGATCCATATTATATTGGTAATGATGATTCCATGAATTAGTGTATTATATCCACTTTCATAATCGCCAAACCCAATATAACGGGATATCAGGGAATTAGTACCCCGTCCAAGTGAATCGCCGAATGAAAATATAAGAGAAACAAAAGGAATTGAAATACCCACTGCAAAAGAAGCATGAATGTTTATTTGTGTTACCCATGCCATATCAACAATACCATAAATTGAATCAAAAAGACAAAATGCTATTATTGGTATACTCAATTTCCAAAAAGTTTTTTTAGGTTGTGAAACCAAATCAATTTTTTCATTCATTACTAGAGATTTTGTTCTTTATTAATATAAATATTAACCTTGTAGAAACCCTGTCAAAATTTAAGTGAATATCAATATTTATTGTTTATTTATGTTAAAAATTAAAAGAAGATTCAACGGAAAAAACTGTAGCAGAAGCACAAAACTCCAAAATAAAGAAACTAAACTCAAAGATGTATTATACAACATTTACAGAGTAATTCAAATATTATAGTTAGTTACCAAACTTTTGTTATAAATGTTTCGAGTCATTTGTCATAAACTTTCGTTCCAGAAATCGATTTATTGTAGGTTTTTATTGTTAATTCTTGTAAAAATTCTCTTGATTCTAGATAATAATGTTTAATTTCTCGTTTTATTTGTCTCCATATTTGTTCTATTGGATTTAGATGTGGGGAGTATGGTGGAAGGTATATTAATGCAATATTGAGATGTAGTGCTATTTTTTTGATGAATGCAGACTTGTGAACGCTGTAATTATCTAAGATTAAACATATTCTTTGTTCGGTTTGTATTTTTGTTATTATGTTTTCTTTTTCCAGTAGATTTAAGGTTATTTTTCTTCTTATTTCTCTTCTTTATTGATTAATTCTCGATTGCAGTGTTTTCCGATGATTCTAACAATTGTTGAGGTCGTATCATCTTTATATTTTTCAATTGTTTTTATTATTTTTTCTGTGAAAACTTTGTTATTTTCATTGTTTTCCATTAAAATTCATCTATTTCTTCATCAGTTAAGTTAACTTCTTCGATTATTTTATTTAATAATTTTACTGTATTTTTGTTTTTTGTATTAGCACATCTTAATTCTAAGAGAGCTATTGCTATTTCTGGTGCTGTTGAAGAATTTGTGATTGTGATGGTTGAATTTCCATTAATTGCTAAGGATCCTGTGGCATTGATTTTAAATTTGTAAGGATTTACAGTTTGTGTGTGTTTTGTTCCTTTTTTATATAATGATTTTTGAGTGTAGGGTTCATTTTGGAAGGATGCTTCATCAAATAAGACAATAATATCTTTTGAAGATAAATTGTGTTCTTCTAAGTTTTTTTTAGCTGTTCTTCTGCATCTTCAGGAGATTTCGAAAATTTAGGATATGCTTTACTGTAATTGTATCCTAATTTCCTCACAATTTTTCCTATTTGCTTTAAACTATAATCTACATTAAATTTTTCATTAACAAGAAGATGTACATCTTTCATTGACATATTTGGTGTTTCTTCAATGATTTTATCTAATTCAATCAATTGATCATAATTTAATTTTGATGGCCTCCCTCCGCCAAATGATGGTTTTAATCCTTCTAATCCTTCAGATTCGCAAGTTTTTATCCATCTGTGGACTGTTTGATAGGATTTTCCCAATATATTTGCAGCATCTGCAATTGTATTTCCTTCACTAACTATTTTAACTGCAATTAACCTCTGATAGTACCTATGATAAGCCACATAAGCACTTATTTCTTCATCTAAAGCAGTTTTTGTCATTTTGTTAAAAACATTAATTTTAGATTTTCCTGACATAATTTATTATTTGTCAGCCATCTATAATAAAAGTTTGGTTAGTAACTATACTTAATATATAACGAATTTGAAAGTAAAAAAATTAAATTAGGTTTTTTAATAATGTCATCCGGTTAGTGCCGATTTCTCGAATGTCTGATTTTTAAAAAATAGCCATATTAGTTCATTTCAATTTTTTCATCAGTCCGCTCATTCTTGCATAATGGAACATGTAAAGCTGAACATAACCTGCATTTTTGCCGAACTCTTCCATTCCAAAATCGCGAACTTTGGCAACGCTTATATCCTTTCCATCGAAATATAAATGGGAAACGATTCTTTTTATCCATACATCCGATGGGAAAGCTTCCCTAAAGTTGAATCCGTAAAGCAATATGCAGTCTGCCACTTTCGGACCGACTCCCGGAACTTCAAGTATTGTTTCAAAGGCTTCATCATAGCCCATGTTGAAAATTTCGCAGAGGTCAATTTCGTCTGTAAACATCTCGGATGCCCTTCTCATGTATGGTGCTCTATATCCTACACCGCAACTTTTGAGATTATTTGTGCACATTGAAATATCCTGAATATCTGATGAATTAAATTCATCCTCATCATCCAAGTATACTTTTAATAAATCGTTGCTTTTAGGAAAAGTATAGTAATTGGCGAGCCTATCTCCCCAGTTCTCTTTTATCCGGCAAATCGATTTGGTCCATCTTTTGATTGAATTGTTTGCAGAGCATATTGACGAGATTATGCATTCAAAGGGATCGCTTGCCAAAAAGAGTCTCAAACCATTGCAGAACTCAGGCATTTGCGCCAATTCAGCATGATTTCCCAGATACTTGTAGAATTTATCCAAATCAAAATCCAAATCAAAAATGTAATTCAGCTTATCAATAGCCTGCCTGTCTGAAACATCCCCCGCATAATTGAAATCCAAAAATTCACCGCATTGCCTGACATTGAAAATAACAGGATTATCATTAACATCAACAACATTAGAAAAAGTACCGTCAACTTCACTCCATGGAGGCTGTGAGGTCTGACCGGACATTTGAGTTAATTCCAAATCAATAGGGGTTTCGATAATCATAAGCGAACAGCCACATTATTCTCCTTCAGGTATTCTTTAACTGTGCCTATTGAATACTGGTTAAAATGAAATATGCTTGCTGCAAGAGCTGCTGAAACATCGGTCTTTTCAAAGACTTCCAGAATATGTTTCGGCTCGCCGACGCCTCCGCTTGCTATGACAGGAATGTCGACAGCATCATTGATTGCCCTGTTAAGCTCAATGTCATATCCGTTTTGGGTTCCGTCACCGTCCATACTGGTTAAAAGAATCTCACCGGCACCCAAATCCTGACATTTTAAAGCCCATTGGATTGCGTCAATGCCTGTAAATTCACGTCCTCCGTAAATACTTGTATCAAACCAGCAATAGCCCTTATCGGTTTCTATGACTGTCTTGTCCGGCGCATCGTCGGGATGTGAAACATATCTTCTTTTGGCATCGATTCCAATCACGACTGCCTGTGAACCAACAACCTTTGAGGCTTCTGTCAAAAGCTCCGGATTTTTGATTGCCGCAGTGTTTGTTGAGCATTTGTCTGCTCCGGCCTTAAGCATTTTAATGTAATCGTCAACTTTTCTTATTCCTCCACCTACACAAATCGGCATGAAAACGTTTTCTGTCAATCTGTCTATTACGTCTGCCATGGTGGCTCTTCTTTCATGAGAAGCTGTGATGTCTAAAACTACAACCTCATCTGCACCTTCCTCATAATAGCGTGTGGCAAGGTCTACAGGGTTTCCTGCATATTTAATTTCCTTAAATTCCACTCCCTTAACGACACGTCCTTCTGGAACCTGCAAGTCACAATCTAGACAAGGAATAATTCTTTTAGTTAGCATATTATCTGAAAAATAAAAAAAAGTGGTATTGTTTTTTTAAAAAACAATAATTTTAAGCGGAATATCTTAAAACGAAACAAAGTATAGCTACAATAACAGTAGCGACTAAAAAGTTTTGGACCTACACTTTCTTCATCAAAATATCTTACTAATCCAGCACCTGTCTGAGGCATGGAAATCTTGTTATCTTTTTTTGACATAGTAATCTCCCATTAAGTTAATTAATATAAAATAATTGTATATATCTATTTTTTTCATAGTATATAAAGGTTAGATTTTTTCTTTTTTGATAACTTTGATATCGCTGATTCTGGTATCCGGATATTGTCCGTCATCATCCTTTTCAACAGCCTTTACCATATCCCATACTGTAAGCAAAGCTACACTTACACCGGTTATCGCTTCCATTTCAACACCTGTTTTGCCTAAAGTATTGACGGCGCAGGTAGCTATGATTTCATCTGTTTTTACTTCAAAATCAAGTTCTATACCTGTCAGGGCCAACGGATGGCAGAGAGGAATTATTGAAGAGGTATTCTTTACTGCCTGAATTCCAGCAATTTGAGCGGTTGTTAAAACATTACCTTTCTTGATTTCTTCGTTTTGAATCATTGCAACGGTATTTTCATCTAAAAAAATACTTCCGCTTGCAATAGCTCTTCTTTTTTGATCCGGCTTTCCGCCAACTTCAACCATGTGGACTCCACTTTCTGTTAAATGTGTAAATTCGTCTCCCATAATACCTACTTCTCACTTACTTCAATTACATCCAATTTCTCGCAGATTGCCTTTACGCCTAAAATATCACTGACATTTGGCTGGCTTCTTCCGTCATCACCTGAAATCAGTTCCTTGATATACAGTCCGCCTTCGGTTTTGATTCTCATGTTGAATGAAGACTCGTCAATGATTTCATATGACAGGTCAAGCACGTGCTTTATACGCACCTTATCGGCCCGACGCCTTAAAACCCTCAATGGAGTCTGCTGATGAATTTCATTTAATTGTGTTAGCTCTTCAAGCTTGTTTTCATCAAAGGCACCGTCGCATTTGACAAGTGCATTGTAAATCTTATAAGCGTCCGGAGAGGATTGCTTTATTTCCGCTTTTCTTCTTCTCTCACAGACATGCAGATTGTGATATGAGGTTTTTCCCTCATTAATCTTATTTATTTTCTCTTCTAGAGTCGGCAAATCAAGTTTTCTTATTTTCGGTTCCTTGATTTCCAAAACGAATGGCCTTCCCGAACCCAGCATCAAAACGTCAATGTCTTCACGGCCTGCACCATGGAATTTTGCTTCCCTTCCCTTTGTCAGTTTTAAAAAGTGCTCGGAAATCAGTTCTTCAACTGACTCGGGATACTGCTTGCCTGTGAAATTGCACTCTTCGCATCCTCTTCCCTTGCATTTTGTGCAAGGCCATTTTGTCTGAGGTATTCCTCGCTTCAGTTTGTTGTACTTTCCTTCAACATACAGCGGATTGATTTGGATTCTTACCTTAGGCTCTTTAATTAAATCAACGTTAAATACAATGTCCTGGCTTTCGAATTCAGCTTCCTTGCCATAGATTTCCCAAATTCCAAGACCGATTAGTCTGTTAACTTCCTTTTTTATGGTTTCAACGTTCAAATCGAACTTTTCAGAAAGCTCCTCATCGCGCTTCTGAATGTCCTTGCTTATTTTGGAACCTACAAGAAATGTGTCGAACTCGACTTCAAGCTGATTGATCTTATCGTCAATCTTTTTATATAAATCGTCGTTGAGCTTGTCAAATAGGTTGTCGCAGACTATGCATTCCCCGTCCAAAGTTATTCCAAGTTCACTTGTGACCTTGTCTGCCCTTTCTATATTGTTTGAACCCTCTACTGTTTTGGACAGTTTGCGGCCGAGACAATTTTTGCAGATTTTGCCGTCGCATTCATCCAGGATTTGTTTAGCTAATTCCAACATGCTATCTGTTCATGAATTGTCCCATCATACGGTTCATTGCTCCGCCGCCTAAACGGCCGCCACGTTTTCCGATTCCCTTCATGGTCTTTTTGGTGTTGTTGTAATATTTCAAAAGCTCTTTTACTTCTGTTTCATCAACACCAGAACCTCTAGCGATTCTTTGAATACGTGACTGCTTGATGATTTTCGGATTGAGCATTTCCTCTTCGGTCATTGAAGACATCATGATTTTATAGGCGTCAATCTTGTCTTCGGTCATCTTGGAGGCTTCCTTGGAAATCTTGTTTCCCATGCCGGGAATCATGTTGAGCACCTGCTGCATAGGACCCATCTTGTTCATCATCTCAAACTGGTTTTTCATGTCCATCAGGGTGAACTTACCAGTAAGCATGTTGTTCATGGTCTTTTCGGCAATGTCCTCGTCGATGTTTTCTTCAGCCTTTTCTATAAGGGACTGGATATCTCCCATACCGAGAAGTCTTGAAATGAACCTTTGAGGGTCGAAGAGTTCAAAGTCGTCGATTCTCTCACCGGTACCGATGAACTTGATAGGAGCTCCTGTTTCTGCAACAGCAGACATCGCACCCCCACCCTTGGCTGAACCGTCAAGTTTGGTAATGATGATTGAACCGATGTCGGTTGCCTGTGAAAATGCCCTTGCCTGTTCACCTGCCTGCTGACCGATGGTTCCGTCAATAACAAGAATAGCTTCGGTCGGCTCGATTATATCGTCCAGCTGATCCATCTCAGCAATAAGGTCCTCTTCATTCTTGTGCCTACCTGCAGTATCGAAAATGATAACCTTTCTGTTTTTGAATTCCTGCAGACCTTTTCTGGCCAAATCAAGGGCGTCCTTATTGTTAGGATCTCCGTACAGCGGAACGTCCATCTCTTCTGTGAGCTGTTTTAACTGCTCATATGCTGCAGGCCTCCATGTGTCTGTACAGACAACGGCAGGGTTGAAACCCTTTTTTTGAAGGTATCTGCATAATTTTCCGATGGTGGTTGTTTTACCGGAACCCTGAAGCCCTAAAAATAGAATTTTGTATGGCTTTTCGTTGATGTCCAAGCCTGCGGCTTCGCTTCCAAGCAGGCCTGCGGCTTCGCTTCCAAGCAGGTTTACCATCTCTTCATAAATGATAGTTATAACATGTTCTCTTGGAGTGATACCCTTTGGAGGTTCCTCTTCAAGAGCTCTTGATTCGATTTTTTTTGATAATTCTAAAACTAGTTTAATGTTAACGTCAGATTGAATTAAGGCACGTTGTATGTCTTTTACAACTTCTTTAATTGTCTTTTTATCAATGACAGACATCCCTACTAATTTTTTCATCGTATTAGTAAGATTTTCTCCTAAACTTCCGAGCATTGCCATTTTAATCACTCTTAATAATATTTTATATTAGCAAAATTATATAATTGTATTAAGTTATATTTATATCTAATAAATGTTTTATAATTTTTGTGTGATACAATGTTAGAAGAAGTAAAAAAATCATTAGAATC
>NZ_CACXXB010000053.1 GCF_902771435.1 uncultured Methanobrevibacter sp. | reverse complement strand
TATTTTGCTGCCGTTTAAGTGAGCATATTCAACTGCCTTTTCAATTTCTTCCATTGTAAAGTTTTTAGCATATGCTCTAGCACCATAATTCTGTCCAGCGATATAAACTGCATCAGCACCTGCATTGATTGCGATTGTCAGCACTTCTGGTGAACCTGCTGGAGCTAATAATTCTTCTAAAACCATTTTATAAATACACCTTGCTATAATTTATCATTAATATCTTTGGAATTAATTATATATTAAATTAAAACATATTCTATTTTATGTATATAGTTTTTGAAGGAATAGATGGTGCTGGAAAATCAACTCAAATTGGAATGTTGAAAGAATGGCTTGAGGCTAATGGATTTAGGGTGGAGACATTGGTTGAACCAACTGATTCTGAAGTAGGAAAATTGATTCGAAGAATTTTGCAACGCCCTGATGCAACTACTGACCATGTCCAAAAAACTTTGGGTTTGCTTTTTGCAGCTGACAGAATGTTGATAATGGATAAGCTGGAAGACAAATCTAAAATAATTATTTCAGACAGGTCTTTCATATCTTCACTGGCATATCAGGAACCTGCCGATTGGATTGAAGTTCTTAACAAATATGCTAAAAAACCTGATTTGTTGTTATTGTTGGATTTGGATGTTGCCAAATCAGTTGCAAGAACCTCTGGTAAGGATACTTTTGAAAATGAAACTTTTTTGACTGGTGTTAAAGAAAACTATTTAAAATTGGCTGAAAATTATGCATGTGAGATAATTGATGCTAATAATGGTGTAAATAAAGTGTCTTCAGATATTAAGAAAGCTGTAGCACCATATCTGGGAATTTGCCCGGATTGCATAAGGTAATTGTCATGCAGGAAATTATTGGATTATTGTCGAATTTGGATGGGGTTATTCGTGTCGAAAGATTAACTCCTGAAAATATTTTAAAAGTCATTGATTTTGAATCCCAACGTAAGGAAGAATTGATTCCTCTTTTCAATAAAGGTATTCAGGAATGCTTTAAAAGGGATGTTTCATTGGTTATTTTTAAAAAAGGATTTTTCAGACCGCCACCAACACCGACATTACTTTTGATGTTTGATGGGGAAGTTTTGGGTCATGATATTTTCACTGATTCTCAAAAAGAAGAATATATGGATGATGAGGACGTTCAGTTCTTAAGTGATGATTTCATAATATTCAAGGATGTTCTGCATAATCATAATTTGGAAAAGGGCAATGAGTACTTTATTTTGCCTGCTGTGCCTTTTCCTGAATTGGATAATTTCAGTAATGTGTCTGAGGTTATCTCATCATCTCCGTCAACGCCAAGCGATGAATATTTAAAAGAAGAATATGGCTTTGGCCAAGATTCTTCCATTGCAACAATATTTGTTTCATTCAATATTAAAGATTAAAATATTCATTTCGTTCGCTGATTGCAGCTTTAATGTTATCTAATGGGGTATTTGGAGCAATTCCGCAACTTGGAGCCAGAATGTCGATTCCATCATCAATCGCTTTTTTGACATCTCCTTTAACTTCATCTGAATTGCCGCTGAGCAATGTTTTTGAAGTTGAAATATTTCCAAGGATAACACAATTGTCTTCGATTATTTCTTTTTGTGCTTGAGGAATGTCAACAGCCTCTTCAACACTGATTCCATCAAATCCACAGGTTGCCATATCTTTAATAATTGGCTGTGTGGATCCGCAGATGTGCAATACTTTTAATACTTCAATGTAATCGGCCAAATCTTCAAGATTAGGTTTAATCAATGATTTAAAATCATCAGGTGCTATTAATTCTGGAGATGCAGTTGGTTCGTTAACACATATTACATCTGCTCCGTGATTTTGGATTTCTTCAATGTAGTCCATGCTCACATCAACACAGTTTTCAACTGCTATTTCCACTTCTTCGATGTCTGTTTTCATATATCTTACAAGATTTTCAATTCCAAGCAGATGTCCTGTTAATGTGAATGGGCCGGTAATTCCAACAATTATTGGTAATTCTTCATATTTTTCTTTTAAGATATCAATTGCTTCTAAAACAACAGGTATTCTTCCTCTTTTTGTAAAATCATCTGTAGCTTCAATATCATCAGCATATTCAAATGGTGAGATTTCAACCTCTGGAACCCTTTCGTTACTTCCGAGATTAACATCACATCCCAATGCTTCTGCTTCTACAGTTAGGCAGAATGGCAATCTTGCACATTCAAGTCCTGCAAGTTCATATAAAGAGCTTGCAAGTGTTGCCATTTGATTGGCATCTTTGTGTGCATCTGGCCATTTTAGTCCATAATGGTTCATTGCATCTATTGTTCCGAGTTGAGTTACACTTACAAATGGTTTTCTTTCAACTGTTTGTCCTGTAAGTGCGTTTTTAAGGTTTTCTTTATAATTCATTTTTATCACTTTTTTTGTAAAATTGATTGTATTTAAATACATTCTGTTTGCAGTTTCTGACACATCTTAAGCATCCAAGTCCTGAACACAAATCGCTTCTTAAACTGAATTCATTTTTCTTTAAGGATAATGCATTTTCCGGACAATTATTCACACATTCCATGCATGAAATGCAATCATCAAATGTTGTTTTCATGGTATTAGAAATGTCAATGCTTTTAATGGGTTTATCTCCAGCATCGGATATGTCCTTTTCAAATAATTTATGAATTTGGGGGTTTTCTTCAAGGGGAGGCATTTCCTGATATCCATATTTTGAAAGCCATTCCTCATACTTTTCAAAGGGCAATCCCTCTTCATAAATCGCCAATTCCAGTGAATATATCTTTTCAAAAATTTCTGAAGTGGCAAGCATTATATGATTGTTTTCAATATCGTCAGCTATCTGTTGCAGTTCATCAAGAAGTTGCGGATTCAAAACAATGTCTTTAGCCATTGCAAGGGAAGTATTTCCAATTTGGAATACTTCTGTTGAAGATGGTGGAATCTGACCTATTTTCATAGACTTCAATGCATCAACATAAAATCCTGATGCTCCAGCCATATAAACTGAATCAATTTCATCCAAATAAATATCCGAACTTTCAGCTAAAGTCAATTCAGCAGCTTTGAAAGCGCCCAAGGCTTTCCCTATATTGTTTATATCGTTTTCAGTTAAATAAATGTCATCCTGAAGGTAGATTTTTTCTTTGATTTTCCCGTTTTCAATGATTCCATCTTCTATTCCAAGGCAGAATGCTGCAATTACACCGGTTCCTGTTATTCCACAAGCGGTCATGTCACTTTTTTCAATGGAATCTCCATTGAGTGGATTTATCAAATCTCCATTTTGAACAAGCAAATCATCATCAAGGATTTTCATTCTCCAATTATTGCCTTCCTTTGCAATATCACAAATTGTATTTGGGGAAGCCAATCTTCCTTTTTCAATTGTCTGACCTTCAATTGCAGGTCCTGCAGCTGCTGAAGCGGTGTAAATTTCTCCTTCTACAATCAATGCCATTTCGGCATTTGTTCCAAAATCAATTATCAATGAATCCTCATCCTTATCAAGAGCTCCTGATTTATAAAGCATTGCCAGTGCGTCCGCTCCGATTTCATGCTTAATTGCAGGAGGGATATAAACGTAGGTATTTGGAGGAACGTCTAATCCAATTTCAGATGCATTTATCTTTTTGGATTTTCTGGAAGGGGGTGTGATGTTTTGATTTTTCAGTGCATTTTTTCCCCAATAAGCCAAATCTCTTATTTCAATATTGTTGAAAAGAGATAATTGAATTGGATTCCCACAAACTGATAATCTTTCAACATTGTTAACATCTAAACTGTTAATGACTTTATTAATTGCATTAATTAATAATTTATGGGCTTGATTCTGCCCAATATCAATAGCAAAATGCAAATGGTCAATTACATTTGCACCAGGTAAAGGATGTCTTAAAGTGATTGCTGTAGATATTGTTTTTTCAGTGGTTAAATCATAGCTTTGGGCTCTGATACCACTTGTTCCAATATCTATTGCAATTCCAGTATGTTCTGCCATATTATCTTAGCTTGCATATTCTGATACGAACTCTCCGACAATATCACTATATTCTTTTCTTAAATCTTCCCAATTCTTATTGTCAGTTAGTATAGCGTCCGCTAATTTTGGTGTGTGGTATGCTTCAACACCATAAACTGTCATGTCCATTGTTTCAACGTAATCTTTTCTGACTGCTCCACCACCACATCCGATAGCCGGAACTTCAAGACCTGCTTCCTTAAGCGCTTCGACAACTTTAGGGAATGCGGTCATTGTTGTGGTCATGAGTGCTGTACCTGTCATGAATAATGGATCGTATTCTTTAACTGCTTCAACAACTCTTTGTGCTGCAACATCACGTCCTAAATCAATAGCCTCAAATCCTCCTGCTCTTAAAAACATTAAAATCAAGTTTTTACCTATGTCATGGGGATCTCCTTCAGCTACAAAACATACTACAGTTCCTTTTGTATCACTTTTGCGACCAAGAACCTTTTCACATTCCTTAACACTTTCCATCATTGCATCTCCAGCAAGCATCAAATCAGGCAAGAAATAAACTCCTTTTGTATATAATGTGCTCACTGCATCGATTCCTTTCATTAATGCATTATTGATTAATTCGATTGGGGAATAACCTTCCTCAAGGGATTTTTTGACATCTTTCAATGCGTTAATCTTATCTTCGTATAGTATTTCTAAAGCTATTTTTCTGAATGGTTCTTCTGTTGGTAAAATTTCTTTTACTTCAGGATAGTCTTCTGCTTTCATTGCAGCTCCTTCAGCGACAACATTGTATCGAATAGCAATTTTATCTTGTGTTATTTTATCTTCCAAATCTTTATAACTCATTTCAATCCCTCTTATAATTCATAATTTTTAGGGTCGAAATCTTCAACTTTACGACCGTATCTTCTTACGCTACGTTTAATAAATTTAGATGAGTCATCTGGCAATTTATTAAATGTTCTAATTGCGCTATTTAAGCTGTCTTGTTCAAATCTTGTTAACTGTATCTTTTTAGCTTCAACTGCTTCAGTAATGATTTTTCCAACTTCCAATGCAGCTGCAATGCTTCTTTGATATGGATCGTCTCCGTATTCTACTATCGCTTCACCTATTCTATATGCATTGTCATATGCCAATATTAATGCCTGCGGGTCTCTGTATTTGTCAGTTAGAGTGTACAAATCTCTTAAAGTTTTATCTTCACCAGTTTGGATTGCTGTATTCATTAATGCAGCTTCAAATCCAGTTGCCTGAAGCCATACTTCTGGAGTTGTTCCGCCCATTTCTTCTCTGTGGTAAACGGATTCATTACTCCAGCAATCACAGATTCCTGCAATCAGGTTACCCATCAGGTCTGAGTGTGCACAAACTGCATTTTTACCTTCTGTTGCAATTGGGACTCCACTGATGGATTTGACTATTGGATTTTCATATCCGCAATCTTTTAAAGGTCCTTTTGCACCACATTCAACAGCAACTAAACTGTTTGCTCCACCAATTCCTCTTGCAATTGCCGCTAAGGTATGTGAACAATCTTTGTCAAGCAATCCTCCAGCTAAAAACATTGCAGTATTGGATTGTGAACAGTTGGTGTCTCCTCCGGGAATTACTTTGTGCTTGTTACAGATTTTTACAATCTCTTCCCACATGAATTCCATATCTATGCTTCCTAAAACACCAATACCAAATAGTATTGCTCTTGGATCTCCTCTTGAAATACCGTAATCTGAAACAGATTTTCCTCCGGTAGTTTCAATACATATTATTGATGCACCATTTTCACAGCATTGTTCGATGGATTCCATCACATTTTGGTATTGTTCTGAAGTTCTATAGTTTGAGCCTTTTTCTTCATCCCTTATGTCTGCAGGGGTTGCTTTAAGGGCTACCTTAATTCCATATTCGTCATGGAACTTTTCTAGAACTTCCACTTGTGCCTGGGTACATGCACCAGCCCATTCCGGGTTTGCTGTTTGTTGAGCAATGTGTTCCTGTTCAATGATAAATGATGGAAGACCAATATTTAAAGCTCTTTGGCATGCGCTTATTGTTATGTTTCTGCATTCTGCAACCATACTTTCCATGGAATTTTCACTGCCTTCTTTAGG
>NZ_CACXXB010000052.1 GCF_902771435.1 uncultured Methanobrevibacter sp. | reverse complement strand
CAAGGTTAAACAGTCAACCCTCTATAAGGAAGCTGAATTGTTCTTTTCAAACAAAATAAAGGAATTTGATAATGCAACATTGATTGCTCAGGACATCAACGGTGATGAGTCAGATGGTAAATCTGCAATGAGAGACATTTTCATTGACAAGACTGCCGTTGACGGATTCTGTTCCAAATCAAGCATCAGTCAGAATAATCTGTTTTTGGCAGCAACTTCATTTGTAATAAACAAATTCGTTTTCAACAGGGATACATTAATTGCAACAATCACTAACGGAAGATTCAATCCTAATCAGCAAAAAACATTGGCAATGATGGTTAAGACATTGCCGTTGGCATTGAAATTAAACTCACAGTCAACACTTAAGGAATATCTTGAATACATAAACCATGAATGGCTCAACGTATTGGCATATTCATCTTATCCTTTAACAGAAATATCAAATGAATTCGACATCGCTCCGGAAATATTCTATGCTTATCATGGAAAAATCATAGAGGACATTGAAATTGCCGGCATGAATGTTGAAAGACAGTCAATTGACTATGACGGATTGAAATTCAAGATAAACATCAATGTAGTTGAAGTCGACAATCAATACAGAATTTTCTGTGAATACAATGACCAGCTATACTCAGAATCTTTAATTGACACATTGCTTGATTCTATTAGAATTGTCCTAAACAAATTCCAGACATTCGATGAAAATACTTTGATGAGCGATATTTCAATCATTGAAAATGATGATTGGGGTGTTGACGATTTTGAATATGATGAAATTCCTGAAGACAGATTAAACAAGATATTTGAGAATCAGGTTGAATTGCATCCTGACAGGGTTGTATTATATGCAACAGATGGTGAGTTCACATATGCCGAATTAAACGAAAAGGCAAATAGAATTGCTCATGCCCTCATCAAAAAAGGAGTCGGTCCTGAAGATCGGGTGATGTTCATTCTAAACAGAAACAGCAATGTAATCGCATCTGCATTCGGTATCTTAAAATCCGGTGCTGCATTCATTCCGGTGGATTCAGAATATCCTTCAGAGAGGATAGAACATGTGCTGACTGACAGTGAATCAAAATACATTATTATTGATGATGTAATTGAGAAAAAGGGCATCAATTTAAGTGATTACAGTGAAAACCTATTGGATATTAATGAATTGCTTAAAGAGGAAGACACTTCCAATCCTGACCCTGATGTATCAGGCAGCAATATGGCTTACCTTATCTACACCTCCGGTTCAACAGGACTTCCAAAAGGAGTAATTCTTGAACATGGAAACATTGCAAACTTCGTATATCCTGATCCAAGAAACGTATGTACTTATGAACTGGTCCACAATCTTGAAAAAGAGGATTATAAGGTATTGTCTACTACAACCGTTGCATTTGACGTATTCCAACAGGAATTGATGGGGTCCCTATTGAATGGAGTTCCAATGGTATTTGCAAATGATACAGAGTATAAGGATCCAATTGAGATGATGGACCTTATACGCAGGAGCGGTGCAAACGTTTACGTTGCAACACCTTCAAGATTGCTTCAGTATCTTGAAATCGAAGCGATGCAGGAGGTAATGTATGGATTTAAGGTATACATCCATGCGGGAGAGCCGTTCTCTGCGAGATTGTATGAACTCCTATCCAAAAACTCCAAAGGAAAATTCTTCAACATGTACGGACCAACCGAAACAACAGTATACTGTAACGGTCATCTTTTGGAAAGTCCAGACATCCACATTGGAAAGGAACTATTCAACGTTCATGAAATGGTTATGGACTTCGATTCAAATCCTCTGCCTCCAAATGTCATCGGTGAGTTGTTCATTGCTGGAAAAGGTGTTTCAAGAGAATACCTTAACCGTCCTGAGAACAATGCAAAAGCCTATGAGATAATCAATGGAGTAAGGTTCTACCATTCCGGAGACTTTGTTAAAGTTACACCTGAAGGAAACTATTATGTGTTCGGAAGAATGGACAATCAAATCAAGCTTAGAGGTTTAAGAATCGAAATAGGTGAGATTGAAGTTGGTCTTGGAAATTATCCTGGAATCAAATCAGTTGCAGTTGTAGTTAAAAATATCAAAGGAAATGACCATTTATGCGCTTACTTTACGGTCCATGATGAATACAAGGATGAAAACCGTGAAGAAAATGGCTATTCAATCGATATAGATGACCTCAAGGCTTCACTTGCTGAAAAGCTTGTATACTATATGGTTCCAACAGTCTATATGGAACTTGATGAAATGCCTCAAACAGCAAACGGCAAAACAGACTTGAGAAACTTGCCTGAACCTGAACTCATTACAGAATATGTTGCTCCTGAAAATGAGATTGAAGCATTCTTTGCTAACCTATTTGGTGAAATATTAGGTCTTGATGAAGTAAGTGCAACAGACAGTTTCTTTGAAATTGGTGGAACTTCTCTTCTCGTTACTAAAATCACAATGGAAGCTTTAAACCGTAATTATAATTTGAATTATGGTGATGTGTTCTCAAATCCTACTCCAAGAGCATTGTCCGAGTTCATTTTATCAGACGAAACAATGGACAAAAAGGCTGAAGTTACCTATGACTACACACAGATTAACAATCTGCTCAAGAAAAACAACCTCGAAGCACTGATTGATGGTGAAATTGAAGAAAGTTTAGGAAATATATTGCTTACAGGAGCAACTGGATTTTTAGGAATACATGTATTGCGGGAATTATTGGAAAATGAAACAGGAGATATTTACTGTTTTATTAGGGCGAATAAGGTCCTGAGCGGTGAAGAAAGGTTAAAATCATTACTCTTCTATTACTTCTCAAATGAATATGAAGAACAATTCAACAACAGATTACATGTCATTGAAGGGGACATTACCAACATTGAGGACTTTGAAAATCTTGCTTCTGAAAAAATCGATACCATAATCAACTGTGCAGCTAACGTAAAACACTTCTCATCCGGAACTGATATCGAGGATATCAACCTTGGAGGTGTAATAAACGGACTCAAATTTGCAAAGATGAAACATGCAAAATATGTGCAGGTATCCACATACAGTATTGCAGGTGAAAGTATAGACAACTACCCTCCTGTTGATGTCAAATTCTCAGAACATGATCTCTTTATCGGTCAGGCAGTTGACAACCAATATCTCAGCTCAAAATTCCTTGCAGAACGTGCGGTATTGGAAGCTGCAGTTGAAGATGATTTGGATGTAAAAATCATGAGGGTTGGAAACCTTATGGCAAGAAGCTCAGACAGCGAATTCCAAATTAATTTCGAATCAAACGGATTCATAAATCGTTTGAAAGCATTTGTAACAATTGGAAAAATGCCTTATTCCATGCTTATGAACAATGTGGAATTTTCACCGATTGACACTACTGCAAAAGCTATTGTTAATCTTTCAAAAACTCCTAAAGAATGTACTGTATTCCATCCATATGATCACCATAGCGTTTGCTTCGGCGACATCATTGAAATTATCAAGCCTTTAGGATTGAATATTGAGCCTGTTGAGGAAGATGATTATGAAACTGCTTTGGATGAAGCACTTGCCGACAAGTCAAAGCAGGAGGGAGTATCAGGTCTTATCACATCAATCGGTTCTGGAAAAGTCAAAAAAATCTGGATGCCGGTCGACAATACATACACCATTCAGACATTATATCGTTTGGGCATCAAATGGCCATTCATATCCGAGGAGTATATCTATAATTTTGTAAAATTCCTTGAAGATTTAGATTTCTTCAGTATCTAGGGGTATAACATGTATGAAAGAAATTATGAATTATTAAGAGCAAAATTCAGTGAATTTTTCCTGCCGACATTGTTTACATCAATGGCAGGAAACATTTGCTTGTTTGTAGACGGTTTGATTGTTACATTTTTGCTTGGAGCAGGAAACCTCTCTGCAATCCAGATTGTCGCTCCGGTAATAACTTTTGTCAATCTCATCTATTGGATGATAGGATTGGGTGGCAGTGTACTTTGTTCTGTTTCAAAGGCGGAATTTGATGATGAAAAAAGTAACAGTTACTTTTCGGTTTCAATAATTGCCCTTTTGACAATTGGAATACTGATTGCAGTTTTCGGTGTTTTGTTTTCACAAAGCATCTCCCAGTTTCTATGCTCATCACAGCCTGCCTTGACTAATGATGTAAGACAGTTTTTCACTGCACTTATAATAGGTATGCCATTTTTATGTTATATGATGAGTTTGTCATACTTCATAAGGGCGGATGGAATCCCAACACTTCCATTCAGAGCTATATTGATTGCAAATATTGTAAATCTCTGTTTTGATATAGTATATATCCAATATGTGGGGATGGGAATTGCAGGGGCTGCTTTGGCAACTACAACTGGTTACATTGTAGGTTCAATAATCATTTCATATTACTTCTTTAAGGATGAGCGTACATTGAAATTCATAAAACTGAAATTAGGTTCATTTTTCAGCTATCTTAAAAGAATTGTAACTTCAGGGTTTTCCTCATCATCAACACAATTGTACCTAACTCTAAAACTGTTCATAATGAACATCCTATTGGGCTGGTATATCGGAAAATCAGGGCTTGTCGCATTTGGTATATGTTACAACAGTCTGTTCATATTGTACATCTTCCTGATTGGAACCGCACAGACAATGTCACCAATCGTATCAGTTTACTTTAAGGAAGAGGACTATTCTGGAGTAAGCTATGTAACCAAAAAGTCTCTAAAAATAGTTTTGACCGCAAGCCTGGCTCTATCTATATTGTTCATTTTTTATCCGCAGGCATTGCTGTTCCTCTACAGCGTTAAGGATCCTGCTGACATACCTGTGGTTTTAAATGCATTGAGAATTTTTGCAATAAGCTATGTGGGAACTGCAATTACATTTCTATACACATTCTATGCTCAGGCAATTCAGCAAAATAAATTGTCAACAATCATTTCATTGCTTGAAGGATTTATCGTACCGATTTCATTTGCAGTGGTATTGTCATTCATATTTGGCGGAAATGGAATTTGGGTTTCATTTGCAATAGCTGAAATCATAACAATTCTGTTTATTTTTGCTTATTCAAAATACCTCAATAAAAGTACCAATGGCGAATATAGTGGATTCTTTATTAACAAACACAATGATGATACAAAAGTATTTGAGCATACAATCCATGGGGATGTAAACGAAGCTGTAAATCTGTCCCGTGAAGTTAAGGATTATCTCAATCCAGACAAGTCAGCAACATTGGTCAGTCTTGCTATTGAAGAAATGCTTGTAAACATAATCAATACCAATGAAAGCATTGACACAATAGATGTTATCGTTAGGGATAATGATGATAATATTCTGATTTCAATCAAGGATACTGGTATTGACTTCAATCCTGTTGTTGAAAATGAAAACTTGGAATTTGACAATATTACCATGTTGAATAAAATTGCTGACAAAATTGACTACTCAAGGGTTTTGGGTTTAAACAGTACAGTCATCACCATCAACAAATGATATCCTTGAAGTGGGGGCAATCCTCCACAATCTAATTTTTTTAAACATTAACATTGACAATTTCTGTCATAAAATTTCATTTGAATATTGGTTGATATATATGGTAAACTTAAATTCAGATGGATTTTCAATAACTTCATAATTAATGTCAGATACATGCAACTAAATTAAAGCAAAAAATTTTTCTTTTCATTTAATCATACGAATATCGCAAATACTTTATTCAATTTTGGAGCTATGATAAGTCAAGTACATTAAACAATCGATTTTACATAAGTATAAAAATTATTATCAATAAAATTACTATCAATTATGTTTGATGATACTTCTTATTTAGAAAAGTTTTCGCTTAAATACTCGGAAAATGTTCCCAAAGATTATGACATTTCTGAAATCCAGTTCACATATGATTTTGTCTTTCCAGTTTTAAAACAAGACGCTGCCATTGATGAAGCTATAGATGGTGTTGTCAAAGAATATAAGTTGTCTGAAGATTATTTGAGAGAATATTTCATTGAAAATAAGTATATATTAAACAAGGCGAAGATGAAAGACATTTCAGCACAGCTCAATGAGTACAATACCAAAACCCTAAAAAAAATCCT
>NZ_CACXXB010000051.1 GCF_902771435.1 uncultured Methanobrevibacter sp. | reverse complement strand
GATAGTCATATCCTCCCCGAGGGAATATATGTATGAAACCAGAAACATTCTTGAAAAGTTCTTCCCCGATGAGGACCGTCTGGTATTGATTGAAGGCGGGGAAACACGCCACGACACACTTACTAATTCCGTAAACTACATAAACGAGATAAAGGAATGTGAAAATCCGATAATCATCAAGCATGCCGCCGCAAGGATTTTCGTTTCAACAGAAATGATAAGGCAGTGCATAGAGTATACAAAACAGTACGGTGCCGCAGGTCCCGTCTTAAAGTCAACAGATTTCATGATATAGTGCACGTTCAAACACCGCAGGGCTTCAGGCTCCAGGAATATCTCGAAACGGTCAATGACCTTACAGAAGAGGAGATAAAAAACGTCCATGACCTGATAAGCATATACTATCTCAGAGGAAAGGATGTACATCTGTTTGACGGCGAGAAAAGCAACTTCAAAATCACCACTGCAGTTGACGTGGAGATTGCAAGGTCATTTCTTTTGGATGATGATTGATACAGCTTTTAAGCTTATTTTTCAAAATTTTCATTTGCCTGCTTCAGCAAACTCAAGCATTTCTCGAATTCCTCTTCAAAACCTTCTCTTTTTTTCAGTTTATCTACACGGCTGTGGAAATTAAGCCTTTGAGGTATCTTGTCGTAGTCTTCACCGTAAATCTGTGTGAGGTAATGGTCCAAATCATTAGGGCACGGATAGGTTCTCTCGGCAAATTTCATCTCTATTAACGGAAATACCTTTTCTGTTTCTGTTATCCTTGGGGAGTTGACCTTTCCCTTTGGAGTGTCGACTCCTATAATCATGTATTCTGCCTCATCAAGGCTCAAGTTCAGTGACTTGTAGACCTTTTTCATTGATTCGGTCTTGTCCCCGCCGGCGAATATGTCGTCGTTGAATGCGTTTCGGGCATGTGCGTAAATCTCTTCGATGTCTTCTGGAACTTCAGATATATAGTCCATAGGGAATATGTCAACGGCTGCGAAAATATTTCTTGAGAACTTGACTGAGACTGTAACAAAGCCTATTACCCTGTTGTTGAATATCCTGCATTCGGGGTATCCTACAATGCCTTCAAGATTGCTGTTTTTAATCTCATCACCTATGATGTTCTTGAATTTCATGTAGTCCCTTCTAGGCATTGAAATGTCCATGTCGTCGTCCCATGGGACATATCCTCCGTGTCGTTTTGCACCAAGTGCGCTACCGCAGTCAAGCCAGAAGGTAATGTCGTGCTTTTTGCAGACCTTTTCGATAAAATCAATCAGTTCAAGGCACAGATCCTGAGTGTATTTAAGAGCCCCTTTTGGAGTCAGCTCATAGTCCAGATACAGCTTGTTGAAGAGCCTGTTGTATGACTTTAAGGTCTTGTCGGTATTCTTCTGTTTTTTCTTGAGTGACTTTACTTCCTTATTCAGTTTCTTAATCTCTTCAGCAAGTTCGCCGGACAGCATCTCAGACTCATTCTTGTAGTGATTGTACATGTCGCTGCTGTCGAGAACTTTACCCTTTATCTTATCCCTAAAAGACATTGAAAACACCATCAATTAATCTATATATTGTCTTTAATAGTATTAAAAATAGTTGCTTTTAAGATATATGAAAATTTAAAAAAAAGGATTGAAAATAAGTTCAATCGTAAAATTTACCGAGGAAATCTTTCATCCTCTGGTTGTCTGATGAAAATACCTCATCAGGAGAACCTTCCTCAACAATCACTCCACCGTCCATGAATATGATTGTATCTGCAACGTTACGTGCAAAGGCCATCTCGTGAGTTACAATGACCATGGTCATGTGCTGAGCAGCCAATTCCTTGATTACGGTGAGTATCTCACCTGTCAGTTCAGGGTCCAATGCAGAAGTCGGTTCATCGAAAAACAGTATGTCTGGATTCATTGCAAGAGCACGTGCAATTGATACCCTCTGCTGCTGACCTCCTGAAAGCTCACAAGGATACGCATCTTCCTTATCTGACAGTCCCATCTGTCCTAGAAGCTTGCGTGCATGTTCAAATACCTCTTTCTTGTCTCTTTTCTGTACACGAATCGGTGCATTTGTAATGTTTTTCATTACGGAATGATGCGGGAACAGGTTGAAGTTCTGGAAAACCAGACCAAAGGTTCCGTCAAAATTAATCTCACCGCTGTCTTCCTGTTCAAGGTCGGTGATGCATCTAAGCAATGTAGACTTTCCTGACCCGGAAGGGCCGATGATTGCCAACACCTCTCCCTTTTCAACGTTAAGAGAGATATCCTTTAAGACTACGTTGTCATCAAAACTTTTTTTAAGATTTTTAACTTGAAGTAAACTCATATTATGCTCCTCCTATTCATAATAATCCAATCTTGCTTCAAAGCGTTCCATTACAAATGCTACAAGCATGTTGAATAAATAATAGAACAAACCAGCTACGAGCAATGCAGAAATTGATGCTTCTGATGCTGCAATCTGTTTAGCAACTGTAAACATTTCAGGAATTGCAATAACGAATGAAAGAGAAGTATCCTTTACAAGAGTTATAACTTCATTAGTAATTGAAGGAAGAACTACCTTAATCACCTGAGGCAATATGATTATGAAAAAGGTTTCCAGTTTACTGTAACCCAATACCTGAGCTGCCTCGTACTGTCCGCTATTGATTGACTCTATACCGCCCCTGTAAATCTCAGCGAAGTAAGCCGCATAGTTTATGGTGAATGCGATGATTACTGCTATGAATCTGTAATCGGCGGAAAGATTGATTCCAAACACATAATATGGTGCAAAAAATACTACAATCAACTGTAACATCAATGGTGTACCTCTCATCACAGAAATATATATCTTTGCAAGCCACCTGATTGGTGAAAACCTACTCATTCTTCCTCCGGCAACAACTAAACCGAGAGGAAGAGAGAATAAAAGAGTAAGCAAGAATATTTCTATGGAAGTAACCATGCCTCCAAGTAATAATTCTATTACTTTACTTAACATCATGTTAACTAATTCTCCCCTCTAAACTAATTAATTTATGGTTGGATTAAAGCATCTTCAGAGATACCGTATTTTTGAGCGATTTTAGTAACGTTTCCGTCTTTAAACATTTCGTCTAAAGTTTTTTGTACTTGATCTTTCAATTCGGTATTTCCTTTTTTGAATCCAACACCGTATTTTTCGGTTGTAATTGACTCATTCAAGATTATGAATTTGTCGGTAGCGTTCTTTTGGGTGATTTGGTATTCAGCAACACCTACATCCATAGCTACAGCGTCACATGCACCTGATTCGAGGTCCATGAAAGCAGTGTTATAGTCAGCAACTTCAGTTAATGTTTTGAAGGTGTCAGCAATGGTTTTGTTGTCACCTTGAAGAGCTGCCAATGCAGATGAGTCTTTTTGTGTTTCTACGATTTTATCTTTTAATCCGGAAATATCACTGATGTTGGATTCTTTTTTAACAACAAATATTTGTTTGTTGTCGAAGTATGGGTTGGACCATAAGTAGTCGTTTTCCCTTCCATCAATGGTAAATCCGTTCCAGATACAGTCAATGGAACCGGAATCCAATTCGGCATCTTTAGCATCCCAATCAATTGGTTGTGCTTTGAATGTCCAGTTGTTTCTTTCACAAACTTCTTTTGCCAAGTCTAAATCGAAACCAGTGTAGCTTCCATTTGCGTCTTTAAATCCGTAAGGTGGGAATTCCGCATCAAAACCAACAATAAAGGTACTGTTGTCATTTGCGGTAGCGTTATTTGAAGAACCACCTAAAAAGTCAAATAAACCTGCGCTTGCGGTACCTACCATCATACAAGATATGAGGACCAAAGCTAATATAATACCTATCTTTTTTTTCATTTTAAAACACCGAAATAGTTATAACTATATGTAGAATTTTTTCTACATTTAATATTTTATTCAAGGCAATATTTATATTTATAATAAAATTTCAATTCGGGCGAATGAATTGTGAAAATGATTTGAAAAATCTATTGGAGAAAATATTTAACCTGAACCCATCATATATTTAAGTAAGCTTAGGAATTGGTTGAAATGAAGAAGTGCAAAATATCCCTGATTATCCCTGTCTTTAATGTTGAGGAATATCTAACAAAAGCCCTGGATTCAGTTGTATCACAGACATTCGGATTCGAGAATATTGAAGTTATTCTGGTTGATGACTGCTCAACAGACGGCAGTGCAGATATCATAAGGAAATATGCAGATAAATATGACAACGTCAGGGGATTTTATCTTGATGAATGCAGCGGATTTCCCGGAAAGCCAAGAAACATCGGCCTTGAAAAGGCAACATCAGACTACATAATGTTTCTTGATTCCGATGACTGTCTGGAAAATACCGCCTGTGAAATGCTATACAATACAATCATTGCCGAAGATGCCGATATCGTAAGCGGAAGCTTCACCACAATAAACAAGAAAGGCGTTCGAAAGCTCAATGAATGGGCATGGACAATAACATTGACGTCACCGGACCTTGAAAAGGACACAAGAAAGAAAATGGCAAAGGAGCTGCTGTCGGAGAGTGACTTCAAATATGTTGTAACTGACCTTGATGAAAAACCGACCGTTCTTGGCAATTCAAACATATGGTGCAAGATTTATAAAAGAAGCGTCATTGAGGACATGAGATTTCCAGAAGACATTGTCGCCCAGGATTCAGTATTTCTTTTGGAATCATTCTATAGGGCAGATAAGATAGTTTTCATTAAGGATATCATTGTGCACTACAACAACAAAAGGGTAAAGGACGAAAACAGGTCAGTCTCATTTGAAAAGACAAACAGGAATCTCTACGGCAGGATAAGGGCCTATGACTTGATGAACGACATAAGCATAAGGTATGACAGAAAAGAACTTTTCGACTACTACCTTTTAGGCACAAAGCTTGACTACTGGTATGAAAAATACCTCCTGGAAACCGAAATTTCCGCTGCGGATTTAAGGGATCTCTTCAATAAATACTCACATCTTTTTAAGGCATCATACATGGCAGGCACAGGACTTTCAGAAAATACAAAAAAAGTGTTCGGCCAGATATATGAGGACAACATTGACAATGCCGTCAATCTAGTTTTAAATCCTCAAAATCCGGAAAGTCCAAAGAAAAATAAAAATGGTTCTGTCTTTAAAAAAATAATGAAAAAAATAAGGAAATGAATACACTAACAGCCGATTTGGTAAAGTTCAAATCCCTTATTTTCAATTTTCTTATCGTAAATGTTTCTTCCGTCAAAGATTATGCTTTGGTTCATCCTTTCCTTAAGAAGTTTAAGGTCGGGATTTCTGAATTCCTTCCATTCGGTAATCAGTATCAGAGCATCGCTGCCGTCGATTGCATCATATCTTCTGTTTGTAAACTCGATTGAGTCGAGATATTCATCGCCGATTGTCCTTTTAAACTCTTCAGTTGCCTGTGAGTCGTATGCCCTTATTTTGGCTCCACGGTCAATGAGTTCTGATGCAACGACAAGTGAGGTCGCCTCCCTCACGTCATCCGTTCCCGGTTTGAATGAAAGGCCCCATACGGCAAATGTCAGGCCGCTTAAATCCTCACCGAACCTGTCCACCACCTTGTTTACAAGCACCATCTTCTGATTTTTGTTTACCTTTTCAACGTTTGACAGTATCTTAGGTTCATATCCGTGAGCCTTTGATGTATTTATAAGTGCCTGAACGTCCTTTGGAAAACAGCTTCCACCATATCCGCATCCCGCATATATGAAATCGAATCCGATTCTTTTGTCAGATCCTATTCCCAGACGCACGTTCTTGACGTTGGCTCCTGTCACCTCACAGATGTTAGCTATCTCGTTCATGAATGATATCTTGGTTGCAAGCATGGCGTTTGCAACGTATTTGGTCATCTCGGAGCTTCTGATATCCATCAGAACGAACCTGTCATGGTTTAAAACGAAAGTTGAATACAGATCCTTCAGCGTTTCAAACACTTCCTCGCTTTCAGCGCCGATTACGACACGGTCAGGGTGAAGGCAGTCCTCAATCGCATGGCCTTCCTTTAGAAATTCGGGATTGGAAGCTATTGATATTTTAACCTCAGAGCCCTTTTCCCTTAAAATATTGTTGATGTGACTTTCCACCTTAAATCCTGTGCCGACAGGCACGGTGGATTTGACGACAACAAGCGAATCATGTGTAATGTTGTTTGCGATATCTGAAGCAGCTGCGAAAATATAGTCAAGGTTGGCGCTTCCGTCTTCGGACATAGGGGTTCCCACTGCAATGAAAATGATGTCGGTTGCATCCAGAGCCTCCCTGATGTCTGTGGTGAATATCAAATCACCCTTTTCCTGACTGGTTTTCACAAGTGTTTCCAGATTCGGTTCAAAGATTGGCAGAATGTTGTTTTTAAGCCCATCAATTTTTTCTTCATCAATATCTACACAGTAGACCATGTTACCCATTTTTGAAAAGCATGCTCCTGTAACAAGGCCCACATAACCAGTTCCAATAACAGTAATATTCATAATTTTGTCTCGCAAAAATTAATTAGATTCAGTTAAATATCTCTTTCATCAGATATAAAAA
>NZ_CACXXB010000050.1 GCF_902771435.1 uncultured Methanobrevibacter sp. | reverse complement strand
AATTTCATCTGTTTTCCTCCGGGAGCATCAGACAGGGACAAGACAACATCTTCCGGAGAACTGAAGGTTCCTCCATTTTTTTCAAGATGGAAATGGCACAAATACTTTGACGAATCAACAATAGCGTTAGCAGATCCGATGCTCTTTTTAAATGATGAAATCAAGCTGGGATGGTTCATTGGAGTCGAAGACCACTGGTATCTTGAAACAGCATCCGAAATCATTAAAAAACTGGCCGTCAATCAGAATGTAGCCAATGAAAATATACTGTTTTTCGGCTCAAGCGGAGGGGGATACGTTTCAGTATGCTTTGCAACACTCATTAAAAATTCAAAAGTGGTTGTAAACAATGCACAGTTCTTTATTTTAAACTATTATCCGAGACTTGTCAACATGGCATTCAAGGCAAACTTCAAGTCATTCAACGGTTTAAGCCAGGTCGAGATAATCAACAGGATAATGTACAGGCTGGATACCCTGGAACTTTTCAGAAGGGAAAAATATGCACCCCACATCACATATTACGTTAACGTGAAGTCAGAAAACGACATCATCAACCAGACAATACCGTTGCTTTCCAGCTATTATGACCATGAATATTTCAACGGTTTGAACCTGATTTATTATGGTCAGGACGCCAAAAAACCCCACAACCCATTGCCGAATGAGATTACAATAAACATAATCAAAGAATATGCCAAAAAGAATCTGTACAATGCCAAAAAAGACCCTTATGAATCAGAATTCAATATAAAAAATGTTGAAAGGGTATTTATAGATGAGAAAAAGGCTAAAAAATCCGCAAAAAAAGACAAGAAATCCAAGAAAAAGGATAAGAACGGTAAATTAAAAAAATTCAAAAGGCTGTTCAACCGCGTAAAGCCCTAAATATTCTTTTGAATACATTTTCCTTATTTTTTGAAGGCTGGTTTAAAGCATCCTTTTTCACTTCATGAGCCTCATACAGCTTTGCAAATTCCTCATAATCCTTTGAATTTACAACGTCCTCGAATCTCTGTCTGTTCGGCTCTTCAATGATTTTTAAAAATTCATCGCAGTACTCATGACCTACCATTTTTGTGAAATCCTTCTTCATTTCACCGTAGAAATATGGTTTGTATTCGTCCTTGACCTCTTTGTATCTTCTGTAGGCTGAATTCATCTTGTTGTCATAAAGTCTTGCCTTATATTTCTCAAAATAGCCATGATTAATGAACTTTTGAATGATCATGTTGTTTATCATGATTGTGCTTACGTAACGCTTGTCCTTGGCTCCGGTTGATGAGTTGATGTGCCTTCTTCTGATGTAAAGGCACTCCTTTAAAAAATAGATTCTCTTTGCATTGAAGAGTATCTCCCAAAAGAATATGTTGTCATGAAAAATAAGGCCTTCGGCAAACTTCGCGCCGCTTCTTTTAACAAAATCCAGGTTGTAGAGCTTGCACCATGGTGTTACTGATACCTTAAAGATATAATCGCCCAAATCATCCATGTCAAATACTTTATCTCCGGCCCTTTTGGCAACCTTCTTCATGTCATAATAGAAATGGCGGTAGTATTCCCCACGCTCGTCGTCATAGTTTATGGCCTGAAAGATTACAAAATCAACGTCCTTTTCCTCAGCCACATCATAAAGCCTTTCCAGTGCGTCAAGCTTAATCATGTCATCGGCATCCATGCAGTATAGATACTTTCCTGTTGTATATGTCAGAGCCTTGTTTCTTGCAGCTCCTCCGCCCCTGTTTTCCTGATGGTATACCTGAACACGGTCGTCCATATCCCTGAATCTGTTGAGGATTTCAAGGGATGAATCGGTTGACCCGTCATCAACACATATTAGCTCCAGATCTGTCAGGGTCTGGTTCAAAATACAGTTTATTGATTCCTCCAGATATTCTTCGGCGTTGTATACCGGCATTATAACAGAAACTTTAATCATTTATCGACACCTATTTCAATATTCTTTTTAAAATCCTTTTAAATTTATTTGGCTTTTCCTTTTGTTTTGATGATTTTTTGCTCTTCATAAGTTCATCAAATTCCTCATGATTTCGGGCTTTAAGAGTACTGAAGAATATTTTTTTGCTTTTTTTGCTTATACTTGGAACGAAACCGTCAACGAATTGCTGGTCCTGGGCTATCTTTTCATAGTCGCTTTTCATCGCCTGGAAATATTCCTCCTTAAGGTCATCCCGGATTCTGTCATACCAGTGCTTGACCTTATCGAATTTCCTCATGCCCAGCCCTTTCTTGTAGTTGTCAAACTGATTGTGGCGGATAAATATGTCCCATATCATGTTGGAGATGGTAATTGCGTCAAAATAACGCCTGTCTCCTGCACGTGTTGATGATTCGGAATGGTTTCTTCTGATGTATAGGAATTTCCTGTAGAAATATATTCTCTCTCCATTAAGCAGTATGTCCCACCAGAATATGTTGTCATGAAAGATAAGGCCTTCGGCAAACTGTGCCCCGGTTCTTTTTACAAAATCAAGGTTGTAGAATTTGCTCCATGGCGTTGAAGAGGTATCGAAGAGTAGGTCGCCCAAATCTCGGTATGAAAAAACGGATTCGCCAACCTTGTCTGCAATGTTGTCCATTTCAAATATCTTTATGTTGTTGTAGGTGTTCTTTTCCATATTATAGTTTTTTGCCTGAAACATTATGAAGTCAACATCCTTTTGTGTTGCAAGTTCATAACATTCCTCCAGTGCAAAAGGCTCAATCAGATCATCTGCATCCATGCAATAGAGGTACTCTCCGGTAGTGTATGTCAAAGCCCTGTTTCTTGCGGCTCCTCCGCCGCCATTTTCCTGATGGTATACCTGAACACGGCTGTCTTTAGATGCATAATCCTCTAGTATCTTGAGTGAATTGTCTGTGGAACCGTCATCAACACATATCAGCTCCAAATCTGTCAGTGTCTGATTCAGGATTCCGCTTACTGCTTCATCAAGAAATTTTTCAGCATTATAAACAGGCATTATTACAGATACCTTTACCATACGCACACCTGGAATTTATAGTAAAAAAAATAGTTTGAACGGATGAGGCGATTATCCTAATCCGTCGTTGATATTAAGATCGGTCAAGCTATGTGTCGGCTTGTTGAACATTGTACCGTTGTAGTTGCAGTGAAGGGTATAGTTACCGTTGTCAAGGCCCTGAAGCTCTACTGAACCTTCACCCATGTCATCGGTTGTAACCTCATACTTGTGGGCCCATCCGGATTCATCCAGAATCTTTAAGTAGACCACTTCGCCTGGATAGGCGTTTCTGTACTCGTCGGTAAGCATGATTCTTATAGAATCGCCGTTCTTTAAGGTAGTATTGCTCAGCACATCGATTTTGGTATTGTGGCTATTGGCTGATATATAAGCAAATGCCCCTGCAGCTATCAGTAGTATAACAACAACAGCTACGATTACAGTTCTTGTCTTATCCATCAAATCACCCTTTTTAATTATTATGAACTAATAAAACATCAACATCAGCATTCTTTAGAACCTTTTCTGCAACGCTGCCTAAAATGAATTTGTGAAGTCCGCTTTTACCTGAAGATGAGATGACTATCAGGTCAACGTTTTCCTCTTCTGCAACCTCATTGATAACTTCGGCCGCAAAACCTGTCCTTACCATGGTTTTAACGTTCAGTGATGGATCGAACAGCTTTTCCATATTTGCAACAGCTGTATCGGCCTCTTTTTTCAATACCTGATTGAGTTTCTTGACTTTTTTTCTGCTTTGAAAAGCGCTTGAGGTCAGTTTTCCTGCAACGGACAGTATGATTATTTCTCCGTCATCTGCAATCAGTTTTGTTACTCTTTCAACTTCTTGCTCGGCATATCCTGAACCATCAGTGGGAAGTAAAATTTTCTTATACATTATATTACACCTTATAGTATGTATGGATATATTTATCTCTAATGGTTAATATGTTTTATTTATCATCATTTTTAATAGAATGAAAAATATATCTAAAATCATGAAAAACGTTGAGAAAAGTGAAAAGTCAAGAGAGGAAATAATCGTCAGAACAAGCATAATCGGGATTGTAGTCAACCTTATCCTTGTAGCATTCAAGGCCACAATAGGAATCCTTGTAAATTCCATTGCAATTACATTGGATGCCGTAAACAACCTGACAGATGCATTGTCCTCAATCATCACTATCATCGGTACCAAACTTGCCGGAAGAAAGCCGGACGCCGAACATCCATACGGATACGGCAGAATCGAGTATTTCACATCAATCATCATTGCCGCAATCGTGCTGTGGGCGGGAATTACTGCACTTACAGAATCCGCTCCTAAAATATTCCATCCGGACGTGACTAGCTATACAACAGTTTCACTTGTCATCATTGCCGTTGCGGTTGTCGTGAAATTCGTTTTGGGAAAATACGTAAAAAGCGTAGGGCAAAGCGTTGATTCACAGGCACTTGTTGCCTCCGGAAGCGACGCATTCTTTGACGGGATTTTATCCTTTGCCACACTTGTTGCGGCCATCATATCAATGTTTTACCACATATCCCTTGAGGGAATATTGGGGGTAATCATTGCATTGGTAATCATCAAGGCAAGTATTGACATGATTCGTGAAACAGTCGACAGCATGCTCGGTGACAGGATCGATTCAAAACTGTCACATGACATAAAACAGTCCATCTGTGAATTTCCGGGAGTCTACGGAGCATACGATTTGATTCTTCACAACTACGGACCTGAGGAAATGCAGGGGTCAGTGCATATTGAAGTGGATGACGGCTTGTCCGCCATTGATATCCAGAAGCTCACCCGTAAGATAACATTTCAGATATATGACAAGTTCAATGTTGCCCTTACAGGAATAGGAATCTATGCAAAAAACGAAAAGTACACTGACATCCGCTCAGATTTGGAAACAATCATCGGGAAATATCCTGAAATCAAGGAAATTCACGCATTTACTGTGTTTGAGGAGGACAATCTGATAACCGTTGACATGATTGTGGATTTCAGTGCGGACCGTGAGGAGATTAAAAGCAAGGTTTATGATGAAATCAAATCCAAACATCCGCAGTTCAACTACATGATAATTGATGATTATGACTACAGTGACTAAAAATTAGTTAGAATTGTTTAAAGAACTGTTAAATAGTAGTTTAAATAAAAATAATTAATAGGTGAATATTATGGTTGATAAAAAAAATATAATATTAATCGCTATTGTAATATTGGTAATTGCTCTGGCAGCCGTTGCCGCATTCATCTACACAACTGACAGTCAAAATGCTTTGGGCAACATCACCAACACAACCCAGAACAAAACTGTTATTGATGTAGATAAGGCTAACAACACCACTATTGTTGGAGACAACTCCCTAAGGGCAAACAATACTACAAACAACACTAACACCACCTATAAGGTTTATAACCCTCAAACAGACAAATATGTGCCTGTAATCGGTGAAAAATTCGATCAAGAGGTTAACAGATGGTACACTTATGACCAGGATGGTGTAAGATACTACAACACAAGAATTAATTAAGTTTAATTCTTCTTTTTTTATTTTTTTCAGTCAATGAATACGGAATTTATAAGGTTATCCCTGTATGTCGTATCGTCCTTCAGGCTTTCTATGTGATGGATGACGTTAAGTTTCAAATCCTCAAGCTTTATTCTTGTTTCAATGTCGTTGAAGTCAACTTCAAAGAGAAATACGTATCTGATTTCCATGTCCTGATTGTAGACCACCCAGTTCGGACCGTTTATGTCGAGAAAGCGAATTGACCACTGTGACATCAGCGAATTGATTTTTGATGAGGTATCCTCAACGTCAAAGTCCTCATCCAAAAACATTTCCTTCATTGGTAAAAGTCCTCTGGGTTCAGATTAGGTATAGTCACTTCGATTTCTTCACGGTTGAAAATGCCGAGCATTGTTATTTCGCTTTTTTTAACGGAAATTGCCTGTGAAACGTTTTCATCCTCAACGGATATCATTGACAGGTTTACCCATTCCTCGTCTTCGCCAAGATACATGCATGGCTCAAAAAGCTGGTATTTTGTGATGATGGTCATAAGCAGATCCTTGACCTCAACCTCATTTCCTGTATGCTGGCGGTTCAGCTCCAATATTCTTTCCTTGATATTCATAATAATCATTATCCATATAGTTTTTAAAATTTACCACATCTCGTTTATTTCCATCAGTTTTCCGATATTTGCAGAAGCTGCGGCAAAGCCTTCCAGAAGAACAAACTGAATTGCCCTTAAAAGTCCTTCATCATTCAGCAGGGTGCAGTTTTCAAGTCTCAGCTGTGCGTAGTTCGGGTCATCGAGAATGTCCTGGCGGAACTGTGCCTTGATTTCAAAAAGCAAATCGTCATCGATGAAGGATTCCATAATGCCTTTTATTACATTTGCATCAGTCCTTTCTATTGTCTTTTGTATGCTTAAAAATGATGAGTAGTCCTGATATCCGAAGAGAGTGAAACGACCCTCAACTGTATGGGCTGCATATTCATCAATCAGGCAATTTTCGCTGCTGAATGATAATATGAAAGCTATTATTGATTCCATCTCCCTGGTTTTTGACACGTCAAGCAGATTGCATAGGATATGTGTCAGCATTTCCTTATTTAAGAAGTGTGTCAGCTCATGAAGCATAGTGGTAATCTGGAGTGAATCGAGCTGCCTGTCATCAACATGGATTTTGTTGAAGCTGTAATAGCCAAGCTCTGCCCCATATGATTTGTATTCGACATCGACAAATGCTTTTGTAAATAGAATCACCTTTTCCAGAATTGTCAAATCATCCAGTCTGATTTTATTGTCCTTTATTGCCTTGTCCAGATTTTTAAGTGCTGTGGATTGTATGCTTTTGATGATTTTGTCAAAATCGGCCATTTCAAATTGAAAATCATTTATTCTTATGAGGTTTTCCTGGGTCAGAATGTCAGCAAATTCATCCAATGTTTCAGATCCGGTGAATGTGAATTCATGCTCAACGGTTATGGCTTTAACGTCAAAGCTTTCAATGTCCTTTAGCTTCACGTTACACTCAAAGCAGAAGTTTTCATATTCAGGATACTTCTCACCGCATTTGGGACATATTTTGGTCAGTTCGATGTCTGCAACTGCATCGCACAGACAGGCATCCTCCATAAAATCAATTTCGCGGTGCTCGGCATTTTCCAGCCTGAAGGCTTTTCTGGAATAGAAAACCTTTTCTCTCGGAAAAATATCATCTATCAATTGCCGCTTTTCTATGTCTGGAGTGACATATTCGGATAAATTATTCAGATTGCCGTACATCTTAAACACTCAAAATAGCCTCGTTAATACATCATCATGCCCATCATGAAACTGATTATCCATACTATTACAGACAGTGCAATAATTACAATACCGTATGTCTTTGCATTTGAGCTGTCTTTTCGGGTAACCAGATATATTCCAAAGATAAAACCGAAAAGGGGAATCAGAACTGCACATATGAAACCTAGAACCACTGCCACGGTATGGCTGTTTTCTGTGGCCGGAGGACGGTATGAATAATTGTTCTGGGATGTGTTCGGTGTGGTGCTATATCCGCTTACATCCTTTCCGCAGTTTTTGCAGAATTTTGCTTCATCAACCAGTTCCTCGCCGCAAAACGGACAGAATTTTGACATTATTCCACCTTACCGAATATCATTTCCACCAGTTCGTCGTCTGTTTTGTAGTATCTGACGTTCAGTGCCTGAA
>NZ_CACXXB010000049.1 GCF_902771435.1 uncultured Methanobrevibacter sp. | reverse complement strand
TTAGGTGAATTACCTGTTTATCACGGACGTAAATGGGAGGAGTTGATTGACCATGACTTATGAACCACCTGTAACTGATTATGATTACATTGTTGAAAACTGTACCTGTGCATTCTGTGGTTGTAACTGTGACGATTTAGACTACTTAGTTAAAAACGGTCACGTTGTTGCTGTAAGACACGCATGCAGATTAGGTGCAAGTAAAATTATGGAAGATATGGATCAAAGATTAATTGTTCCAATGATTAGGGATGAAAACGGAGAACTCAAAGAAGTAGATTGGGATACCGCTTTAGACAAAGCTGCTGAATACATCGCTAACTCCATTAGACCAGTATTCTACGGATGGTCTGAAACTTCTACTGAATGTATGAAAGAAGGAGTAGCATTAGGTGAATATATTGGTGCAGTTTTAGACAACCAAGCTACTATCTGTCACGGTCCTTCCTTACAAGCTGTACAAAACGCTGGTTACCCTATTCAAACCTTAGGTGAAGTACAAAACAGAGCTGACATGATTGTTTACTCTGGAAGTAACGCTATGAACTCTCACCCAAGACACATGGCAAGATATGCTGTATTCTGTCGTGGATACTTCAGACAAAGAGGAAGATTCGACAGAACTGTTGTAACAATGGATCCAAAATTCTCCGATACTGCAAAATGTTCCGACAAATGGATTGGATTCGAACAAAACGGAGACTACGGTTTCTACAATGCTATTAGAGCTGTTCTCAGAGGAAAAGAATTATACCAAGATGTAATTTCCGGAATTCCTAAAGAAGACATTTACGAATTAGCAGAAGAAATGAAAAACGCTGAATTCGGTGTTCTCTTCTTCGGTTTAGGTTTAACCCACACTTTATCAAAACAAAGAAACATTGATATTGCAATTAAAATGGTACAAGACTTAAACAGATTCTCCAAATGGGGTCTTACTCCAATGAGAGGTCACTTTAACGTAAACGGATTCAACATTTTCATGGCATTCGAATGTGGATTTGCATTTGGTGTTGACTACTGTAGAGGTTACCCAAGATATATGATGGGTGAAACCAACACTATCGATTTATTAGTAAGAAAAGAACCAGACTGTTTCATGGTTATTGCAGCTGACCCTGGTGCTCACTTCCCTAATGGAGCAAACCAACACTTAGCTAACATTCCTGTTATTCAAATCGATATTCACTGGGGTCCATCTACCGAACTCGCTGACGTAGTATTACCTGGTTCATTCATTGCTGTAGAATGTGCAGGTACCAGTTATCGTATGGATGGAGTTCCTATCTACATGAAGAAAGCTATCGACAAACCAGAAACCTGTCGTGATGACGAATGGATTGCTCAGAGAAGAGCCAAACGTAGCTCCAAAATATGTGCCAAATCCAAACGCACTATAAAGGTGATATAATGGAATATATTCTTAAAAATGGTATTGTCTACGACCCTGCTAACGAAGTCAACGGGGAAAAGATGGACGTCATGTTCAAAGACGGTCTTATTGTAGATAATGTATCCGCTGATGCTAAAGTCTTAGACGTTACCGATAAAATAGTCATGCCAGCTGGTGTTGACCCTCACGCACACGTTGCAGGTCCTAAATTAGTAGTAGGAAGATTATACAGACCTGAAGTACAGATACTCAAGATTAGGTTACGGTACTGTTGTAGAAGCAGCTATGCCTCCTCTTGAAGCAAAACACACTCACGAAGAAATTGCAACTATTCCACAATTAGACATTCCTGCTTTACCATTATTCGGTAACAACTGGTTTGTAATGGAATACGCAAAAGATAATAATGTTGAAGACATTGCAGCATTTGTCGCTGCTTGGTTAAAAATCTCAAAAGGTTACGGAATCAAAATCGTAAACCCATGTGGAAGTGAAGCATGGGGATGGGGTATGAACGTACACGGTGTAAACGATAAAGCACCATACTTTGACGTAACTTCCAAAGAAGTTATCATTGCTTTAGCAGAAGCTAACGAAATGTTAAACTTACCTCACTCTATTCACATTCACCCTAACGATTTAGGACACCCTGGTAACTACACCACAACCCTTGAAACTATGGATGCAGTTAAAGGTGTTAAAAAAGGTTCCAAAGCAGCTGAAATCAGAGACCAAGTTATGCACGTTACTCACTTACAATTCCACTCCTACACTGGTAACAGTTGGAAAGATGCTGGATCTGCTGCACCTGAACTCGCAGACTACATCAACAAACATGACCACATTACATGTGACGTAGGTCAAGTAACTTTAGATGAAACTACTACAATGACTGCAGACGCTCCTATGGAATATGACTTGTTCAAATTATCCGGTCTTAAATGGACCAACAAGGATATTGAATGTGAAACCGCAGCAGGTATTATTCCATGTATTTACTCTGGTAAAAACCCAGTTAACACATTACAATGGGCTATTGGTTTAGAATTGTTCTTAGGAATTAAAAACCCATGGCAAGTATGTTTAACTACTGACCACCCTAACGCAGGTCCATACACCAGATATCCTAGAATCATCTCCTGGTTGATGAGTAACCAAAGAAGAATGGAAATGATCGAAAACAGAGAAGTACACAAATGGTTTCTACGATATTGCAACTATTTCCAGAGCTGCTCCTGCTAAAATCTACGGATTCACCGACAGAGGTGCACTTACTCCTGGATACAGAGCAGACATTGCTGTATATGACATAAATCCTAATGATATTGATCCATCCAGAGAAGCTGCTGCAATTGAAGAAGGTTTCAATGTTGCTGAATACACTATTAAAGATGGTCAAATCTTAGTTAAAGATAAAGAAATCGTTAAAGTTAAAGAAAGTCAAAACATTTGGGTTAACGTAAAAGGATGGGAACAAAACGAACAAAAAGTTATCAACAACATCATGCCATTCTTTACTCAATACTACTCAGTTAAATGGGAAAACTACCCAGTACACGACCACTATGTATCTAACCCAATTAGAGTAGACGTTGATGGTAAATAGGGGTGTTTAATTTGAAAACAATTACATTTGATCAAATCAAAACTTCATCAATCGCTTTAGAATTTGATGAATTAATTCCTGATGAAATTTATACCTGGACTGAAGCAGATTTCGCTAAATACCAAGTTCCTATTGGAAACTCAAGGTTCCCAATCACTGACTTCTTCGAAATTACTGTAGAAGGAGAAGCTAACAGTCCTGCTGAAGTTGAAATGATTCTCAACGGAGACTTAAACAGGGTAAAATACATCGGTTGTAAAATGAGCGCTGGAAACATCGTATGTAACAGCAGTGTAGATTTACACGTAGGTGCTGAAATGTCCGGTGGATCTATTCTCGTTAAAGGTGACGCAGCTGCTCACGCTGGTAGAGAAATGTCTGGTGGATACCTTGAAATTGAAGGAAATACCAAAGAATTTACTGGTGCTTCATACATTGGTGAATGGAGAGGTATGACCGGAGGACAAATTGTTGTTGGCGGTAACGCTGGAAAACAATGTGGTGAATGTTTAACCGGTGGAAGAATCCACGTTAAAGGTAACTGTGATATCTTAGCTGGTATTCACATGACCAAAGGTCTCATTGAAATTGACGGTGACGTAAACCGTTGGCCTGGTGGTCAAATGAAAAACGGTAACATTGTCATCCACGGATTCCTCGGTAGATTACTCGAAGGATTCGTCCTCAATGGTATCGTAGTAGATCCTGAAGTTGACGGAACTACTTTTGAAGGTAAATATATCCACTATACTGGAGATATCGGTCTCAACGGTAAAGGTAACCTTTACTTAGGCGCTGAAGCTAACAAAGAAAAATTAGCAGAATACGGCGAATTAGACGACGAATATACTTCAATCAGAGAATACAGGAATTTATAATTCCTCTCTCTTTTTTCTTTTTTTAGAAGGCGGTATTGTGGTAGAAGAAGTTGAAATGAGTTTTGATGATGCACTTGAATATATTAAGACTCAAGTGGAAGTTGGCGACATTTTAGAAATTTCATATAATCGTATTTTTGCTCCTGGAGAAGTTTTAGGTTTCACAGAAGAAGATGAAATAACCGGTGAAGGTTTTAGAGTAGGTCTCCAGTTAAACGGTGAAATTTTAAATCAGTGTGTTGAAGTTGATTTTAAAGAAATTGCCGATGATTTAATTGAATTGCGCCATATTACAGATGATAAGGAACTTATCATAGAAATTTTATAATTTCTATCTTTTTTTAATATTTATTTTTTTCAATGTCAATCTTAACGAAAATTAATTTTGTTCGTATGTATACAAACATTTATATAGGTTGATGTATAACTATTTTTTACAGTGGGTTGATATCATGAAAGATTTAGAATTGACTACAAAAGAAGCTGTAAATTATTTAAAAGAGCATGTAAAGATTCATGATAGGATTGAAATTTCATATAACAGGATTTTTGCTGAAGGCGAGGTTTTAAATATGGATTTTTCAAAGTATTTTGACAAACCAGGATTTAAAATGTTAATTTTACTTGATGAAAGTGATTTGGGCGCCACAGTTGAAATTGACGTATATGAAGTTGAAGAGGATATAATCGAGTTTACTCATTATCCTAAAAATGGTGAAGAAGTGGTAGTTACTGTATTGTAACTATAACCTATCCATTTCTTCAAAAGGAATTAGTTTTTCTTCAGACTTGACCTCAATAGGCACTCCTTTTTCTTTTATTGCACCTATGGTGTTAAGTCCTCCGCCAGCTACAACGCCGAAGTTGTAGTTATCTGCTTTTGCATTATATGTTACTTCCCTTGGTTTTCCAATTTTGTAAATTGAAAATCCTGTATTTTTCAGAATGTCGAGAAGATGAACCGCATAATCACGGGTAACATATGGGATTTCCTTAAAACTGGCCAATATCTTTTTAGTTCCGAAATTTGCTGATATTGAAGTCATGTTTTTTGATATGAATATTTTATGCGGATCCACGGTTGTTCCGTTATATGATATCAAATCAATGAATAATGGGGGTTCTGTAAGCTCCAAAAGTCCGCTGTATACAGGATTGCACATTATTCCATTGTTTATTAGAAGTCCATCAATGCTTAAACTGCAGATTGTAGCTATTCCCAGTTTGTTTTCGTCATTTGGATGGCCTATAATCTTGTAGTATGGGTTGATGTATTTCGGATTTGAATTGTATGTGTCTTCCATTATGGTTAACGCCTTATCCAAATTATCCTTATCTATGTATGAAACGTTTGATATTATGTCTCCTTTTCTTTTTTCTACATCAAAATTAACCTGTTGAATAAGATTCCATGATTTTGAAAGCACGAATGGTATTTTAGGCTGTTTTATGGTTCCTGAAGGTTTCAATGTAGGAGTTATGTCTGATGTAATCGGAGACAGTGTTTGGAAGTCCCTGATTTCTTCAGCTATTTTTATGTCAATTTGCTCTCCCATTTCTTTAATTGCACAAAATGGGGTAATTCCTCCGACAATGGCTATTCCAACCATTCCTTCAGGCACGTGCATTCCTAAAATGTCTTCCCCTTCATTTGAAATGTCTATTACTCCGCCGATTCCAATCTTATCTAATTTATTGATTATTTCTATTGCTCTGGCTCTTCCGATTCCAGGAATCAGTCTGAAGTTTGCAGGTATTATTCCAGATCCATTTTTTACCACATCTAGTATTGATGTCAGATTGGCGTTTGTAAATGCGTCAAGAGGGGTGATTGATGTCTTTTTGTATGAAATTAATTCTGTAAATGTTGTAGGATGATAATTTTCAATTTTAAGGAGTCCTCCATATTGCAGCTGTGAAGGTATTCCCTCACTTAAAAGTATCCCGTCGATTGTTGTACCGCATATTGTTGTCACTTCAATTTCATCCTTGTTTCTAACCCTATTTATATTAACGTAAGGACTAACAGAAAGACCACTTTCAAAAATTTCTTTAAGTATATTGATTGATTCTTCATTATAAATGGTTGATGTATTTACAACTACATTTCCACTTTGTGTCATATAGTTGAAATCAGTCAAATAAATCATTTCCTCAAATTTTGAATGGATGAAATCAACCTGGTCATAGATCAGTCCCTTTTCCAATTTTTCACGGCCAAGGTCTGTAATCCTCCTTCCGGAATATCCCATCCTTTCGGTATATCCCTTTTCATCCAATATCTGCATGTGATATCTGACTGCACGCTCACCAAGGTTATATCCTTTATTTTTCAGCTCATCAGCTATAAGTTTGGAACCTGTCGGCTTGTCCTGTGTATTCAATATCCTTAATATCTCTATCATTCTGTGTTCGGATTCTGACATAAAAATAGCTCCCTTACTTTAAATTTAATCATAGGCCTTATCATTAAATTCAAAATAAAAAAAATAAATATTTAGATTTAAATATCTAAATATTTTCTTTGTTCGTATCCAAATACTTGAACACGGTATTCGTCCCATTCCTGATATTTGAGCTCGAGGAATTTTTCACTGATGTGGTCGCCTAAAGCATTTAGTATGAGTGGGTCCTCTTCAAGGGAATGGTAAGCTTCCCATAAACTGGATGGCAAGACTTTGATTCCTCTTGCATTTCTTTCCTCTTCGCTCATGGTGTAGATGTTTTCTTCAATCGGTTCACCAGGGTCAATCTTATTTTGAATACCGTCGATACCTGCCTCAAGCATTACTGCAAATGCAAGATAAGGGTTACATGCAGGGTCAGGTGATCTGTATTCGATACGTGTAGCTTTTCCACGAGCTGCAGGAACTCTGATTAATGCTGATCTGTTTTTAAGACCGTATGCTCTGTATACTGGAGCTTCGTAACCTGGCACTAAACGTTTGTAGGAGTTTACAATCGGGTTTGTAATTGCGGTTATTGCCGGAGCGTGTTTCAGCAATCCTCCCATAAAGTGAAGTGCATCTTTTGAAAGTCCTGTTTCTGAATCAGGGTTTGAGAACAGGTTTTTATCTCCTTTGAATACTGATTGGTGACAGTGCATACCACTTCCGTTCACTCCAAAGAAAGGTTTAGGCATGAATGTTACTCTGTAGTCGAGCTGATCGAAAGTAGCCATGTTATCTACAATAGCTTTAATAGCTTGTTTGAATGTGATAACTGCATCTGCAGTTTTTAAAGCGTCTTTGAATTTAAATGCAATTTCATTTTGACCTGGAGCCACTTCGTGGTGGGATGCTTCAACTTCAAAGTCCAGTTCTTCCAGATTTAGAGTCAGTTCTCTTCTGAAGTCAGGTCCTTTGTCTAAAGGTTCAACATCAAAGTAGCCTGCTTCATCGTATGGCATAGGGTATCCGTTTTCGTCGATGTCCACAATAAAGAATTCTGGTTCAGGACCGATATTGTACTGGAGTCCCATTTTTCCGATTTTTGCAAGGGATTTTTTAAGCACGCTTCTTGGGTCACCAACAAACGGTTCATGTTCAGGAGTCCATACGTCACAGATGAATCTACATACTGCAGACTCTTCAGGTCTCCATGATAATCTTGAATATGTATTGATGTCCGGTTTTAAAACAAGGTCACTTTCATTAATTCCAACAAATCCTGCAATGGATGATCCGTCGAATAACATTCCTTCGTTAAACAGGTCTTCCATGTCTTCTTTATTGAATGGAATAACAATATTTTTTACGGTTCCGTTAATGTCGACAAATTGTAGACGGATGAACTTGATGTTGTCCTCTACCATCTGTTCTATTATTCTTTCCATTTTTTCTTCATTAATATCGCTCATAGAATCAAGCTCCAATATTTATGATAATATTGAATATAAAAAGTAGTCGGAATATATCTTCCTACCTTGGAAATATATTTCCACCTTATGGTATATAAAGGTTTTGAAAAATAGTAATTAATAGATATTATGTAATTTTTCATATATTAATGTATAAGAATTATTTTTTTTAGTAGATATTTTCATATTGATTTTAAAAATCTATACTATTCTGTTTAAATATTAATAAAAAATAAATAAAAATTTGATTTTTTGTTTAGATTTGTTCCGTTAAAAATGGTTCACAATCCAACAAATCAATTTTTCATCATGTGTTGTGCGAAGCTCAATGAATTTAGAAATGGTCAAATTCGGTTCCGAAGTATTCATAAACTCTTTGAAGCTCTTCAGGAATATTTAACATTTGGCTGCAAAACGGTATGCATTCCTTGCAGTCAATGCAGCTGTCGGCTCTTGAATCGTCATCAATCAATGTGAAATATTGCATTGCACTTGCCTTAGGGTCATTCAGCATGTTTGCGATGTTGAATTCTGTCAGACAGTTTATGATGTCCACCCCTTCAGGGCATGGCATGCAGTAGCCGCATCTGGTGCAGCGGTTGCCTACAAAGCTGCGGTATTGCCTTGCAACTTCTCTTATGATTTCGCTGTCATAATCGCTGATCTTGTCCATTTTTGATGCAATTTCAATATTTTCCTTAACCTGGTCCAAACTGGTCATTCCGCTTAAAACGCAGTTCACGTCATCACGGTTCCATAAGTATTGCAGGGCCCATTCGACTGGTGTTCTTTTGACTTCTGCCATATCCCAAATTTCCTGAACTGATGGGGGAATGTTGTTGACGAGTCTTCCTCCCCTAAGAGGTTCCATAATCATGCTTCCGATGTTTACCTCTTTGAGATATTCCAGTCCCATGATTCCTGACTGGTAGTATTCGTCAAAATAGTTCATCTGGGTCATGACGACTTCCCATTTCGGATATTCGTCGATGATTTCAATCAGGTAATCTATTTCGATGTGTGATGAAAATCCGACATGCTTGACGGTGCCGCTGCTTAGACAGTCGTCAAGAAAATCCAGGACATCAAAATTTTTAACCTTTTCCCAGTCCGGAACGTTCAGTGAATGAAGCAGGTAAATGTCTATATAATCGGTTTGGAGTTTTTCGAGCTGCTCATCGAGATACATCTGGAAATCATTCTTGCTTTCAATTGCCCATGACGGGGACTTTGTTGAGATATATACTTCATCCCTGTAGCTGTTCTCGGCTAAAAATTCGCCGACAAATCGTTCGCTGTTTCCGCTGCCTTCCAAGGTCTTGCTGTGGTATGGATATGCGGTATCTATGAGATTGATTCCGTTTTCAATTCCGTATTCAAGCATTTTGGATGCTTCAGCTGTGTCGATTTCATCATTAGAATTGACTGTTGGAAGTCTCATTGTTCCAAAACCAAGTCGTGAAACCTCTAATCCGGTTTTTCCAAGTGTATTATATAACATTTCAAATCCTCAATAAGCTTAACATTAATATTTTAAATTGCAAACTATAAAATTGTTGTGATTTGAGAAAAGTGTTTTAAAAAAAGTAGTTAAGATGGGAATTCCTGGGATATAGGATGCCGGGGGCGGGATTCGAACCCGCGATCTCACGGTATCCCAGGAATAAGTCAGAGCACTGCTTTATTACCCTATGAGCCGTGCGCTCTAACCA
>NZ_CACXXB010000048.1 GCF_902771435.1 uncultured Methanobrevibacter sp. | reverse complement strand
AAAACACAATAAAATTAATTAAAAAAGACAGTACACCCCATAGTGCAATTCATCCACAACTTGCAGAAGTTGTGGTATTCTTGCATTTTAAAGATAAAAGTTTTGAGAAAAAAGAAATTGGATGTGAACATTCAAACAGACGTGTTCAAACATCCGATATTAATTGCCCAATAGATTCAATCATATGAAAAAATCAGATTACAGACATGGGAATTACCCAAATCAATGAACCACTCATACATATCTTCGGAATACATATGCAAGAATTGACCCTGCAAAATTCTGCCAAACGGAATAAAGTGCACCCGGAACTGTTGCCTGAGGCAAGCTCGGGAAATGAGTCTTTGCAAGGCCTGTAGATAATCCTGAATTTTGAAAAGCAAGTTCGATGGCCACTGTAATGATTTGTTTTTTATCCATTCCAACAAGATATCCGACTCCAAATCCGAGAAACATTGCAATGAAATATTGCAGAATAATAACGACCATTATTACTGCTGAAGATGTTAAGATGGCCTGTTTATTAGCTCCAATTACACCTGCAACGATTAAACAAATCACAATTGAAGATATTGCAGGCAGATAATCCTTTAATTTCGCACAGAAATTAGGGAATTTGTAATTTAATATCAATCCCAAAATAATCGGAACAATCACTATTTCAATGATTGAGATGAACATGTCAACAGGATTGAAATGAATTTGATTGCCGATTAGCAACAATGTAATCATAGGAGTTAAAATCGGTGAAATTACCGTAGATACTGCAGTTAAGGAAACTGATAATGCAACATCCCCTCCTGAAAGAAATGTGATAACATCAGAAGCTGTTCCTCCAGGCACGGTTCCGACCAAAATAAGTCCAACCGTCAGGGCAGTATCTAAAGAAAAGACTTTTGCAAGAACCAATGCTATCAGAGGCATTATAATATACTGCGCTGAAATACCGGCACCGATTTCTTTTGGATTTTTAAATACATTGACAAAGTCATCCACCTTCAAAGTAGTACCCATTGTAAAAAGAACAATGCTTAAAAGTAAATTCAATACATTTATGCCGTTATAGTTGCTTAAAACCCATTGAAATGAGTTTGGATAAATCAAAGAAATAACTACTGCCAGCAAGACTATTATGAAAAAATATTTTTCAATGAATTTAAAAATCCGTTTCATGCTTTAAATATATACTTTTTATGTTTTAAAAAAATTTTGCATTAATGTATAAAAATCAACAATCCCCGAAAAAGTTTCCGATTCCCTACATATGTTATTGCTTCAACCTATTTTTTTAATGTCAATGAATGCCTCAATTCAATAGCAAAATTATTAACAAACATCAAATAATATATTAGATTAAGAGAGGGAAAATAATGTATAGTTTCATCATTTGTATTTTGGTTTTAATAGCATCATACTTCATTTATGGCAAATTTATTGAAAGGATAGCTGGTGTTGATGAAACTCAAGAAACACCGGCATATAGATTGCAGGACGGCGTTGATTACATTCCAATGTCTAGAATCAAGAATTTTTTAATTCATTTTTTAAATATTGCCGGTTTAGGACCTATTTTTGGAGCCATACAAGGTGCATTATTTGGTCCGGCAGCATTTTTATGGATTGTACTTGGTACCATTTTCATTGGTTCAATTCACGATTTCTTCTCAGGATTCATGTCCCTAAAAGAGGACGGTTTAACAATGCCGAATATTGTTTCAAAGTATATGGGAGCCCGATTTGAAAAATACGTTGCATTTCTCGTGATAATCACTGGAATTCTTGTTTCAGCCACTTTTGCAAAAGGATCTGCAGATTTGCTCAGCAACCTGACACAAATTCCAGTAATCATTTGTCTGACCGTAATATTCATTTACTTCCTGATTGCAACCGTATTTCCAGTTGATAAAATTATAGGAAAAATATATCCTATTTTTGGAGCATTGCTATTGATTATGGCCGTGATAATGACTGGAGGAGTAATTTTTAATCCTGCATACTCCATTCCTGAGTTTACAACACAAGGATTGTATTTAACTGACAAAAGTATTTTTCCATATCTGTTTGTCACCATAGCCTGCGGAGCAATATCAGGATTTCATGCATCACAATCCCCAATAGTTGCAAGATGTATAAAAAATGAAAAAGATGCAAGACCTGTATTTTTTGGAGCGATGGTTTTAGAAGGTTTGGTTGCTCTTTGTTGGGCGGCTATTGCAATGGCATTTTTCCACGGTCAGCCTCAGCTTGCAGCAATTTACAGTGCAACACCTTCAGTGGCAGTTAATGAAATGGCAACAACATTAGTTGGGCCAATCGGTTTGGTTCTAACCGTTATCGGAGTTGTTGTCTGTCCGATTACATCAGGAGACACTGCACTTAGAAGTTCAAGGATAACAATAGCTGATTATTTCCATTTAAATCATGAAAAATTAAGTTCAAGGCTTGAAGTTGCAATTCCATTATTTTTAATAGCATTTGGATTGACATTTGTTGATTTCAGCCTAATCTGGAGATATTTCGCATGGTCCCAGCTGATAGTGGCTACAATAGTGCTATTTACCGCAACTGTTTATCTGATTAAAAAGGAAAAACACTATCTCGTTACATTAGTGCCGTCAGTCATTTGTACTTTTATTGCATTCGGATATATCCTGCAAGCACCTGAAGGTTTGAGATTGCCTTCAATGATAGCCAATGTGATTTCAGTTATTGCAACAGCAATCCTCACTGCGGCATTCCTTAAAAAATACAAATAGCAATATTTCATGAGAAATATTGTTATTTAAACTTATTTTAAAAGAAGTTGATGTATACTCCATGCTCAAAACTAAACTTGTTTTCAATATGATTGGCGTTAATGTTACATACGATTAATTAAAATCATGGTTTTGAATTTGCATCCCATATAATTTGGCGACAAATCAATTAGGAACTACAGTAACATTGCCCTCATATGTGCATCCCTGATATTTGCCATTTCCTGCAAATGTAAAGTTACCATAGTAATTATCCTTGCCGGCTTCAGGCAGATATTGGGCATTTTTAATGGTGAATACCCCGTTTTCGTCAGTGGTCACATCTACAAGAGTTCCCATATCATAACCCGGCTTGTGGAATGTTATTGTCTGATTTGCAACCCCATAGCTATAGGCATCCATCAGCATACCTGAAAATGAGCCGTTTTCTTGAACTTCGGTTTCATTGATGAGTATGAATGTTGGAACATCATTGTTGAACTGGTAGAGAAATACTCCGATGCATATCACCAGGGCAACCAAAATAATTATTAAATAATAGCTTTTTCTCTCCATTACTTTCACCTTTATTATATATATTGGAGAGATTTTAAAATAAAGTTTACTTTTTTAGAATCTTGACTGAACCTTTTCGCTTTCAAGTTCACGAATTGCACCCCTTGCAACCCATTTGCTTGCCTTATTGTCCATTTCAAGAATTTCATAGGCCAAGTCAAGTGCTTTTCTGTTATTTTCCCTGCTTGATTTGCCGATTTGCCTTAAAGCCCAGTTTACAGATTTCTTGACAAAATTCCTATCATCACTAGAAGCTTCCTTAATGATTTCAAAATACATGTCGAAATCAGAATCCTTGTTGTGAACCGCAAGTACTGCTATCAAGCTGAATGCAGTTCTTTTAACGAATTCCTCATCGGATTTTGCCCAAATGAAAATACTGTCAACGGCTTCCGGGATGAATCTCAAAAGATTGATGCATGCCTGGTCCACCAAATCCCATGAATAGAACGTATTGACCCAATCGTTCAGTTGAACCGAATCCACCTTGTCCGGCTCTTCTGTAAGGGTTGCCAAAAGATACGTTTCATGATATCCGTGATTCCAAAGCCTTAAGGCCAGCTCATGGTCTTTGCCGCACTCCTTTGCAATTTTTCTAATCTGCGGCAATCTGAGCCCATAGCTTTTAACATAAGAAATTCCAAATTTTTTCATGTTTTGTGCAAAATCAACATCGGACAACTCTTCAAATTCATGAATGATTTGTTCAAATTCCATTTTAATCATTTAAAATAGCTTCACGAACCTTATCGACTGCAATCTGTTTTTTTGCAGGAAAAGCTGCGATCTTTACCTTGAGATGGATTGAATCTCCGGAATCTTTTATGGTCCAGATTTCATCTAAGGCATCTTCTTTGTCGAATCTTAAAAACCAGTTACCTTTCTCGTCAATTTTACGCTCTAAATCTGCGTTCAATTTATCCAAATCTGTCCACTCGAGGAGTGTGTTAAAAAAAGTCTTTGTGTATCTCTTTTTGGATACGGTACCTGATAAGATTATTATCTTATCTTCAAGTAATCCTTCAGCCTCCTCCGCTTCTATTTCGGCTTCAGGAAGAATGTTTAAAATAGCTTGAGTTATATCATCAATGCTTTCATTTTCATAAACGAAAGCCCTGAATTTAATGTTATGAATCATTTTTATCAAAAAAGGAATGAAGAAAAATTAGATTTTTCTTCTTCTAGCTTGTTCAGAGCCTTTTCCTTTAGAATTTGATTCCACGTCCTTTGTTACCAGCACTAGTTAAGCCTCTGAGAGCTCTGTTAGTGTGTTTTTTGGAGCAAATCCAATTGATTTTTTTATCGTTAATGATAGAAGGACTGTTTGGATCAACTAAAATTACTTCATAGTATTTGTATCTACCATCAGACCATACCCAGTAGGAGTTCAATACTTCTAAGTTAGGGTATTTTTTAGCTACACGTTCTTCAGCAATTCTTTGAATAGATTTTGCTTGGGTAATTTTGTTTACACCCATTCTTTTAGGTTTACGACCATTGAAACGACGGGTTTTTCTTCTTCCACCACGTCTTACTCTGGTTCTTACTAAAACAAATCCTTTTTTAGCTCTGTAACCTAAACTTCTAGCTCTGTCAAGTCTAGTTGGTCTTTCAATTCTTTGAGCTGCTTTTTCTCTTCTCCATTTAGGAGCTCTTTGCCACATGAGTTCACGTACGTAAGACTCATCTGGGTTTTTCCATGCGTCTCTAATATATTTATACATAATAACACCTTTTTGTTCAGCCACGAAGGCCACATCCATATGGGAACTTATCCCAAAAAAAGTAATTATAACTGCTAAAAAATAACAGTAATAAACTATTTGTTTTATGTATTTATAAATGTATCGTTGAAATTGTGTTTTTTAATCTTGATTCAGGGAAAATGAATATTTAAATTTTTATATGAGAACTACTTGACACGGTGCCTACAATATTTTAATATCAAATAAAACATAGTAATTACCATGAAAATGCCTGATGAAATTGATTCAAAATTACTTGCACCATGTGGGATTAACTGCATTAGCTGTGAAAAATATCAAAATCCATGTGCCGGATGTTTGATTAGCAACGACGGCAAAAGCAAGGCCAGCTTAAAGTGCAAAATTAAAACCTGTTTTGATTCTAAAAATTTCAGCTATTGCGGACGCTGCAGCGAATTTCCATGTCCACTGATGAAAAAGCACTCAAAAAAATACGTTAAAAGACATGACCTGAACACACTTGACAGCGCCAAAAGAATTAAGACCACCGGCATCGGACGCATGATGAGCCAGGACAGGGAAAAATGGCTATGTCCAGAGTGCGGAGGAGTTGTGAAATTCCAGACAAAAACCTGCAGCGAGTGCGGTTTTACTGTCGATTGAATTGAAAAAATAGATAAGAAAGGGGCGAAATTACCCCAGAATAATCTTCAGCCCGATACCATTACCAGCTCACCGGTTGTTGGATCTTCATAGACTTTACCAACTTCATTATATCCGCTGTCCTCAATTCCGCCTGCACTGGTGTAGTTTTGAGAGAATGTATCTGCTGTGGAAACATCCTGCGTTGATTGGGATTGTGTAATCATATCCGGATTGACAGACAATGCCATGATTGCAAAAATCAAAAAACCCAATGCCAGAACCAGCATTGCATCCGAAAGGTTATTCAGTCCGCTCATCGGATCATCATCAATCGATTCTGATATTCTTCTTCTTTTTCTAAGCATGAAATCACCATTTGTTTATTGTTTCCAATTCCGCTTCGGCAACGGTTTCAACATCAATCAGTTCAGATTCATACCATTGCTTTTTGTATTTTGATATTAAAAATGCAAGAGCACCGACAGTCAAGCCTGTGACGGTAGTGTCAAAAGCAATAGTCAATGATTCGGCAAGTGTTGCGATATCCCCTGTTCCGAGTGCGGCAAGACCCGGACCCAATGGAATCAGCGTACCCAAAAGACCTAAACTCGGACCTACACGAACCAGTATATCAGTCTTGTTGGTTTTTTTGATTAATCTTGTTTCTTCTGCGGATATCAGCTCACCGGCCAGTGCCTTTCTTGCATCCGGACCAATATCATGATTATCTGCAATCCTTGTTAAAATCTCCTTTTGATAATCAAATAAATCGCTGCTCTTGATTTCCTCTTTCATCTGATTCACATTAGTTGAAAATGAAACTCTCCTGATGAGATTTTCGAGGTCTTTTGATTTAATCGGTTTTCTTGAAATGTATTCATTAATCAAACCTCCGAAAGACAGGATGACAATAACTATTGAAATAACAAGCAGGATTACGACAGGAGTCAGAAGGCTTTCCGATAAAATGTGAATAAAAGATGTTAATGTTTCAGTTCCCTGAAGTATCATAAAATTCCCCCTTTACTATCATTTAAAAGCACACCAATGACTAAAATTACAATAACGGCTATTATAACATATATCAACTGATAAGTAGGAGTCAGAATCAGAAATGAACTGAACATTGAATAGTCAAGATTGAATGTGGAGACGTATGTAAAGGCAAAAATGAAGATTAAAATTGAAGCCAGACACATGAATTCCCCAGTTATCACCGAATATTGTCTTTTAGCATAATGTAATAATTTTGAAAGTTGATAAACAACAAATAAAGTAATAAAAACCAATAAAGAATATAAAATCATTTCAAAAAAGCTTAAGCTTGATTGGGATGCGAATAAAATTACTGCGATTAAAAATGTCAGCAAAATCAGGTATAGCGAAAGTTTAAATTCATTGTTTTTAACAAAGAAAAACATCACAATAAAGATTATGCATCCGATAGCTAAAAATACATAGCTGAAATATTCCAATAAAAAGGATAATGCTGTATTTAAATAAAGGGATACATTCAATAATATTAATGTGGCAACGGCAAATGTTAATGAAATTAAAATCAGCCTCATGTTGTCAATCTTATTATTTCCAAGCAGCAGTGCTGCGTTGGCGGAAAACAACACTAAAATTACTAACAGATATCCTCCAATTAAATCCATCATTACGACCCATATTCTTTATCTGTTTAAATATTATACAACATGAATATATAAACATATCGTAATGAATTATTTATAAATAAAATAATTGGTTATATATTCTTTAAATAATAAAACAAGTGATAAAAATTATTATAAAAACAAATGAATGAAAAATTTTGATATAAATTGAAAAAATAAGAAAATAAGGATGAATAAAAATTTCAATATTATTCATCAATAATTTCGTAATAGGAACCTTCAGCACAGGAAATGCAAATTGGCCTTCCGCCTCTGACCAGATGTCTGCCGTCGGTTACTTTTTCACCACATACGCTGCACCATGCGGTTGTGTGAGGTTTTCCAGGCATTTGGGATTCATTCAATTCAACTTTGACCTTTTCCACATTGAACAATTCTTCAGGAGGTGTCTGTTTGAATCTTTCAATCATCTCATCTCTGGTTTCTTTAATCTTTTCCTTTTTATTGGCATCTGCATCGGAAACCCTTATTGCCTCTTCAGTATCCATATTATAGAATGTTACTGCGAATTTTCCATAGTACATCTGTTTTAAGGAACGTTTACCCATTGAACATTTTGTAACCGCCTGAACCGCATCGGCCATGCATCTGTCGATTTCCAAAAATACTATCAGATTTTTGTGCCTTTGGTTAAGTTCCATTCCCATCAATTCAAGTCCGTACATAGCTAATTTTGTTCCGATAGCTATTCCTCCACAGATTTCTCCATGAAATTCACCGGCCATCTTCAACTGTTCCATATATTCATCTTGATTCATCATATCACCTATAAGTCTAATTCTAAATTTGTTTTTAAAGGTACACAAACCTTTCTTTTATTGTCAAGTTCAATTAGTTTTACATCTATTGAATATGCTTTTTTAAGGTTTTCTTCAGTCACCACATCTTCTGGAGTTCCAAAATCTATGAACCTCTTATCCTTCATGATTGCCACTTTTGTTGAGCTCAGGAATGCATGATCGGGAAAGTGTGATGACATTATTATTGACAATCCGCTTTTTGCCAGATTATCTATTATTTCGAGAAGTTTAATCTGATTGCCGAAATCCAGATGTGATGTCGGCTCGTCCAATATGAGCATGTCCGGTTTTTGGCACAGCACCCTTGCCAAAAATACCAATTGACGCTCTCCGCCGCTTAAATTTGTATATTCCTTATCCTTCAGATTTTCAATTCCCAATGTTTTCAAGGCATCGTTTGCAATCTTAACGTCCTTCTCTTTAGGTGAATCAGTCAAGTTAAGGTAGGGGGCTCTGCCCATCAGGACAACATCGAATACCTTGAATGGAAATGACGGAACGTGAGACTGCGGAATGTATCCGACATGCTTTGAGATTTCTCTGAATGATAGTTTTTTAATGTTTTTGCCATTAATCAGTATGTCTCCAGAATCAATATCATGCAATCCGTTCAGACACTTGATTAACGTGGTCTTTCCGGTTCCGTTAGGTCCCAGAATGCACAATACCTCCCCACGGCCAATGGAAAAACTGATATCCGAAAATATCTCCTCATCATTATATGAAAAAGCGATGTTCCTTACCTCAAATAGTTTATCATCTACGACCATTCTGAATAACCCCTTTTAAGTAAGTATAAGAAAATCGGAACCCCTATTATGGCAGTCAAGATACCTATCGGAATTTCAATAGCTATAACCGCCCTTGATATATTGTCAATCAACAGCAAAAAGCTTGCTCCAAGGCTCAGGGAAGCCGGGAGCAGTATTCTGTTGTCCGGGCCAACTATCATACGTGCCATGTGAGGTATGATCAGACCTACCCAGCCTACAATTCCGCTTATTGAAACTGCAGCAGATGTCAGAAGTGTACATCCTGCAATTATCAGCAATCTGATTCTTGAAGGATTCAATCCCAATGATTGGGCTTCCTCATCACCCATTGCAAGTAGATTCATATGCCATCTTAAAATCAACAGTATTGCAAGGCCTGCAATTACCGGAATCGCTATCATGATTAGCTTATCAGCATTTATGGATGCCAAACTTCCCATTAACCAGTATACGATTTCAGGCAGCTTATCATCAGGGTCTGCAATAAATTTAATGGCAGATATCAATGAGTTGAAAAATGCGGATATCGCAACTCCAGACAAAACCAAAACAAGAATTCCGCCGGCTTTGTAAGTTCTGGAAATCAAATAGGTGGTTGCCACGGAAATCAAGCCAAAAACAAATGCGAAAATCTGAGTCACAATATTGGCTCCGCTTATTAAAATAGCCAATGCCGCACCAAAACCAGCACCGTTTGATACGCCCAGCAAATCAGAGGAAACCAACGGGTTTTTGAATATTGACTGAAAAGCCGCCCCAGATATTGCAAGACAGGCGCCTACAACAATTGCCCCGATAATCCTTGGAAGTCTGATTTCAAAAACAATAGTCGTTATTGTTGAATTTACTTCATATTGAGGAAATATCGGGCACAGCAATGTGTTTATAACATCAATCGGACTGATCGGATATCTGCCAATTAGAAATGAAGCGAAAAATAAAATTATTGGAAAAAAGATTAAAAGCACAATACTTATAATCTCTTTTGTTTCTTTATCCATAAAATCACTATATATTTGATTCTTTTAGACCTGAATCCAATAATATCTGTTTTGCGTCATTATCACTCAAGTCAATGTGATAAAATTTGGAGTAGAACTCCTTGGTTGCATCCTTCATGTTAATGTCCTTATAATCATCAGGATAAATTACCTTAGCTGTCCACGGAACTCCGATAATCATGTTTGCTCCAACAGGCCTGTCAAACCATTTGAACGGAGATTGTGGAGACAAGTAAACTTCCTTATTTTTAACAGCATTGATTTTGCCCCAGTTGGAGTCATTATAAACCTTTGCGTAAAATTCAGGATCATTAGTGATTATCTTATCGGGATTCCAGCTGATTACCTGTTCCATTGAAACCTGAACTCCGCTGGTTGTGTTTGCCTGGCTTACAGAATCTGCAACATTAACACCGCCGACCAGGTCAATCAGCTGCCCGTGAGTTGAATTTGAAGGATTTGTCTGAAGGCCGTCATCACCCTGAGCATAATAAACTGTTTTTTTATTGCTGTCGGATAATTTTGAGGCCTTTTCATGGACAATATCCAAATACTTATTGTTAAAGTCATTTAACTGCTTTGCATTGTCCTGGGCTCCGACAACCTCACCCATGAAAGTTATGGAATCTCCTATCTTTTCAACGTTTGTAGTGTCATTAACTGCAAGCACAGGAATTTTTCCAAATTTTTCCTGACGTTCTTTAACAGTTGATAAATCGCCGTCACCACCTTCATCAATAGATTCGATGACAATATCAGGTTCTGATGCAATAAATTCTTCATAGCTACCATCCTGAGAACCATACCAACCACCAATAACCGGATAATTATGATATTGGCTTGGAACATACTTCAATTCGTCATCTGTCCACTGGAAGTTAACAGCTTTCAATTTATCAGGTGCAATCATATATAAAACAGTGGTCATCGGAGGGCTTGTAGCCACAACATTTTTAACTGAAGCAGGTATTTCAACTGATCTGTTAATCATGTCGGTGACATTTTTTGAACCGACAGTTTCTACAGTCGAAGGAGTTAAAAACAAGTGTGTAGCTACCCCTGCTATAACCAAAACAATCAACAATAGAATTATTACCTTTATTTTCTTTTCCATTTTTTTACCCCAAACTTAACTTACGATAAGAATGTATATTCATTAAGCTATTTAAGAATTTCTCTAAAATATCAAATTTTATATGAAAATAAATATACAAATAATTAAATTGGTTAAAAATATTTTAAATTAAATTATATCAAAAAATAAATGCTCTAAAAAGTGATTTAGAAATAATACTTAAAATTATCGTTGATAATAAATTTCAGAATATAAACATGAAAACTTTATGATTACACTTTAAGAAAACCATTCGAGGATTCGCAAATACTGTCGATTAAAATGAAAGTACGATCAATTATTTTAACAGTTGCTCCCATTGCATTAATTTTAATCATAGATAACATTAACATTAACAATTTGAGTTAGGAAAATAGCTTTGAAAATTGTTGTAGTGTATATGAAAAAATAAAAAAAGAATAAATATGCAAAAA
>NZ_CACXXB010000047.1 GCF_902771435.1 uncultured Methanobrevibacter sp. | reverse complement strand
TGATCATACTGTTGCTGTTGTTTATGATGGTGATGATAATTACAATTCCAACTACACTATTGGTAATTTGACTGTTGAGAAAGCTAAGGAAGTTCCTGATATGACTGTTATCGATCAAGGCAATGGTACTGTTGTGGTTGTTGTTGGTGATAATGCTACAGGTAATGTCACTGTAACTGTTGACGGCAAAAATTACACTGCCGAAGTTGTTAATGGTACTGCTGTTGTTCAATTGGACGGTAATGTAACTCCTGGTACTCATGAAATTGAAGTAATTTACTCAGGTGACGATACTCACGAGCCATCTAACGCTACTTCCGAGATAACTGCTCCTAAATATGATGCACCTATCAGTGTTGAGATTGGTGAAGCTAAAGAGGGTGAGCCCTGCTGTGATTAAGGATGGTAAGGCTGTTGTTACTGTTGATGACTTGGCTCCTGGTGATCATACTGTTGCTGTTGTTTATGATGGTGATGATAATTACGTCTCTAATTACACTATTGGTAATTTGACTGTTGAGAAGGCTAAGGAAGTTCCTGACATGAAAGTAATTGACAATGGTAATGGTACTGTTGTGGTTGTTGTTGGTGATAATGCTACAGGTAATGTCACTGTAACTGTTGACGGCAAAACTTACACTGCTGAAGTTGTTAACGGCACTGCAACTATCAAATTGGATGATGCAACTCCTGGAACTAAAAACATCGAAGTTGCATATTCCGGTGATGAGACTCACTCACCTAAAAAAGTAAACTCAACAGTAAGTATTCCAAAACACCCAACTCCAATAAGCGTTGAGGTTGAAGACATTAACGTTGGAGACACTGCAGTAATCACTGTAACTGTTCCTAGCGATGCTGAAGGTAAAGTGACTATTGAAATCAACGGTGTTGAATACAGTGCAGATATTGAAAATGGAAAAGCTGTTTTCAATGTTCCTGACTTAAAAGAAGGTGAAAAAACAGTTGCTGTAAGATATGATGGTTGTGATTCCTATGAATGGAACTCTACAACAGCACAATTCACTGTTTCAAAAGTCCCATCAACTATTAAGGCTACTGCAAAAGACATTACAGCCGTCGTCAGCGATGAGGTAATTACAGTAACAGTTCCAAAAGATGCAACAGGTCAGGTATTGGTTGACATTAATGGTGTCGGATACTATGGAGATATAATCAACGGCAAAGCCAAAGTAATCATTCCAAAACTTCCTGCAGGAACATACACAGCAAAAGTGTCCTATGAAGGTGATGACAAGTACTTGCCAAGCGAAACATCTGTCAAATTCACAGTAAATAAGGCTAAAGCTCCTGTATCTGCTACTGGTGATGTTATTGTTATTGGTGAAGATGCAGATATTGTTGTAAAACTTCCAAGCGATGCAACAGGAACTGTAACAATAACAGTTGAAGGCAACAAATACACAGCTCCGGTTATCAACGGTGAAGCAAGGTTCAGAATTCCTGGTTTATCCGAAGGCGATCATAAAGTAAATGTCCATTATTCTGGTGATGAAAACTATGATGCCAACGATACCGTAACTAATGTGCTTGTAGAGGATGACGGATCTCATGATGTTCCACCATCAGATAATGCAGTATCTAAAAATAATGATGGAGTTTCACTTTCAAACTATCCTACAGGTAATCCACTGTTAATATTACTGTTGGTCCTGTTAGCTATCGGTACAACTCAAATCAGAAGATTTAGGAAATAATTTTCCTAATTTTTTATCTTTTTTTATAAAATTTTATCGTTACATGTAGATGACTGTAAAACATTAATCTAGTTTTGCAAACAGTATCTCATTTAATCGAAAATTCAATCAATATTTTTAATAGTTTTGAAAATAATTTTAATTTAATCATTCGAATTTTAAAGTAAATCGACACTTTTTTCGAAGCAAAAAAATAAGTAATTTGGATGATGGTTATTCTTTTTCCAAGTTCAGTTCAATGGACTTGTATGTCATGTCCTTAAGGGTTTCTTTAAATCCGTCGTCAAGTTCGGTCAATCCGATCTTTTCTTCCCATTCGTCATTGATTGCATTCAGAATCGGGATAATTTTTTCACCTTTTTCAGTTAACTTCAGGACATATTTTCGATTGTCCTTTTCAGATTTCTCTTTAAAAACAAACCCTTCCGCATGGAGTTTATTTATTGCTTTTGTAATTCCGCTTTTTGTCAGATATAGGATTTCTGTAAGTTCTTTTTGTGTGATGTCATTTTTTCGGCTGATTGTTAGAATGCACATTGCCTGAAGCAGATTCAGGTTATATTCCGCCAGTGCATCATTGAGATATTTTCTGTTGTTCTTGTGTAGGATGTACAAAATTTCTCCAAAGCGCTCATAAGTATATGACTCAAAAACTCTTTCGAATTTCATAATGGGTCTCCAATAAATTACAGTCTTATAACACTATATTTGTCAACATGAGTATATATCATTTCTTTTTTTGTTTGATTGGTCTTCTATTCAATTTAATCATGGCTCTTTTTGCAAGGGTTTTAAATTAATTTGATATTTTATAATCTTGTTTTATTTTAACATTATTTCGGTAAAATCTTTTTCTTTATTGATAATGTTTTTATATTATTTTAAATAAACATTATAAAAAAGTAGGCTTGTTGATTGTATGGTTGAGGAAGTTATGGTTAACTGGATATATGTAATACTCCTGTTTATTTTAGGTTTTGTTACATATTATAGGAAATCCCTGGATGTGCTAGGTTCTGTAGTGATGATAGTCATGGGAATCATAATCATTTTTTCGGCGGGCGCCAACTGGCTTTTGTTAATCGTTTTATTCCTGGTCATGTCTTTGCTTGCCACCAAATTCTCCAAAAAGTACAAACAGTCATTGGGCGAGTTTGAAGGAAGGAGAACCTCCAAGAACGTTATTTCAAATGGTGTTGTGGCCTGTTTCATGGCCGCTTTCGGAGGTTATTACCTGCCGTTTGTAGGAGGTTTCATCGGCGCAATTGCAACAGCAACTTCCGACACTTTGGCTTCTGAAATCGGCGTATTGGATCCTCATCCACGTTTGATTACAACATTGCAGAAAGTGGATCCAGGTACCAATGGGGCGGTGTCAGTTTTGGGAACTGCTGTCGGTATTGTCGGTGCGGCAGTAATCGGTATTGCTGCATATCTGTTGGGCATAATGCCAAATCCTCTTTTGGCTATTGGGGTTGCTATAATTTCAGGAACTGTTGGCTGCTTTATGGACAGTATTTTGGGGGCCGTGTTTGAAAACAGGCATCTGATTACCAATGAACATGTAAACCTGATTGCAACAATCGTAGGTGCACTTGCTGGAATTTTACTGTTATAATTTTTTTTAAATAAACTCCATTTTAGATTTTTAAACTTGTTTTTAAACAAATTATTTTAACTATTAGACACAAAAATTATATTATTATATTTTAGGTGATATTTATGAAAGGTCTTATTTTAATTATGGATGGTATGGGTGACCGTCCAATTAAAGAATTAGGAAATAAAACTCCTCTTGAAGCCGCACATACTCCAAATATGGATAAGATGGCGGAAGAAGGAATTACTGGAATCATGGACTCAATTGCTCCGGGAATCATTCCTGGAAGTGACACCGCACACTTGTCAATTTTAGGCTATGACCCTTATGTCGTATATACTGGAAGGGGGCCATTTGAAGCAAACGGAGTAGGTGTTGAAGTTTTGCCGGGAGACATCGCATTCAGATGTAACTTTTCAACTGTTGACGATGATTTGATTGTTACAGACAGACGTGCCGGAAGAATCAAACAGGGAACCAAGGAAATCGTTGACGTATTGAACACAATGGTATTGGAAGACTATCCTGACATTAAAATTATTTTCAAGGAATCCACCGGACACAGGGCAGTTCTGGTCCTGAGGGGCGAAGGCCTTTCCGGCAAGGTAAGTGATGCCGACCCTAAAGTGGAAGGCAACAAACCTAAAGAGGTAAAACCTTTGGATGACACACCGGAAGCGGCAAAGACTGCAGACATCTTAAACAAATTAGTCGTAAAAACATATGAAATGACTAAAGACCACCCAGTCAACGTAAAAAGAATCGAGGAGGGTGAACCTCCAGCAAACATTGTTATTCCTCGCGGTGCCGGTGAAGTTCCTGTTGTCGAATCATTGAATGAAAAGTATGAGGTAAACTCCGCATGCATTGCAGAGACAGGTCTGATTATGGGAATCGGCAGATTTGCAGGAATGGACATCATTGAAATGGAAGATGTCACAGGTGGAGTTGACACCAACCTGGAAAATATCAGGGACACAATCATAGACCAGGTTAAAAACTCAGAACATGACTTTTTCCTAATCAACATTGACGGAGCGGACGAGGCAGGCCACGACGGCCAGACAATCGAGAAAAAGGAATTCATAGAAAAGGTCGATGAAGTGGTAATGAGCGAACTCATAAAACTCGAAGATGTTTATATTTACCTTACAGCTGACCATTCAACTCCAATTTCTGTCAAAAACCACTCAGGAGATCCTGTGCCTGTACTGATTAGAGGTCCTGAAGTGAGAGTGGATGATGTTAAAGAGTTCTCCGAAAGGGCATGTGCAAAAGGAGGACTTAACAGAATCAGAGGAGCAGACGTAATGAATATCATGATGGATTTAATGAATTATGCCCATAAGTTTGGGGCATAGGGTGATGACATGGCAGCTAAAAAACTGTTCGGGACATCCGGAATCAGAGGGCTGATAGGCTCTGAAGTAACATGTGAGCTGGCATTGAATGTCGGAAAATCACTTGCTTACTATTTGGGAAATGAAGGCACTGTAGTAATAGGTTATGATACCAGAACCACAAACAAGATGCTCGACCAGGCAATTTGTGCCGGACTTTTGGAGAGCGGAGTAAATGTAATTAAAATAGGAATGGTTCCAACCCCATTGGTCGGATACGCTACAGAAAAACTCGATGCCGATGCGGGAATCATGCTTACAGCTTCACACAATCCATCCCCATACAACGGAATCAAATTATGGAACAAGAACGGAATGGCATATACTTCCGAACAGGAGGCAAAAATCGAAGAAATCTATGCCAATAAGGATTATATCTCAGTTGCATGGGATAAGATTGGAAAATTAAGCGTCAATGAACAAATCAAAGGTCAATACGTTGATGATTTGGTTGATATGGTTGACATCAAAGAGGGCTTAAAAGTCGTAATTGACTGTGCATCAGGTGCCGGAAGCGAAATATCACCTTTAGTATTCAGAAAGGCAGGATGCGAAGTCACAACCCTGAACTCACAGCCTGACGGATTTTTCCCCGGAAGAAACCCTGAACCGAATGCGGAAAATCTCGGTAACCTGATGAAAACTGTTGTAGCTATTGGCGCGGATCTTGGAATAGCTCACGATGGTGATGCGGACAGAATGATTACAGTGGATGAAAACGGTAACATTTCACCTTTTGACTCACTTCTTGCATTGATTTCAAAGGAATTCGATGGGGATGTCGTAACAACCGTGGATGCCGGATTGTGCATGGATGAATCAGTTAAGGGGGAAGTTTTCAGAACTCCTGTCGGTGACGTTAATGTTGCTGAAGTAATCATCGAGAAAAATGCGGCATTTGGAGGAGAGCCTTCCGGAACTTGGCTGCATCCTGACTTCTGCATGTGTCCTGACGGTATTCTTTCCGGATTGAGAATGGCTGAACTGGTATCCAAAAAGGGAAAATTATCAGACCTTTTAGATGAAATCCCGTCATATCCGAATATCCGTGAAAAGATAACCTGTTCCAAGGAGGCCAAAATCAGGGTCATGGAAAATATGGAGGAACTGTTAAAATCCGAATTTGATGACATTTGCGATATAAATTCAATCGACGGTGTAAGATTGACATTTGCAGATGACAGCTGGGTGCTTGTAAGGCCGTCCGGAACCGAGGACTATATCAGAATAACCCTGGAGTCAAGGGACGCCCAAAGAGCAGAGGATATTAAGGAATCCTGCGTAAAAATTATCAAAGAAAATCTGTGAAGATATTTAATATCTTCAAAATACTTTTTTTTAACCGCAAAATGGTTCAGTCGTTTGAAATCTTTAATTAATTTAGTAAAAAGAGTGTAAAAAAATAGTTTTTCAGTAAAAAATAAAAAAAGTTTTGAGAAGAAGAATTATTCTTCTTCTGCAATAAATGCTTCAATACCTAAAGCTGCACATTCTGGGCAAGCCCAACCTTCTGGCATGTCTGCAGGAGTTGCTCCAGCAGGAATGTCGTAAGCAGGGTCACCTTTTTCTGAATCAAATCTGTATTCGCAGTGTAAACAAACATATACTGTCATTTTATTAATCTCCTTTGTGTTTTTGGGCTATTAGCATAGCTAATATAGTTCTACTATATTCCAACTATTATTTAAAATTAGTCATTTGTTTTTAGAAAAATTAATTTATAAGATGAGAGTTAAACATATAATATTATTATATAATTTTTATGGGGATAGAAAATGAAAGCAATTATATTAAGTGCTGGTGAAGGTTCTAGAATGAGGCCATTGACACTTACAAAGCCTAAAACCATGTTGCCAGTAGCTGGAAAGCCAATTATCCAATATAACATTGAATCGTTAAGGGATAATGGTATTAAGGATATCTTATTGATTGTACGTTATAAAGAGGAAATGGTAAGGTCATACTTTGGTGACGGTAGTGAATTCGGGGTTAACATAACATATGCTACCCAAAAGGATTTCCTCGGAACCGCAAACGCCATTTCTTATGGTGAAGACTTTATCGAGAATAGTCTGATTGTTTTAAATGGAGATATCATTCTGGACAATGAAATCATCCATGAAATTATTAAAAAATACAATTACATGAATCCTGATACTCTGATGGTTCTGACTGAAGTTGATGACCCTTCAGCATTCGGTGTTGTTGAAATTGAGGACGGAAATATCAAAAGCATTGTGGAAAAGCCTAAAAAAGAAGAGGCTCCAAGCAACCTTGTAAATGCCGGTATCTACATATTCAACAAGGACATATTTGAAAAAATCAGACAGACAGAGCTTTCCGAACGTGGAGAATATGAGATTACAGATTCAGTTAGCTTACAGATTGCTGACGGCAAAAAAGTAATTGGCCATAGGACAAACAAGGATTGGATTGATGTGGGCCGTCCATGGGAGCTTATCGAAGTTAATGAAGAGCTAATAAGCAATTTAAAAACAGAAATCAAGGGAACAATTGAAGATGGCGTTCATATTCATGGTGAAATATTTTTGGATGAGGAAAGCATTATCCGTTCAGGGGTATACATTGAAGGAAACGTATACATTGGAAAACACTGCGATATAGGTCCTAATTCATATATCAGAGGCAATTCCTATTTCGGAGATCATGTTCATGTCGGAAATGCCGTTGAAATCAAAAATTCCATTGTAATGGAAAACACCAATGTCAGTCACCTGAGTTATGTCGGTGACTCAGTAATAGGTTCAAACTGTAATATAGCTGCAGGTACAAACATTGCCAACCTGCGTTTTGACAATAAATCTGTAAAAACAAAAATCAAAGACATAATGATGGACAGTGGAAGACGTAAGCTTGGTTCAATCATCGGTGATTCCGTAAAGACAGGAATCAACTCAAGCTTCTCACCTGGTGTTAAGGTGGGCCACAATTCCACTATAGGTTCAGGGGTTTTGTTGTATGATGATGTACCCTCTGATACACGCGTATTGGTAAAACAAAATCATATCATTCAAGACAAAAATAAAAAGAAAGAATAATTCGGCGATATTATGGAAAATAAAAAAGACTCTATTGTAATATGCCCAGGCGCACAGGTAATTGGAAATGTTGAACTCGGAGAAGATGTCTCCATATGGCACGGTGCTGTTGTAAGGGGAGATACAGACTCCATCACTATTGGAAACAATTCCAACGTTCAGGACAACTGTGTCGTTCACTGTACCAA
>NZ_CACXXB010000046.1 GCF_902771435.1 uncultured Methanobrevibacter sp. | reverse complement strand
ATACCTTTTTCTTTTTCTCCATTTTTATTTGAAGAAATTAAAGTTGATTCATCAAAATCCAGACATAATTCTGACAAATATTCACTTAAAAAATCATTTGTTTTATCATCCATTTTATCAAACCTTCAAATTCATTAACTAATAAATATTATTAAAACTATCTAATAAATAATTTATCTAAAAAAAAATATTATTATTTAGTAAAAAAAGATAGGCATTATAATGAACAAACTAATATTGGTTCAATTGGAATCACAACATGTTGCCAAATGATGAAATTTTTCACATCCTCATCTGTCTAAAGCATATTCATTGAAAAGGAGATATTTCAAAACCATCCGGATATAGATTAATTACAATCAAACAGTAAAGAATATTAAGAATCGCTTGAGCAAACAACAGATGTGAAAGAATTACAAAATGAAACAAGTATTAAAGAAAAAATAGTTGACAAAATCCCACAGATGAAATGAAAAGAGTCATGTACCCGCAATAATAGGCCTTATATTTTCGCTACGACTAAATGATTGAACTAAAACTATTGAAAAAAATAATAATTAATATATGATGTGAGATATAATAAAATTTAACAATTAATGTATGATATTTTGAATCTCAATCTAAACAAAATCATGAATCGAATAATCCATTTCAAAAGAATAGCTAATATGAATCAGGATTTATGAATGAAAATGAAATGGTTCCAAAAACACTCTGTTTAAACAATTTAACCATTTTAAATATTTTTAAGAATTCATAATTCACTAACCAAGACAATAAGAAATATAATTGCTAATCAACAACAATGACTTATATAATGAAATGAGATTCAATTCAAAAACAACCGTATTGATTCGAATTTGCTTAAATATATATCAGCAATCAGAATACAACTGCAAATTAGTGTAACTCAATATAAAAACGGGAAAGTGAACATAATTAAATATTCAAATTGAAAGTAGTATAATGGTGAGTAAATGCTTGGAAAAAAGATGGTAAGAGACATATTCAAACACAAATCCCAATTCATATCTATTTTTTTAATGGCATTTTTAGGATTTCTTGTTTTTACCGGAATAAGTAGCGAATGCATAGGTCTTGAAGTCAACATAAACGATTATTATGAAGAAACCAACTTGGCAGATGGTTGGATTTATTCACCTTATTTGAATGATTTGTTTCTGGAACAAGTGAATCTTTTAGGCCCAACTACACAAATGGATAGGCAATTGGTTGTTGATTCAGTAGCTGACTTCGAAAATGACCCCGAAATTACGCTGCACTTTGTTGAAAACAATACCATATCCAAATTCTATTTATTGGAAGGCAAACCACTGGACATTAATGACAGTGATGGAGTATGGCTTGATAAAAGCTTTGCAGATGCCAAAGGATTAAAAATCGGAGACCGCATCAGCTTTGAAAGTAAAGGGTATGTAATTGATAAGGAAATTAAAGGATTAGGATATTCACCGGAATACGTTTATCATACATCAGACCATTCTATGATACAAGATTACAATAAAATCGGCTTTGCTTATATGTCCCATAAAGCATTTCCCGAAGATACAGTTCCATACAATGTTTTAAACGTTAAATTTGAGGGTTCCCCAGATACATATTCCAAATTGTTAGATTATCGTTTAAATGGATATTACAGCACATTTGTTAAGCAATCAGACCATCCAAGTGTTTATCAATTTTCAGAAGAAATTGCCAAACACAAAATGATGGCTGATATTTTCCCGGTTGTGTTCCTCATTGTTTCAATGCTAATCCTCTTGACAACAATGACTAGGATAATTTCACATCAAAGAATGCAAATAGGAATATTAAAAGCCAATGGATTTAAAAATAGTACCATAACTCTGCATTATATATCGTATGGATTCTGGTTAGTTTTAACCGGTTCCATTTTGGGTTTGATTTTAGGGCCAAAAATAATACCTCCAATATTCTATCCATCAATGATTAAAACATATAAACTACCTTTATGGAGCCCTACCGGAAATATGAATTTTATATATCTAATAGTTTTAATGACCATATTTTCACTTGCAGTTTCATATCGTGCCATTTCAAGCATTTCACAAGAAAAACCTTCCGATGCCATTAAACCCAAAGCGCCTAAAATATCAACTTCAGGATTCATTGAAAGATTAAAGATTTGGAAAAAACTATCATTCAATTTCCGCTGGAATTATAGAGATGCTAAAAGAAACAGATTGAGAAGCGTGATGACCATTATAGGTGTTATGGGTTGTAGTGCACTTTTAATTGGTGCATTTGGATTATATGATGGGCTGAATGATGTAAAAGAATGGGAATATAATCAAATTAATCATTATGATTCAAAATTAATGATTGATGCCAACGCAACAATATCCCAAATTGATAAAGTAGCCAGTGATGTTAACGGTGACAAAATAATGGAGGAGAAAATTGAACTCGAAACAGATGACACGAAAAAAATGGGAAATATTCTGGTTTCAAACAGCACGGATTTAATAACGCCAACAGACAAGTATGAGAATAAAATAGAAATTGGAAATGATGAAGTTTCAATTTCACAAAAAATGGCAGACCAGTTAAATATAGACATTGGAAACACCGTTAAATGGCACATCATGGGATCGAACAAATGGGTCAATACAAAAATTGATAAAATCCATGCAGACCCAATATCACAGGGTTTAATCATGTCCCCAAATAAATTGGAAGAACTTAACCTTAATTACACTCCAACCAGTGTCATAACTTCACAGCACGTTAACAAAACATATGAGGGCTTTAAATCAACCACTACTCTTGATGACATTGAAAAGAGATGGGATGAAATAACCGAAACAGCATGGGTGTTAATTTACATATTATCCCTCTTCGCATGTATTTTGGCAGTCATAGTTTTGTATAATTTAGGATTACTCTCATTTACAGAAATTGAAAGGGAAATTGCAACACTTAAAGTACTGGGATTTAAAAGCAATGCATTGAGAAGATTGCTATTAACACAAAACCTAATATTTACAACTATAGGATTTATACTTGGTGTGCCTTTAGGCATCTATGTCCTGGATCTAATGTGGGCCTCTTCAGGAAATTCATTTTATACAATACCCAAATTAACCATTACAAATCTCATATTATCTGCTTCAATTACATTTTCCATATCAATACTTGTAAACCTAATGTTTTCAAATAAAATTAAGAAGTTAGACATGGTAGAATCACTAAAAGCCAGTGAATGACAATATTTTTTATAATATTTTCATTTTTTAAGTTCAATCTGAAACATCAAGAAATCAAAAGTTTAGGAGTTTAGAAAAAATTAATGCCAAATATAAATTATTCTAACTCTCCACAATGTCATTTTTATTTTTTATAAACAGTATGGTTATTATTAATAATATTACCGTTATAATTATCATCATCAAGGAAGTTAAGCTAAATGAATTGACAGAAATCTGATTGTGAGTAATTTTTCCATTTGCCAGTATCTGCATTATCACAACTGTAATGGATGAACCTATTGCACCTATAACCTGCCTTGCAGTGTTGTTAATCGCTGTTGCATCTTCAACATCCCCTGCTACAACACTCATTGCCCAAGTAATAGCCGGAGATAGACCAAGTCCGCAGCCGATTCCCCTGATTAGCTGAGTAATTAACAGGTATTCGAACGAGGAATTCATATTATAACTCATCATGGCAGCGAAACAGATTATATTTAAAATTGATGAAGCTATTAAAACAGGTTTTATTCCAATTTTATCAGCCAATACAGGACCTATGAAATTAAACACTATCATAATAATTGCTGCAGGGAACAATATGAGTCCAGATTCTGTTGAAGAATAATATGCTACATTTTGAACAAACAAAGGCACCATTACATTGATTCCGCACATTATAAAGTAGAGCAATGATGCAAAAACAGTTCCATATACAAAATACCTATTTTTCAGCACAGTCAAGTTGATCAAAGGTTTTTCAATCTTTTTTTGACGATTGACAAATATTATTAATGATATTGCTCCAACAACAATTGGTAAAATTACATGAGTTAGGCTGAATCCGAACTCTGCAATATTTGAAAATCCAATCATTAACCCTACACAAAACAGTATTGATAATATCAATGAAGGAAAATCCAAAGGATAATTTTCAGTTTCAAGCTCAAAGTTTGCAAAAAGCATTGCCAAAATTAAGATTACAACAGCAATTATTGCCAAAAATTCAAAAATAACTCTCCAGTTATATAAATCAACTATAACTCCTCCTACTGTCGGCCCCATTGCAGGCACAATTCCAACAAGAAATCCCATTAATCCCATGAAAAATCCCCATTTTTCCTCGGGCATTATCCTGAAAATCAATATCTGACCTATTGGCAATAAGATACCAGTTCCCATAGCTTCCAGTATTCTTCCAACAATCATCATTTCAATGCTTGTTGATAAAAAACAAACCACCGAACCTATCATGAATAATACAAGGGATGTTAACAATATTGTTTTGATTTTAAATCTTTTTGTAATGTATGCAGTTGGAGGAATCATTACTCCAAGCACCAACAGGAATATGGAGTACGTCCATTGTGCAGTTGCAGAAGATACTGCAAAATCATCCATATAATAAGGCAAACTTGTTGTTACAATACTTTGTGATATTAAAGTAACTGAAGAAGCCAGTATAATTATAATTAAAGTTATTAAACCAGTGTTGTTTTTAAATTGCATAATTTTCACTTGAACTATGTCTAATTTATAGAAGTTGAGGATTCTTACTTTACGGCCGTATACTGTAATGAGTATAGGATTACGTGCTATCACTCTTGTTGCGAAAGTTCAGACAGATTAATTAATATTGCTTTTTAAATTTGATTATCATTAAAAAAGTTAATTTAAATTTGTCCTTGTCATTTATTATTTTTATTATCATGTTATTTAAATTTCATCTGAATCATTTGAAAATTAATACCTGCATTTGTGCAATTCATCGTGCCTTGTAGAGCTCAGAGTTTTCTTGCATTAATAGACATGTTCTTTGAGATTTTGAAGTGGAATTTACCGCAAACAGAAGTCCAAAATATGATGACATATATTCCAAAAATATCAACCTGCACATCTATAATTTTACTTCACAATAACTGAATTATAATCAATATAAATACTACAATTTACATATATAATAATATAACATTCGATATAATAATTTTCAATTGTTCAAACAGGATGTTTCATCCAAAATGGAGTTACTTTTAGTGTTCAGATTAATAATAAAGTGGAATTAGGGTAATTTAAATGAAAATGTATAAAGATTATAGAAGATTAGAAAATATTGATGAACTTCGTATTTATGATATTAATGAAAAAGAGCTATATAATCCAACACCCCTTGAATTCCATGTCGATGAAGTTCCATATCCACAGCTCATAAGCAATATCCCCATGGATGTAAACATTTTAATACCCCATAACGATGGAAATGATTTTATAATCAAATCAGCAGGGAACTTTATACTTAATCGAGGAAATCTCCAATTGGATGATGTGCGAGGAAGATTATTAAGCAAGATTTCGCCGGTTTTTTATGAAATCTTTCATGAATATCTCCATGAAGCCTACAAATCTCAAGAAACCAAGGTGATACATGTCTTTTATTATGGTGTGGAAAAGTTATCCAAAATCACCATTGTCAAGATTCTTTATGAAATGAACAGGATATTTGTTTTTGCAGACCACATCAACACCGACAAGGGCACTTCCGACGAATTTGAAAAAATTCAGTATGCCGAGGATAAAGTCAACATGATGGAATACTTCACACAAACTGGAAGTTACCGTAGAATTGATGGAAAATATACATGGACACAAGGAATTTATAACATCATAAATCGCCCTAGAGAAGATTATGACGATTATCACAACATTGTTTTTGACCTTGCCATTCCAGAAGACAAGGAACTGATTGAAAAAATCTTAAAAATTATGGATACTGACACCACTCATCATGAAGACCTCATCAGAATCAAAACCGAAGATGGAACCTTAAAGTATCTTGAAATTAACCTATATTCTAATTTCGATGAAAACGGGACCCTAATCAGCCGTTACGGTTTATTTAACGATGTAACCCAATATTCTAAAAAATCCATGACAAAACCTGTTGATTTCCTATTACAGGGCTTTAAAAACAGCAAGAAACTGGCATTGTTAATCGAACCGTTAAATCCCAAACATTTTGAATTTTCAGAAGGATTTTATTATTTCATAAATAAAAATCCAAAAGATTATGTTCACTCCCTTGACATTATCAACAATATCGTTGAAGATGAAACAAAAAAACAGATTATCAGATTAGTTGAAGGAGAATTGGACAGAATTGATGAAACATTCACATATAATGTCGATGGGGATGAAAATAATCAGAAAATATGTGAACTGTATATTGAACGCTTTGAATTTAGCAAAAAGAATCATAGCCTCGGATTTTTATCAGACATTACCGATGAAATGAATAAGCAGCGAGAATTGCGTGAATCTAATGAACATAAAATAATGTTAATTAAAGAGGTTCACCACAGAGTTAAAAACAATCTGCAAATTCTCAATAGTTTCCTAAATTTAGAAAAAAGAGTATATAATAACGAACCGGATGTAATCATAGAGCATATGCAGACACGCCTAACTTCACTGGCGCTATTGCATGAAAAGACCTATAATACCCAGGACTTTAAAAATATTAATCTAAACGATTTCATGCAAGACCAAGACAATCAAATTAAAAATTTAGTTAGTATGAACGATAGCGTCGAATTTGAATCCATAATTGATGAAGACCTCAATTTAACAATTGAAGTTATCACCCCATTATTATTAATCATTGATGAATTAATTATGAATGCCCTAAAACATGCCTTCCCAGATGAAACAATTAAAAATAAGAAGATTACCAAGATCATAACCAAAATCGATGAAAATACCCTCCAAATGACATTCAAAGACAATGGTGTAGGCATTGACAATCCTAAGAACATTTCTAAAAATCTGGGTTGCACAATCATTAAAAGCCTCACCAAACAATTGGACGGCGAAATTAAATTAGTGGAATATAGAAACGGGACTGAATATAAATTAACTTTCCCTATAAAAATGGCACATACAATACATGACTAATCAATTCCAACATGATTTTGACTGTTGAAAAAATCCAAACTTGTCGTTTATTATTCTTATTTTTAGCTATGAAATCTTTCTTATTTTTTAACCCAACCCACTTTAACTGAATACCCTCCCTTAAAAGTTAAATATATGCAATTTTAGAAAATGATTGTCCAATGGAATTCATAATATTATAAATAAACCATTTAAATGTGTCAATTCCCCCATTTCATGTCTTGAAAGACCCATATCGTTAATTTATTATCCAGATTTTTTGTTTATTTTGATTTCATCAAATAAGCCTTCCTTACCTGTATCCTTAATGTTTACATTGACATTGTCATCATAGTCAATGACCATAATCTCCATAATGGTATCTGCATCATTATTATCAAAGATGCAATTTACTATTGCTTCAATGTTTTTATAATCTTCGGCAGTGCATTCAAGACTTTTTAAATGACCCATCACTTCAGTTTCATCATTTTTACCATGCAAAGTGAAATATTCAGTATGAGGAATCAGATCTTCCTTAAACAAAAGCATTCCGGAGTATTCCTTTTCTCTTCTTTCAATAATTTTTATGCCAATGACCATTACAACAAGCGCTAAAACAGTGGATGCTGTAAAGGATATCCAAATACTGTTAACTCCTATAAAAGGCAATAAAGTAAATATTATCACCAATGGTCCAATAAACATGGAAATTACAGAGACAATTACAGAAAGCAGACTTCTTTCGATTGCTTCGTAATAAAAAATAAAAGCATTTCCGAATACAGCAGGAACAAATGATAATGAGAATATTCTAAGTGACCATCTGAATGTTTCTACATGTGGAGATGTATGAAGGTTGTATAACATCAAGAATAAATCCGGGTTAATCCATAGTATTATAGTAAATATAATTGCAAAAATCAATGATGCACGTACTGCTTTATTATATGCGTATTTGATATTTCCATAGTCATTTTGAGCATAATAAACAGGTATTATTGATGCAAATGTTTCAATAAACCCAATAATCACTATACCTGTGATTAAAAGAGAATCCATGCATGCAACATATGAAACTAAACCAACAGAACCCATATATATTGTAAGAATTCTGTTAATTATGAAAATCACTACCACTTGAAACAAACCGGAACTTGCACTTGGAAATCCAACTTTACACATTCTCCAAACAGATTTGAACCATTCTATGACAGGTATTTTTGAAAAAACATACCTGAATGTTCTTTTTGAATCGAAATGATACTTTAAAGAAAAGAGTAATGCTAAAGCATATCCTATAACTGTAGCTATTGCTACTCCAGTAATGCCCATGTGAAATTGTGTCAGGAATATGGCGTTTAACACTGCATTAATTACAGTTGCAATAATCATTAAAAAAGATGCAAAATTTGGCTGTCCATCTACACGAATAAACTGGGATAAAACACCCAACAATGTAGAAATTGGGAAGCATAAAAATAAAATTGGTGCATACGCTTTGAGATATGGCATAGCATCAGCAGGAGGATGCAAAAAGTTAAGTATAGCATCTCCGGCAAAATGCGCTATAATTACTAAAATTATACACATGATGATAGTACTTCCAACAGATACTGTAAAATATTTATTACTTCCTTCCTCATCGAAACTGCCTTTCATGTTTAAAGCTAAAATTTGACCACCCAATCCCAATAACCATTCAATAATTGTTATCAACATCATTACAGGTTCTAAAATGTCAATTGCAGCTATTGCACTTTCTCCAATGAAAGAAGCTACGAAAAACGAATCAACAACTGCAGAAATATTCAATGTCATAGCAACCAAAAGCGTTGGCAGCAGCAAATCATTAAATTTAATATTTATTATTTCATTACTCATATAAATCTCCCACTAATTAAAAAAATCAAATTTATTCAAATATGTTATAACTCGTTTAAGGTAATCCCGGGTTGATTCAGGCCAGTCAAATTCCAATGAGTGAAGAATTTCGCAAGTTTGATCTGTTTTTAAATTCATTTCAACAAATTCTTCGCCATAATCTTCAAATTCTTCTTCCATTTCATCCGACAAATCTTTAATTGATAAATCAGATGTAATTAAACCCTGAATATTTTCATCCATATTATTCTTACATATTTTAATAAATTCCTCATCACTCACCATCTTAATATCATTTCCAAATGAATTTAAAGCCTCAACAATATCACCGTTGCAAATCATGTTCGGATTTACACAATGGAATACTCTACACTCAGCAGGTGTTTTTGATAATGCCAATATTGCCTTTGCAACATAATCAATAGGACTCATTTCGATTTTTTCATAATTCATACTTTCTGAAATAGATTTGATATTATTTATGGCTTTTATACTGCTTAAAAATGCATTGGTGTCCATATTTTTCTGGAATAAACCATCATCATACCGGCCCATGAGGTTTCCTACCCTCACTATTCTAGCATTCAAACCGTTTACAGCATATTCCAATACCATTCTTTCAGCTAAAAACTTACTGTTTAAGTATTTATTGGATAAGTCCTGCTTATAGTATAATGTCTGTTCATCAAATTTAACATCCAATGATTCCTCATAATCAGTAGGTGGTGAAAGAACACTTACTGTTGAAATCTGGACATATTTGATGTCTTTTGATTTGGCAAATTTAAGTCCGTTGATTACACCATCAACATTGACTTTGAAGATGTAATTGTCTGCAGTGAAGTGCTTTACAACCGCTGCACAGTTGATTACAGTATCAATTGGACAATCTTTCAATTTTTTGAAATCGTCTAAATTGGTAATGTCTCCTTCAGATAAAATGATTCTGGAACCTATTAAATCAGAAAAGTCTTCATCGAAGTAATAATCCATCAAATCAATCAGACGGTCTTCACAAGAATCAAAACTACCCTTCCTCATCATACAATATATTCTTCCGGTCTCATTTTTAATGTATTCATACAATATATGAATTCCAAGATAACCTGTAACTCCTGTCAGTAAAACATTTCCAATGACTTCTTTTTGACCATTGACAAAATTCTCCAAAGTATTTTCACTTAAAAGCTCATTGATTTTAGTATAGTCATAGTTTTCAATTATATCCAAATCCAAATCTGTGCCCTGATTTTCGCCTGAAAGCAATTTCGCCAGTTTTCTAGGAGTCTGATTTTTAAATATATCATCATAATTGATAGTTAAATTCCTATTAAATAATTCAATGATTAATTTAGATGCAATAAGAGAAGTTCCACCAATTTCAAAGAAGTTATCCTCTGCTCCAACAGTTTCCACTCCAAGAGTAATGGAAAATATTGAACATAACAGTTGTTCCAGTTCATTTGCAGGAGCAACATAATTCAACTCCAGATTAGGTTCAGGTAATCTTTTTATGTCAATTTTACCATTAGGCGTGTGCGGCATTTCATCAATCTGCATAAGCACAGTAGGAATCATATAATAAGTCAATTTATCTTTCAAGAATTCTTTTAAGAGATTAATATCAATTTCACCATCTGCAGTGAAATAAGCACACAAATGATCATTATTATTAATTTCACGAATAATTACTGTATTTTGTTTGATTCCAGGATATCTACTGATATTAGACTCAATCTCACCAATCTCAATTCTCAATCCACGGAGTTTGATTTGGTCATCAATTCTTCCCTGAATGGCCACTTCACCATTTGGCATTTGTATTGCATAGTCTCCACTACGGTAGTATGGAATGCCATTTATTGTAATGAATACCTCTTTTGTTTTTTCAGGCATATTGTAGTATCCTTTTCCTACACCCATACCTCCAATATACAACTCACCCATTACACCATTAGGAACCAGTTTTCCATCAATATCACGAACATCAGTGACATAATTGGTTAAAGGAGGACCGACAGTTATGTCATTTATGTCTGTGATTTCCTTGATGTTTGAGGTGATTGTAGTTTCAGTCGGCCCATAAATATTATATATTTTAGCATCAGAGTATCTTTTGAATTTTTCATATACTCCACGTGAAAATTGTTCACCACCAATAAATAAACCTTTTAAACAACTTATTGCATCACAAAACTCTGGAACTTCCAAATATGATGCCAATCTTGATGGAGTAATATCTGATGTTTCAGGTTTTTCCTTTTTGAGCAACACTATTAAATCAGGAACATTCTTAACCTGATTATCATCAGCCAACACCAATTTCAATCCATTAGAAAGAGGTGTCAAAATATCTTCAACAGCTGCATCAAATGATATTGTAGCAAGACATAAAATACTATTATACTCGGATTTAGGATTAGACATCTCATTACATATGTTTTCATGACTAATCATTACTCCCTTAGGTTTTCCTGTAGATCCTGAAGTATAAATCATATAAGCCAAATCATCCGGAGAAACAACAACATCAGGATTAGAAGCATCAACCTCATTTAACAATCTTTTAACATTATTTTTAGGTTCTACACCTTCCTTAATCAAAGCATTTGCAATCCTATTCGCTTTTTGATTAAGTTCCCCATAAGTTAATGTCACATCACATGCAACTAAAGCAACATTATCCGGATTTTCATCAACCTGCTTTTCAAAGCGTTCATGCAGAATCTTGTTTTGAGTTTCAACGAATTCAGGCAATTCATCTTCATCTACCAATTGGACATCACAAAGTCTTAATTTATCCATATCATTTACAAAGAATTGAACCAATATCCGTTTCATTGAAAGCAAGAAGTTCTGAATATATTCTTCACTATATAATTCGTCATTATATTCAAGAACAATGTTGATTTCTTCACCATCATCATAGACATTCAATGAAAC
>NZ_CACXXB010000045.1 GCF_902771435.1 uncultured Methanobrevibacter sp. | reverse complement strand
GTTTATTTTATGCATTTTACAAAATTTTTAAAAAATTTCAAAAAAAAATAATTTAGAATTCTACATTGAGGCAGATATTTTTCCAAAAGTACTATTTAAATAAATATTATATTTTAAATAAAAATATTATAAAAATACATATGGTCTATTCATTAAAAACAAAATAATAAACTGTGAACACTATTTAAAAATCATTTCAAAAAATGTTGATAAAGCTATGATTTCAACAACAAATTTAGAATAACAAACCGTTTTTTAATTAAGCCAATATTCCAATAATATATTATTTATATAATGTCTGCTAAATCTAATATCAACTATTGAGGTAACCAAAATGGATAAAATAAGTATCATAATACCCTGCTATAACATGGAAAAGCTTGTTGCCAAATGCATTTCATCCATAAAAAATCAAAGTTATACTAATTTTGAGGCCATATTCGTCGATGACGGCAGTCAGGACAGAACCAAAGAGATAATCGAAGAGAACATAAAAGACGATGAAAGAATGAAATACGTCTACAAGGAAAACGGAGGCCTTTCATCCGCCAGAAACTTTGGTCTGGATATGGTGACCAGCAAATATGTCTGCTTTATAGACAGCGACGATTATATTGAAAAAGATTTTTTAATGGAGCTGTACAACAGCCTGATTGAAAACAACTCCGACATTTCAGTCTGCTACTTCAACAGGGTTTATGAAAACAAGGTCGAGCTGAACAAGTTCAAAAGCGTGTTCTATAATCTGGTCAGGTTTCCGGCGGCATGGAACAAACTATATAAGACATCACTGTTCAAGGACAATGACATATACTTTCCTCCGGGAAAATGGTTTGAGGATCTGGGGACATTTCCAAAGCTGTACATGATGTCCAACAAGAGGATTTCAATCGTTGAAAAACCGCTGTATCAGTATATCCAGAATCCGACATCAATCACACACACCTTTGACGAGAGGATTTACGACAGCTATGACATGGTGAAAACCAACGAGGATTTTGCAAGGAAAAATAACATCTTCGATGAATACTATAAGGAGTTGGAGTTCATAAACGTTTACCATACCCTGATTGGAACAGTTTACAGAAGCAGCTTTTTGGAAGGGTTTGATGAAGACAAGGTAAAGGAAATCGTGGAACGTGTCAGCGACAATTATCCGGAATGGCATAAAAATGAAGGAATCAAGGAACTCCAGCCATTTTACAGAATATACCTCAAGGCGCTTCATCATAAGCAGTACAAACTGATAGTATTCTTATTGAAATTATTACACGACAAAATTAATGTGAGCTAAACTATGATAGAAGTTGAAGTAAAGGCAAAAATCAGCAGTTTTGAAGAAATGGAGAAAAGACTTGATGAAATCGGTGCAACTAAAACCAAAAAAGAGTTTCAGGAAGACATCTACTTTAACAGTCCCATGGTGGATTTTGCAAAGACCGATGAGGCTTTAAGAATCAGAACCACAAGGGAAAACGACAACACCAACATATTCATCACCTACAAAGGTCCCAAAATAGATGCCTCATCAAAAACAAGAAAAGAGATAGAGATGGGAATCGACGACGCCGAAAAATGCTGCGATATCTTCGAGGAAATAGGATTTAAAAAGGTAAGGGCCGTGAGGAAAAACAGACAGTACTATGAATATGAAAATTTTGAAATATCCCTGGACGATATTGAAGGATTGGACCCTTATATGGAAATTGAAATCGGGCTGGCCGACGGTGAAGATTACTCTGATGCCCAAAATAAAATTTTCGAACTGTTTGAGAAATTGGGAATCACAGACGGCTTTGAAAGAACCTCCTATCTGGAACTATTAGAAAACTTATATTAACAACAAAGTTATTATATTATATATTAAGATTAATTTTTAGAAGTGATTATATTGCAATATTTTATAAGTCATTATAATAAAGAGTCTGAATTAACATTTCCCGATGACATTACAATTTATGACACTACTTTAAGGGACGGGGAACAGACCCCTGGAGTTTGTTTTAGCTTTGATGAAAAATTAGAAATAGCAAGAAAGCTTGATCAGTTCAAAATTCATCAGATTGAAGCCGGTTTTCCAATAGTTTCAGAAAAGGAAAAGGAATCCGTAAAGGCAATAGCCAACGAAGGGTTTGACGCTACAATCCTTGGACTAACCAGAACAAAACCTGAAGACATTGATGCCGCTCTTGACTGTGACGTGGACGGAATCATCACATTCGTCGGAACCTCCGACATCCACCTGGACCACAAGATGCACATCACCAGACAGGACGCCATCAATTTATGTGAAACCGCAGTGGACTACGCCAAAGACCATGGCCTGTTCGTGGCATTTTCCGCAGAAGACGCTACAAGAACAGACATCGAATTCTTAAAACGTATTTACAGCAAGGCCCAGGAATGCGGAGCAGACAGAGTCCACATAGCAGACACAACCGGAGCAATAACTCCGCAAGGCATAAAATATTTAGTTGAGGAACTCGTAAAGGACATTGACATTGACATCGCAGTCCATCTGCACAATGACTTCGGATTGGCAGTGATAAATTCAATTACCGGAGTTTTAGCCGGTGCAAAAGCTGTATCAACAACAGTCAACGGTATCGGTGAGCGTGCAGGTAATGCATCTTTGGAAGAGCTTATCATGGCAATGAAAATCCTATACGGCAAGGATTACGGATTCAAAACAAAATACATCAAAGAGTTATCAGATTTAGTCTCAAGGGCCAGCGGCCTTCCTATTCCATACAACAAGCCTATTGTCGGAAATAACGTGTTCAGGCACGAATCAGGAATTCACGTTGATGCTGTTATTGAAGAGCCACTGTGTTACGAACCGTATCTTCCTGAACTTGTCGGACAAAAAAGACAGCTTGTCTTAGGTAAGCATTCAGGATGCAGAGCGGTAAGAGCAAAATTAAATGAATGCGAACTTGACGTCAGTGATGAGGAACTTATTGAAATTGTAAGACAGGTCAAAAAATCAAGAGAAGAAGGAAAATACATCAATGACCAAGTGTTCAAGGACATAGTTAAAAAAATCAGTAAAAAGGAATAGATGACAATGAACATTACTGAAAAAATATTATCTTCAAAAGCGGGCCACGAAGTAAGCCCCGGTGAAATTATCGAAATTCCGGTTGACCTTGCAATGTCACATGACGGTACATCACCTCCTGCCATAAAAACATTCGAAAAACTGGCGGATAAGGTATGGGACCCTGAAAAGATAGCAATAATATTTGACCACAACATTCCTGCAAACACCATCGGATCAGCCGAATTTCAGAAAGTCTGCAGAAACTTTATCAAAACACAAAACATTACTAAAAACTTCATACACGGCGAAGGAATCTGCCACCAGGTAGTTCCAGAAATGGGGCTTGTGGAACCTGGAAAGGTTATTGTCGGTGCCGATTCACATACATGCACATATGGTGCCTTTGGAGCATTTTCAACAGGTATGGGAGCAACAGACCTTGCTATGGTTTGGGCAACCGGTAAGACATGGTTTATGGTTCCTGAAGCTATAAAAATGACCATTGAAGGAGAATTGAATCCATATATTGCGCCAAAAGACATCATATTGAACATCATTGGAGAAATAGGAATTGCCGGCGCAACATACAAGACTGCAGAATTCTGTGGCGAAACAATAGAAAACATGGGCGTTGAAGGAAGGGCAACCATGTGCAACATGGCAATTGAAATGGGAGCCAAAAACGGAATAATGGAACCAAACCGTGACGTCATCAACTACGTGTGTAAAAAAACCGGCAAAAGCGAAAGTGAACTCAACATCGTAAAATCAGACAACGATGCAATATACTCACAGGAAATGCACTTCGACATTACCGAAATGGAACCTCAAATAGCCTGTCCTAACGATGTGGACAACGTTTGCGACATCTCAAAAATCGAAGGAACAGCAATTGACCAATGCTTAATAGGTTCCTGTACAAACGGAAGGCTGTCAGACTTAAAAGATGCATGCGACATCCTTGAAAACCAAAAGATATCCGATGATGTTAGACTGCTGATATTCCCTGCTTCAAGAGAAATATATAAAAAGGCAATGCATCTGGGATACATCGACACATTCATAGATGCCGGAGCCATTGTCTGCAATCCTGGCTGCGGACCATGTCTTGGAGGACACATGGGAGTGCTGTCAGAAGGAGAATCCTGCATCTCAACAACAAACAGGAACTTTAAAGGCAGAATGGGAGACCCTAAATCTTCAGTTTACCTATCAAATTCAAAAGTAGTAGCTGCTTCAGCAATTACAGGAGTTATTACAAATCCAAAAGACCTATAAGTGATTTAGATGACAACAGAAAAAAACGAAGCAAACAAAAGACTTATTGAAAAAATGGACGATTTGGAAGAAAGCTATGGTAAAAAATTTTCCAACACGCAGAAAATTCTTTTAACAACAGACGGATCGATTACCGCAATTCTGGATGTGCTGTATGGAAAAATCAGCCTGATTACGCTCGACCAGCATTTAGGAGAGGCTGATTCAGACCATGCCAAACTGGTGAATGTTAATGTGGGCGATGAAATCAATTTCAGAGAGGTTTTAATGCATAAGGAAGACCAGCCCCTAATCTATGCAATATCACACGTTCCGCTTGGCAGATGCAGCAACGATATCTGTTCCGATTTATTAAGGGCAGACATCCCTATCGGAAGAATCTTAAAGAATTATAAAATCGAATCCAGAAGAGAAGTGAACAACATCTTCATAGAAAAACCAAATGAAAAGCTTCAGGAATTGTTCAAAACCGATGAGGACTTTTTAGCTCGTGATTACGTTATCATCAACAATGGCGAAATATTGATGTGGATTAAAGAAATGTTTCCGGTAAGTTATTTTGCAGAAATTTAGATGACTTGCACAAAGAAAACTGAAACAAGGCAAATATAGTCCCGATTAAAGCATATCCTCTAAGCTATTTTATTATTTAATCAAGGTGTTAAATATGGGCGTTAAACTTAAAGACATAATTGAACCTGAAAAAATTGATTTCAAAGATCTTGAAGGAAGAGCCGTCTCCATTGACGCATTCAACACTCTTTATCAATTTTTATCAACAATAAGACAAAGAGATGGAAGACCTCTAACCGATGAAAACGGAAATGTTACCTCACATCTAAGTGGAATCCTCTACAGGAACTCATCAATGGTTGAAAAGGACATCAAACCAATATATGTCTTTGACGGCAAATCATCAGAACTTAAAAGCGACACCCAGCAAAAAAGAAGGGAAGTAAGGGATGAAGCTGAAAAAATCTACAAGGAGGCCTTAGCCGAAGGAGATACTGAAAAAGCGCGTAAATTTGCCATGAGATCATCCAAACTATCCCCCGAAATCATAGAATCATCCAAAAAGTTACTGACCCTGATGGGAATACCATACGTAGAAGCCAAAGGGGAAGGTGAAGCCCAGGCGGCATATCTTGTTGCAAACGGTGATGCATATGCAGTGGCTTCACAGGATTACGACTGCCTGCTGTTTGGAGCCAAAAGAGTCGTGAGAAATCTGGCAATTAATTCCAATTTAGGAAATCTTGAATATTATGAACTGAATAGGGTTTTAAAAGAATTGGACATTACCAGAGAGGAACTGATAGACATGGGAATCCTAATCGGCACTGATTTCTGTGAAGGCTTAAAGGGAGTCGGCGCAAAAACTGCACTTAAACTGGCTCATAAAGGACAGCTCAAGGAAAAATTGGCTGAACTTCAAAAGGAATCCACACACGATTTGGATGAAGTAAGAGAACTGTTTTTAAACCATAATGTTAATACTGACTATAAAATAAAATGGGAAAAACCAGACAAAGACAAACTAATAGAATTCCTATGTTACGAGCATGGATTTTCTGTTGATCGCGTAAGCAAAGCCTCAGACAAACTCAAGAATTTGAATTCATCACAGGGAAGTCTTGACGCCTGGTTTTAGAATACCTTTATATAATACCAGAATATACTATTAATTGGATTCAAGTATTAAATATGAAAATGCAATCTACCACCACACACCCCAGATTGCGAAAACACGTTTAAATGGTCAACGTAATGGATGCAAGACCGTTTATAGGACATATTTAATGCAAACATGAATCCAGATGTTGATGGTTTCTCACCACCACACACCCTGGGAACCATCAATGTCTTTAATATGGTGGGAAATCTTCACCGAATACTTTTTTTGCATATTTTACGGCCAAATCAACCTGAGGAGCATAATCCTTTAACATCTGACATTCGAAATGGTTTCTGGATGGTGATTTTAAAATAAGTTTCAGTAGCCTTTCATAAGTTTCACAAGCCAATTTTTTATCAAAACCATATTTTTCAATGATTTCAGGAGTTAATTTTTCAAAGCAGGGAAATTCCAATGTTTTACAGACAGTTTCTGTAGAAAAGTAAGTCATTCTGATTAATGGAGAAACAGATGAAACCAGTACATGATTTCCAAGTTTAATCAATGGAGGAATGCCTGTTTTTTTATATCTTTCCATTGATGTGAGTTTTTCATAGTTTTTAAGATTGTAACAGTGAAGTTCAGTGTAAAAATCAGGATTGAAACGTTCTATTAAATTTAAAATCTTCAAACCCAATTCAGATTGGTAATATTCCTTCTTGATAGTGGAAATATATGGTGTCCTATCAAAATTATAAAAATAGAACTGTCCGGAAGACAAATCCTCCTCTCTGATTCTTTTGATGAACTTCAAAGAGGTGACGCCCTCATTACCGTGAAGACCTCCGATGAATAATTTTGTGGGACCTTCACCATTGTCAATATATCTAAAATAAGACATAAAAAAAGAAAATCAGAAGGAATTTATGTTCCTTCTTGCCAGTTAGCCATGTAAGCTTTTTGTTTGTCGGTCAATGAGTCGATTTCAATGCCCATTGCATCTAATTTCATGCTTGCTACAGTATAGTCGATTTCATCAGGTGCTTTGGTTACACCAACAGGCAAATCGTTTTCGAGAATGTGTTTTGCGGATAATGCCTGTACTGCAAAACTCATGTCCATGATTTCTGCAGGGTGTCCTTGTCCACGTGCAGCTGAAAGGTTGACTAAACGGCCATCTGCTAAAAGATAGATTTTGCGTCCGTCTTTTGTGGTGAACTCTTCAATACTTTCACGGACTTCTTTTACTTCAGTTGAGATAGCTTCCAAATCAGGCCTGTTGATTTCCACATTGAAGTGTCCTGAGTTTGCAAGCATACATCCGTCTTTCATGTATTTGAAGTCGTCACCGCAGATGATGTCTGCATTACCGGTTACTGTAATGATTAAATCAGCCTGTTTTACTGCTTCCCTTATTGTCATTACACGGTAACCGTCCATTCTTGCTTCTAAAGCGCGAATCGGATCAACTTCGGTTACAATGACATCTGCTCCGAGACCTGCCGCTCTGAGTGCAAGTCCTCTTCCGCACCATCCGTATCCGCATACGACTACGGTTTTTCCTGCGATTACCATGTTGGTTGTTCCCATGATTGCGTCGAAGCTGGATTGTCCTGTACCGTATCTGTTGTCAAACAAGTATTTTGTGTAAGCGTCATTAACTGCGATTACCGGGAATTTCAATGCTCCGTCAGCATGCATTGCCTGAAGTCTGTGCACACCGGTTGTGGTTTCTTCACATGCCCCCTTGATGTGGCTTAAAAGTTCAGTCCTTTCATTGTGAAGAACCATAATCATGTCTGCTCCGTCGTCAATGATAATGTCCGGCTTGTGGTCAAGTACCATGTTAATGGTTTGATAATATTCCTCATCGTCCTGTTCTCTCCAGCCGTATACGTTCAATCCAAGGTCAGCTGCTCCTGCAACTGCATCGTCATGAGTAGATAACGGATTGCATCCGGTCATTGCGACTTCCGCTCCACCGGCCATCAATGTTAACCCAAGGTTAATGGTTTTAGGTTCCAGGTGTAAGCAAGAGCCTATTGTAATTCCTTTGAAAGGTTGAGTTTCCAAGTATTCCTGTTTGATGGATTCCAAAACAGGCATGTGTTTTTGAACCCATTCGATTTTCCTAACACCTTCAGGTGCTAATGCCATATCTTTAACTTTACTCATAATATCATCAGCATAAAAATTATTTAATAATAAAACTATGTTGTTTACACTTATTAAATATATAGCATAATTTTTAAAAAATAGCCTAAATTGCCGAAAAAACAAAAACTTTAAATGTAATGATAAAAATATATATATTTGTTAGATGCCGGGGTGGCTCAGCTGGTTAGAGCGCACGGCTCATAGGGTAATAAAG
>NZ_CACXXB010000044.1 GCF_902771435.1 uncultured Methanobrevibacter sp. | reverse complement strand
ATCGTAAATCATATCAAAGGTGAATAAAATGGAAATTAACTTTAGACATGAAATCAATGGCCAAAAGGTCATTACAGCAGTAGCCCAAGATGCAGACACAAATCAAATTCTAATGTTGGCAAACATGAATAAGGAAGCGCTCCAAAAAACAATTGAAACAGGCAAAGCCCATTACTGGAGCACTTCAAGAAACAAAATATGGTTGAAAGGAGAAAGCTCAGGACACTTCCAGGAAGTTAAGGAGATTCTTGTTGACTGTGATATGGATGCAATCGTTTTAAAAATAAAACAAACAGGAGCAGCATGCCACGAAGGCTATCTTTCATGTTTCTTTAGAAAATTAAATACTGAAAATGTCGACATTGAAGATTTAAAAGAAGATGATTTGGAAATTATCCTGGAAAGACTCGTAAACCCTGACGAAGTGTATTAAGATGAAACGAATTATCCCAGATACAAGTGCTGTCATTATAGGCGCAATAAGTGAAATTGTCGAAAAGGAAGACCTTGATTATCCAGAAATCATCGTGCCTGAAGCAGTTGTATGCGAACTTGAACATCAAGCCAATGCCAATAGAAGTGAAGGTCATAAGGGCTTAAAGGAACTTCAAAAATTGCAACGCATGCAATATGAAGGAGAATTGGCAATTGATTTTAAAGGCAAGCGTCCAACCAACTACGATATAAAATATGCTAAAAGCGGTGAAATTGACAGCATCATAAGAGATTTGGCAAGATCCGAAATGGGAACATTGCTTACAAATGACAAGGTGCAAGCCGAAACAGCAAAAGCTCAGGGAATTCCAGTTTACTATTTTGAACAGAAATACATTGAAAAAGCTCTCTCAATTGAAAGCTTCTTTGATGAAAATACAATGTCAATACATTTGAAAGAAAACGTTTGTCCGATGGCCAAGAAAGGAACACCAGGCCATATTGATTTTGTAAAACTTGATGACAAGCCTTATTCCTACTCACAACTTCATGAAATTGTAGATGAAATTCTTGATAAGGCAAAAAGCGATTCAAAAACATATTTGGAATCATCAAAGGAAGGCTCATTTGTCGTTCAATCAAGAGAATACAGAATTTCAATAGCTTATCCACCATTTTCCGAAGGTTTGGAAATTACTGTTGTAAGACCTGTTGCCAATATAAGTCTGGAGGAATATCACTTATCCGACAAATTGCTTGAAAGAATCAGAACCAATGCCGAAGGAATCCTGATTTCAGGTTCCCCAGGAGCAGGTAAGTCCACATTCGTACAGGCCATTGCAAAATACTATTCATCAAAATTAAATAAAATTGTAAAAACAATGGAATCTCCAAGAGACTTGCAATTGCCCGATGATATTACCCAATACAGTCCATTAGAAGGCAGCATGGAAAATACTGCTGATGTATTGTTGCTTGTAAGACCTGATTACACCATCTATGATGAACTTAGAAAAAATACTGACTTCAGCATTTTTGCCGATATGAGGTTGGCAGGTGTTGGAATGATTGGTGTTGTCCATGCAACAAGACCTATTGACGCAATACAGAGAATTGCTTCAAGAGTGGAACTGGGTGTAATTCCATCCATTGTCGATACAAGCATTTACATTGAAAACGGTAAAGTCACTCATGTTTATGAAACAAAAATGACCGTCAAAGTTCCAACCGGAATGAAGGAAGCTGATCTTGCAAGACCAGTCATTGAAGTTCGTGACTTTGAAACTGGAGATTTAAAAAACGAAATTTATACCTACGGTGAACAGACCATTGTAATGGACATGGATTTGGTTAATGGAACCGGCCAGAATGAAACTCACAAATCAGCTGTCGACAAGATTGCCGAAAAGGAAATTTTAAGAAAAATTAAAAGGATTCTTCCAAAAAAGGCAAAAGTTGATGTTGAAGTAATATCACCAAACAGAGCAAATATTTACATTCCCGAAGACTTCATTCCGAAAATCATCGGTAAAAACGGGAAAAGAATTGCCGAGATTGAAGAAAGTATTGGCATAAGTCTTGGAGTGGAAATAATTGAAGAAAAACCTGTGAATAAGGCCCCATTTGAAATCGATATTACCCATACAAGAAATCAGTTGATTTTGGAATTGGGAAAAGACAATGGAAGAGATAATTTTGACATTTATATAAATGGAGAATACCTATTAACCGCAACCACATCCAAAAAAGGTGAAATTAAAATCAAAAAAGGAATAGATCTTTCTGATTTCATTATTGAAGCCATTGAAATGGGATTGGAAATTACTGCCATAAGAAAATAGGAGACTAACATGAAAATTGGAGCATCAACACTTGCAGGCATAGAATTCGAACTGGAAAAAACATTAGATTTCATTGAATCATTAGGTATTGAATATGCAGAGCTTGTACATCAATACCCTGCAGAATTTATAGATTCTGAGATATTGGAAAGTTATAATTTAAAGTATTCAATTCATGCTCCGTTCATGGACGTTAATATTGCCAGCCCGCAAGACCAGAGCAGATTAAATTCAATAGCCCAGATTAAATCTTCAATTGATTTGGCAAATGAAATAGATGCTGAAGCCGTAGTGGTTCATCCTGGACTAATTTCATTTTTAGCAAACAAATATTTTAAAAAAGAAGTTTATGAGTTTGCAAATGATTCAATTAAAGAAATTGGAGATTATGCCAAAGATTTAGGTGTTTTAGCAACAATCGAAAATATGCCCAATTTCGAATCAATGATTTATCAGAATATTGTTGATTTGAATCAAATGCTTGTAGAAAATGAGATGTATATGACTTTGGACATTGGACATGCAAACCATGTAGGATATGCTCCAGACGAGATGATTTTTGATTCCATAAAACACGTACATGTGCACGATAATTTAGGTGATGATGACACACACCTGCCATTAGGTGAAGGCTCTATTGATTTAAAATACATCATCAACACTCTTGAGTCAAAAAATTATGATGGCATCTACATACTCGAAGTAAATGATTACGATTCCATTAAAAAAAGTAATGAATATATGAAGAAAAACTTCTAGAGAAGTTTTCTTTCTTTAATCTCTTTTTTAAAATACAGATATTTTGAATCTATAACGCTTCTAATAGTTTCAGCTGTTTTTTTACCGATTCCCTCAACTTCCTGGAGGTCTTTTTCAGAAGCATTAATTACATTGCCCACAGTACCAAAATGTTCCAGTAAAGCTTTAGCATTAACGGGACCAATATTAGGCAAGGATTCTATAATGAACAATTGTTGCTCAAGCAAACTAACAGGTTTTTTATCTGTTCTAATTTGAACTGGAGTATGTTCTCCATTCTGTTCACGTATTGCAATTCTTTTAATCATTGCTGCAGTATCCTGAGCATTACGAGTAGGAATAATACTAATTCCAAAATCCAGTGCAATAGATGCAATAGACCCTCTAATTGCATTAGCATTGACCATACCTGCGTATAAGTCATCACCTTCAAGAATTAGTAAAGGCTTTTTAAATTCTTCAGACAATTCACGAGCCTGCTTAAATAATCTTTTGTCAATAAGTGAATCTACAAAATCCTTAGTGGTTTTTCTTTCAATAGCCACCTCATCACTAACCTGATAATCCGCAACGGCCATTGATTGGATTTTAACATCCATTTCCATTTCGGTCAAATGCCTAATTACCTTTGAATTTCCTTCACGAGAATCTGCATAAACAACAGGGAAATCATTTTCTTTTTCGGGCTTGTCAATAACTTTAACTTTCTTTTCGTTTTCCATTCTTTGAACTGCAGATTGATTTAATTCTCTTAAAACATCCTCATCAATTAATTGATTTTTCATGCGCTGTTCTTTATTAATGGAAGACCAGTAATAACCTTCGTCCCGTGTTCCGTTTGTTACCAAAACTTTGACACGGCCAGTTCTTTTACGACCTGTTCTACCTCTTCTTTGAATCATCCTAACTTCAGAAGGAACTGGTTCATATAATATAACCAAATCGACGGCAGGAATATCAATACCCTCTTCGGCAACACTGGTTGATAAAAGAACATCATATTCGCCCATTCTAAATGATTTAATAATAGCTTTTTGTTGTTTTTGAGTTAGACCCTTTTCACCGTCTTTTGCTGCCTGGCCAAAGAATTTAGCGGATTTAATTCCTTCATTTTCAAGCTTTTGGTGAATCATTTCAAGGGTATCCCTATATTGAGTAAAAACAATAATTTTAGAAGAAGTGTCATCTTCATTCTCTGCAAATCTTGTTGATTGAAGTTTAGTTTGACCATCCCCAGATCCAAGTTCCTTTTTAAGAATTTTTGAAAGTTCTCTTAATTTTGGATGCTCCAAACCATTTTTTTCAGCAGTTCTTGCAAGTTTAACTGCTCGGGAAAAATTATCATCCCACATCAATGACTTTGCAGCTTTGGTTTTCTTTTTACGTAACCTTGCAACATATTTATTGAAAGTGGATACGCCTTGAGTTTCAATTAACTCCTCGGCATGCTGCAGATTAATAACTGCACTCAATATTGAAATGGCCTGAAACAAATCCTTATCAGGGTTTGTTGTTCTGGCAATTTCACCTTGAATTCTGCCTCTAGCTTTTAAAATATCAGTTTTTCCAACAGAAACCGTTTTGATAACACCCATATTTTTTAAAGCTTTAAGCCTAATCTTTAACGCCTTATTAACATTGGTTTTAATTTTTTCCAATTCTTCACTCATCTTAATTCTAACCCAGTCAATTTCAACCGGATTAAAATATGGTTTAACATCACTGTCCTCTTCTGTCTTAACAACGATGTTTTGAATATAGAGATTTTTGCAAACTTCATTAATTTTTGACTTATCTGAACCCGGAGAAGCTGTCAAACCCAATATTAAATTAAATTTGGATTCTCGAACATATCTAGATGCCAAATAAACATATGAATAAGATCCAACACCATGGTGGCATTCATCAAAAACAATCAGGGAAACACTGCTTAAATCATAACGGCCATTCAATAAGTCAGATTCGACTGTTTGAGGTGTGGCACAAATAATTCTGGATTCCTCCCATCTTTTAACACGTTCATCGGTTTTAATAGCTCCTGTTATAGAAGTGCACGGAAGGGTTAAAAATTCTTTAAAGCTGTCTTCATGCTGAATGGCTAAAGGTTTGGAAGGTGCCAAAACAAGGACTTTGGAATTTTTGACTTTATTCAACCTGTCAGCTGCAACCAATATTGCCACTATTGTTTTACCTAATGCAGTAGGTGCTACAACCATGGTATTTCCTTTTTTCAGCACATCCCCAGCTAGAATCTGCTGATAAAGTCTTGATTCAATTGCATCTTTTTTAAGTAAAGGATGATTAATATAACTAGTCATAACAAAGCCCTCTAAACAAAACAAATTTTTAAATCTACCAATAACCCTACTACATATTATTTTTTTGAATATTTATAAACATTAAGAGAGAGCATCTGAAAAGTAATAGCAGTTACTAAAAGGCCACAACATTAACATTCCTTTACAAAACTTGTCAGACATTACAAAAATAACTTCAAATAGAAAAAAATAGTTTAAAATAAAAACATTGATATGCTGAAAAAAGACCTGATTTCAAGCCCAATGAAAAAAATTACGAATTATAGAATAGATTAACTATTCTTTAAAATCATGAATAACAGATTTAAACTTGGTAGCTGCCTCACCGATGGCCACTATCATTTCACAATCCAAATTTAGTGCCTTTTTAATACCATCTGCGACATCATCCTTATCTGCACCAAGTGTACCGTCTTTTTTAAATTCACTCATGTGGTTTAAGAATATCCGGTCATTGAGTCTTGAATTTTCATTCAATTTTTCAATGGCTATCTTTTGAGATACTGGAGATGCCGGAACTACAAATCTTGAAAATTTCAGTACGCTATTAAAAATATTCAAGTCACTAGAATAGCCTGACTCGGAAGATATTGTAATGACTGTTGTAAACTCTCCAAACAACTTTTGAAATTCCTTTAAAACAGTCTGAACGCCGGCAGGATTATGAGCATAATCTACATAAACAGTTTTGCCGTCAATCGAATCAACTTTTTCCATTCTTCCTTCCACACCTGTAAAGGTGGATATTGGTTTTAATATCTTATTAAACGGCAACCCTAAAAATTCGTGAGCTGCAATAATTACGCCAGTAACATTATATACATTATGAAGCCCATCAATTGCCATCTTAACAGTTAATTTTCCTTCAGGAGTGTGCAAATCAAAAGTCCTATTATTCAAATCCACATTTGTTGCAATGTAGTCCACTTGAGGAGTTGTTAGGCCACATTTACAAAAGTAATAACCGCAACCTGAAATAATTTCCTTAACGGTGATTTCATTACCGCAGACACATTCCTTTAAACCGATTGAGTCAGGAGTTTCATCAACACCAAAAGTAATCACTTCACCATCATAGTTCAGTTGCCTTAAAAGTCCCATGACTGTCGGGTCATGACCATTGACAATAATCTTTTTGCCATTTAACTCTTCAATCAATTCACCTTTTACACGAGCATAATCCATAAAGCTGCCTAAATCCTTTAAATGATCAGGAGTGATGTTTGTAATCAAACCACAGCCCATTTCGGTATTTTTCACAATTCTTCCAACAGTACCTGGAACACCGAAGGTTCCCACTTCCAGAATTCCAACATCAGCTTCCAATCTAGATTGTAAAATCGGAATGAATTCTGCATTCCCCTGCATTCCTTCCAGATTATGTTTACATGGATTTATCCCATTGTCTTCAGCGATTTTTTTAAGTAAAGTTGTTGTGGTTGTTTTACCGTTGGTACCTGTTATTCCAAATACCGGTTTATCTGCTTTAAAAATTTCTATAACATCAGTTAATTGTAAAACTGGTTTATTGATTCTTTTGTAAACTTTGGAATCTTTAGATAAACTGGCAGGCGGAATTATATAATCTGACTTTTCGAAAAATTCATCTGGAGTTTCACCATAGAAAACTTCAATGTCATAACCTTCGAGAGCACTTGCAAATCTGCAATCCTGTTTTTGTGAAATATCAGTTCCAATGACATTGAATCCTCTTTCCTTAAGGATTCTTGCAATCAAATTGCCATTAGCACCGCAAACACCAATCACTCCGAAAGTGGTGTCTTTTCCAAAGTCAGATTCATCCATATTTTTTACTTCCAATAATATTAAATTAAAAAAAGAATAGTTGAGAAAATCTATTCAAAGCGAACAAGATTTTCTAAGTCTCCATAAACAACATCCAATCCACACATAGATGGAACATAGTTTGCTGCTTTTGCTGAATTTACACCAATTACTTCAAAGCCCATCTCTTCAATAGGTGCTACAACCATACAAGTATCGCAGACAACATTACCGCCTGCATCCTCAATAGTTTTGGTATATCCCATCCTATCTGCAGTTGCTTTAACACTAACTGATGTACAAATCCATAATTTATTTTTAATAGTTTTTCCTTGAACAATGTTAGCTACCTGTTTAATCTCTTCCAAAGATGCATGAGGACAACCTAAACAAATCAAATCAGGTTCCCTGTCAGTTGTAGTTAATTTTTCACGAGTTTCAAGAATTTCCTTATCGGATATAAACATTATATCTTCAACTTCTTCCTCACCTGCAACATCCGCTTCGGGAGTAACATCCTTAACGTGATATAACGCTACAGAACCTGATGAAGCAAGTGCTGCTCCTAAAGTTTTTAAATCATTGTTGTTTGGAACATTTTGAAGCTTGAATAATGGAACTCCTCCACCTACAACCTTACCGATAATATAACCTAATGCACCAAAGTCAGCGCCTTTTAACTCGGTTGTAACATTAACAACCAAATTAGCTTTCCTGTTTTCCTCCAAATGGAAACCATATAATGGAGTTTTTCCAACGATTGCTGCAGCAAGTGCGGCAGGCCCGCCTTCACGGTTGGTTCTTGCACCGATTACAGAATTACCATATGCAACGGCAGATGATTCAGACCATGAAATATGATCTTTAAATCTAGGAACATTTCCAACCAGATAAGGAGTGCATGTACAGGTTTTTGCTATTCCAAGTTCTCCATAAGCATCTACAATCTGATTTTGTTTTATTGCAAAATCACGGGGAAAACCAAGTTTTTCCCAATTATCCAAATCAGTTCCAGGAGGGTTTAAAGATGCGTTTACACTTGCTACACCTAAACCATCACCGGCCAAGTCTTGCAAGTACTCTAAACCAGCTTCACCAATAGTTTTGTAGGAAACACCGGAAACTTGTGCAGATGTAATATCCACTAATTTTGAAGCACCATAGATATCTCCTAAAGCAACCAATATATCCATGCTTTTTCTAATAGTTTCTCCAAACTCTCCATCACACATCTGTTGTTCTTTTTTTGTTAAAAACATATTAATCATTACTTAATTGATATTCAACCATTTCATTAACAAGGTGTAAGAAATTATCTTTGCTTTCAAATGGAATCATGGCTCCAGCAGCAATATCGTGGCCTCCGCCTTGGCCTCCGAAATTGTTGGAAGAGTCTCTAAGGGCACTGCCCAAATCTACACCTTTGCTAACCATTTCTCTTGTTGTTCTACCAGAAATTTTAATATCATTATGGAGTCTTGACATTCCAATTACAGGTTTAGAATTATCCAA
>NZ_CACXXB010000043.1 GCF_902771435.1 uncultured Methanobrevibacter sp. | reverse complement strand
CCAACTCTTTATTAAATTTAACTATTTTTAAATGGAATTAAAAATTTAAAACTAAAATCATCTAAAAATTTTAAATCAACAAAGTTTTTGAAAGAGTCTCTAGTAAATCGTTTAAATTGCCTTATTTTAGAAACTGTTTGTTCATTTTGGCCGATTTTTTAATAATGGTGGTGACAGTTGGCAGTTTCATGGTTTGATTTTTCTGATTATCACTGCAGGGGTATGTGTAATTGAGTCCAGTGCTTCAACAGTAACTTCATCAATTTCAGTACCAAGCACTGCTTTAACGCTGTGAATTGTTTTCATTTCGGTTGAAAGTGATTTTTGATAGTCTTCTGCAATATTTGCCATTTTTAATGCGGTTTCAACATCTATTTTTTCACTGCATCCCAAAGGTGTTGATCCCATATTCTCTGACAGCTGGCCTTTGAAATATCCGAAAAATCCGTTGTCCGCATCAATGCCCTCGATGGCTATAGGCAGGCCGGTAAAATACTTGCCGTTTTTCATGTATGTGGCATCGGTATCTATAATCAAAACGCAAACATCCTTGCCGATTTCCTCTTTAATGTCCTTTGCAACCTGCTCGGGATTTTCAGGAAGAAGGGATACATAAGTTCCAGGGGCATTGCTCAAATCGATTCCGGCTTCGGATGCCGGTTTTAAAGCATGTTTCAGCCCATACAACTGAAGAACAACTTCTTTGTGGGCTTTTGTCTCTTCGGGCAGTTTTCTTAAATTTTTGATGGTTCTTTCTTTAATTCCTAAAAGGGGTCCCAAAACATATCCCCAGAGATATTTGCTCCAGACTGTTGTTAGAAATTTTGCGGTCAGTGACGGTGTGTATTTTGATTCATCCACCAGTCTGTTTTGTGAAACTGAAATCGGAGTTTCAGCTATTACCAGATAATCATCATCTTCCATCAATATTTTTGCTGGTTCAATGATTGCATTCAGGTCTTCATTTGGCTTGATATATCCTGTTTCTATGGGAATTACAATGTATTCTCCATTCACAACATGTTTTATATTTTCTAAATCCATCATAAAAATCTTTTATATAATTAATTCAATAATATAATATAATAGAGCTTATTCTATTTAGGTGTTTACAATGGCAAGAAAATTTATAACATATTTTGACAAGCAAGGCGAAGATTACACTGATGAGTTAATTTCAATCGTTAAAGACAAATTGGACATAACTGAAAATATCAAATACATTTTAATAGCATCCTCATCCGGAGAATCCGCTTTAAAACTTGCAGAAGCTATTGATAAGGATGTAACCATTATCAATGTTTCACACAATGTAGGTTTCAGCGGGGATAATGAATCTGACATTTCTGATGAAATGATTGAAAAGCTTGAATCAGTTGGAATTAAGACATTTCAGGGAATACACGCATTCAGCGGAGCTGCAAGGGGAGTCACCAATAAATACGGTGGATTTTCACCATTGGACGTTGTAGCCGATACATTAAGAATGTTTTCACATGGTGTAAAAGTGTCTGCCGAAATATCAATAATGGCATGTGATGCAGGTTTGGTTCCTGTTGGCGAAGAGATTATCGCTATCGGCGGTAGGGCTCATGGAGTCGATACAGCAGTTATTTTAACTCCAGTCAACTCTAAGAATTTGTTTAATATGAAAATCCATGAGATTATTGCAATGCCGAGAGATTAGTAAAATCATTGATTTTTTGTATAATTTCATAATACTTTAAATAGTAGGTGCATTTAAATATTAGTTACAAGATAAATATTTAACAAATAATTTTAAATAGCAGAGTATGTGGGGTTAGTTCGTGAAATTTATAGATGATGCAATCAAAGAATCTGAACAAAGAATGGAAGAGAAAGCACCCGAAAAAATCTCTTCAGATATAGATGAAGATCTTATTAATATTATTAAAGGTGTTAGAACCAATATATTTGTTGTTGGTGCTGGTGGAGCAGGAAACAACACCATTTCAAGATTAAACGAAATGGGTATTGAAGGAGCAACAACAATTGCTGTCAATACTGATGCTCAAGATTTATTCTATTGTCAATCCAGTAAAAAAATCCTTTTAGGAAGACAAACCTCTAAAGGATTAGGTGCAGGTGGAGAACCTACCGTTGGTGAAGAATGCGCTGAAGAAAGTGAAGATGAAATTAGAAATGAATTAGAAGGCGCAGACATGGTATTTGTCACCTGTGGTCTTGGTGGTGGAACAGGTACCGGTTCAGCTCCAATCATTGCTAAAATAGCTAAAAAATTAGGAGCATTAACTGTTGCTGTTGCTACTATGCCATTTTCTGCTGAAGGAATTAAAAGAAGAGAAAATGCAGAACAAGGTTTAGAAAAACTCCAAGAAGCTGCTGACACTGTTATTGTAATACCTAATGACAAATTATTGGAAGTTGCACCAAACTTGCCTTTAAACAAAGCATTCATGGTTTCTGATGAAATCCTCGGAAGAGCCGTTAAAGGAATAACTGAATTGATTACCAAGAAAGGTCTTGTAAGCTTAGACTTCGCAGATATCAGAAGTATCATGAGCGGTTCAGGAATGGCTATGATCGGTATGGGTGAATCAGACTCTGGCGACAGAGCTTTAGAATCCGTACATGAAGCATTAAGCAGCCCATTATTGGACATTGATATTTCCAATGCAACCGGAGCTTTAGTAAACATATCTGGTAGTTCAGATTTAACATTACATGAAGCTGAAAAAATCGTTCAGGTTGTTGCTGATAAATTGGATCCTGAAGCAAATATCATCTGGGGTACTCAAATTGATGAAAGTCTCCAGAATGTGGTTAGGACTACTGTGGTTGTTTCAGGTATTAAAAGCAGTGCTGACGGTGTTATCGAATCTGATTTTGATGATACTGAAGATGCTGCAGATTCTGAGGCTGCAAGTGACCAATTAGACAGTTTCATTGATGGAATTTTCTAATTCCATTTCATTATTTTTTTTCAAAAATGCAAAGATTTATTAATGTTTAAATTATAAATTATTTTATTACTATTATTTTATTATAATTCATTAAATTATGATTTTTTCATAGTTTTTTTATTTTGGGTATTCAAATGAACGTACAAGAAAGTTTTGATAAATTTATAAAGGACAGTAAAAGAGTATTAAAAGTATCTAGAAAACCTGATGCCAAAGAATACATGGAACTCGCTAAAGTAGTTTCCATTGGTGTTTTAATAATAGGGGTCATTGGTTTTATTATAGTTTTATTAGGTTCATTGATTGGTTTATAATCCAATCACATTATTTTTTTGATCCCAACTTTTTATAATAAAATTTTGTAATTAATTTTTTTCTTTAAAAAATATACTCTTTTTGCAAAGGTTTATATATTATTAATAATTATAAATATACATATTATAGAAATCTAATTTTCGAGATTTATTTTTCTTGAATAATTATGGCTTTTATAATAACTTTTAACTTAATGTATGAATTTATCTTTTTGGATTAATTAGATAGACATATTATAGTTTTTAATTAATCAATTAGATGATGATTTTTGAACCTACTGGAGATAGGGGATAGCTTAGTCAATTTTCACAATTATTGTGAATTACCTAGGAATCCACATATTTTGTGGAGCTTCATTAATTTAGTCAAATATTAAAAATAGGTGAATTTTTCATGGAAGAATCTAATAGTTCCATATATGCTCTTAAGACCTCTGCAGGTCAAGAAAGGAATGTTGCCAGACTTTTAGCTCGTAAAGCTAGAACCATTGATGGCGTAGGCATTTCCTCAATTCTTGTTCCGGAATCTTTAAAAGGGTATATTTTAGTTGAATCTTCAACAAAAATAGATCTCAGGAACCCTGAATTAAAAGTACAACATTTAAGAGGGGTTGTTGAAGGTAGTGTTGGCATTACTTTCGAAGAAGCAAAAAGATTCTTGAAACCAGAGCCAATTATTTCCTCCATACAAAAAGGAAGTATTGTTGAGCTTATTTCTGGACCATTCAAAGGTGAAAGGGCGAAAGTGGTTCGTATTGATGAATCACGCCAATTCCGGTTACTGTTAAAGCTGATCAAATTAGAATAATTCAAAAGGAGGCTGACTGATGGCTAAAGATACAGTCGAAGTTCTTATCGAAGGTGGAAGCGCAACTGCAGGACCTCCAATCGGTCCGGCTTTAGGACCTTTCGGTATTAACATGATGCAAGTAGTTGACGAAATCAATCAAAAAACTGCTGACTTTGCTGGAATGAAAGTGCCTGTTAAAGTCATGATTGATAGGGATACTAAAGAAGTCGATATTGAAATCGGTACTCCACCAACTACTTCACTTATCAAAGAAGAATTAGGCATCGACAAAGGTTCACATGAACCAGGTTTAGACATCATCAATGACTTACCAATTGAAACTGCTTTAAAAATCGCAAGAATGAAATTCGATTCATTACTCGCAAACGATTACAAAGCAGCTATCAAAGAAGTCATGGGTACTTGTGTAAGTATGGGCTTATCTGTTGATGGTAAAGACCCAAGACAAGCACAAAAAGATGTGGATGCCGGAGAATATGATGATATCTTAGCAGAATAGATATCGTTAAACTTAAGTTAACAATACAGTGTATATGACATTATAATTACGGTTATAATTGATATACTGTTTTTAATTCATGCAATCGTTTAAGAATTTTTTTCTTGTAATCGATCTCATGAAACCAAAAAAATCCTTGAACAAAAATGTTCATGGGGGATGAATATGACACAAGATGTAATTAACGCGGTGAAGGAGGCAAAAGAACAATCTAAGCCGAGAAACTTCACTGAGTCAATGGATATCATTATCAATATCCGTGACTTAGATGTCAGAAAGCCAGAAAATAGGTTTAATGAGGAAGTTACTCTTCCTAACGGCCGTGGCAAAGAGGTAAATATCGGAGTCATAGCTGATGGGGAACTCATTGTTCAAGCTAAAGATGCTGGCCTTGACGTTGTAATTAACAAAGGAGATTTAGAAGAGTTCGGAAAAGACAGAAAAGCCGCTAAAAAAATGGCAAACTCTGTTGATTTCTTTGTAGCTCAAGCTGATATGATGCCACTCGTTGGTAGATTCCTCGGTCCTGTTTTAGGTCCACGTGGAAAAATGCCAAAACCAGTGCCTGCAAGTATCAAATTAGATCCTCTTTTAGAAAGATTACAAAGTACTGTCAAAGTTGGTGTAAAACAGCAAGCAAGTATTCAAGTTGTTGTTGGAAGCCAAGACATGTCAGATGAAGCTATAGCTGAAAATGTGGAAACTGTTCTTACAGTCTTAGACCGCAATTTAGAAAAAGGAAGAAGTCAAATCAAGTCCATGTTTATTAAAACAACTATGGGACCAGTAGTGAGGGTGATCTAATGGCTCATGTTGCTGAATGGAAAAAGGAAGAAGTTAAAGAGCTAATCGAAATTATCAACAAATATGATGTTGTTGGTATTGTCGATTTAATGAACATTCCTGCAAAACAGCTCCAAGAAATGAGAAAAAATCTCAAAAATGATGCTGTTATCAGAATGGCTAAGAAAAATCTCATTGATTTAGCTCTTGAAGATTGCAATGCTGATAAAACCAACGTCGTTGATTTATCCGAACATATGGATGGTCAAGTTGCTATTATCGCAACTGAAATGAATCCTTTCAAATTGTACAAAATATTGGAAAAGAGTAAAACTTCAGCTCCTGCAAAAGCTGGCGCTATTGCTCCTGATGATATTGTTGTGCCTGAAGGGGATACCGGGTTAACCAACCTCGCATTCATGGGTGAATTAGGACAAGTTGGAATTCCTGCTAGACCTCAAGACGGGAAAATCTTTATCCAAAAAGAAACTGTTGTTGTAAAAGCTGGCGAAGAAGTATCTAAACAAATGGCAGCTACTTTAACAAGATTGGATATTAACCCTATGGAAGTGGGAATGGACTTAAAAGCAGTATACGAAGAAGGATCAATTTATACTTCCGATGTACTAGCAATCGATGAAGAACAAACATTAGCTGACGTACAAAATGCATTCAAAAATGCATTCAACTTATCTGTTAACGCAGCTATTCCTACTAGTGAAACTACTTCAACTATTATTACTCTCGCATACACCAGAGCAGTTAATGTTGGTGTAGAAGCAGCTATTATGACTTCAGAAACTTCAGAACCTATCATTGGTTTAGCACAAGCTAAAATGTTAGCATTAGCATCAGAAGTATCTGGTGTTGAAGGTGCTTTAAGCAGTGATTTAATCGAAAAACTTTCCAGCGCTGCAGTTGCAGCTCCAGAAGAAGAAGTTGTTGAAGAAGAAGTTGTCGAAGAGGAAGAAGAAGAGGAAAACGAACCAGCAGCTGGGTTAGGGTTGCTATTCTAAAACTTTAATTTAAATTTTTATAATAACTAACACTTTAAATAAAACTAATGGTGATAACATGGAATATATATATGCGGCAATGATTTTGCACAGTGCAGAAAAAGATATTAACGAAGAAAATGTTAAAAGTATTATCGAAGCAGCAGGAATTGAAGCTGATGACGCTAGAATCAAAGCTTTAATCGCAGCTTTAGAAGATGTTGACATCGATGAAGCTATGGAAACTACTGCTATGGCAGCAGCAGCTCCTGCAGCTGCACCTGCAGCAGCAGAAGTTGTTGAAGAAGAAGAGGAAGAAGAAGAGGAAGAAGAAGCTTCTGAAGAAGAAGCAGCAGCTGGATTAGGTGCTCTCTTCGGATAGATTTTTTAAATCTATCACCTTTCTTTTTTTTATTTACTTTTTTTGTTGATTTACACTATTTTTAAGACTATTTTTTTAAAACATTCCTGTTTTACAATTATTTTTTCATCAGATTTTCATTAATTATTTATTGAATCAAAAACATATTCTATACTAATAAATAATTAAGACTGATTCATATGGTAGAAATTTTTGATGAACTTGGTTATAAAAAACAAACATGTAAAACTTGCGGACAGGAGTTTTACTCTCAGGTGGATAGAGACACCTGCGGTGATGCTCCATGTGATGAGTACGAGTTTATTGCCAATCCTGCAACCGATAAACCGTACAATTTATATGAAATCCAAAAAGTTTTTAGAGAATTTTTAGAAAGTGAAGGGCACACACATGTCCACAGATATCCTGTTTTAGCTAAAAGATGGAGAGATGACGTATTTTTAGTTGGAGCATCCATTTTCTGTTTCCAGCCTTGGATTACCTCAGGCCTTGTAAAGCCTCCTGCAAATCCTATAGAAATGGCTCAGCCATCAATCAGGCTCAACGATGTTGATAATGTCGGAAGGACAGGCCGTCACATGACCTGTTTTACTATGGGAACTCACACCGTAATCAACAAGGAAGATGACTTCATCTATTGGGAAGATGAAACCATCAGGCTTTGCCATGAGTTCTTTGCACACATTGGAATCAACACAGAAGAGATTACTTTCATCAAGTCATGGTGGGCCGGTGGAGGTAACGAAGGGCCTTGCTATGAGGTATGCTGCAGAGGAGTGGAGCTTGCAACATTGGTATTTATCCAATATGAAACATTGGAGGACGGATCCAAAAAGGAAATCCCGATTAAAGTTGTGGATACCGGTTACGGTCTTGAAAGGATTGCCTGGATTTCACAGGGAACTCCAACTGCCTATGACGCATGTTTTGCACCGGTTGTAGATAAGCTAAAGGAATTGACCGGCATTGAAATCAATGAGGATATCCAGGGAAGAAACGCTCAGATTGCGGGAATGATGGATATTGAAGACATTGGTGATTTAAAAGAGTTAAGACAACAGGTGGCTGACAGTCTGGATTTGTCCCTTGAGGAATACTTGCAGGCGGCCGAGCCAATGGAAGCAATATATATTATTGCAGACCACACCAGATGTCTGGCATTCATGCTTGCAGACGGCATCATTCCTTCAAACGTTAAAGAGGGCTACCTGGCAAGACTGGTTTTAAGAAGGACAATCAGGTTCATGAAAGAATTGGACATGAAAGAGTCTTTAGCCGATGTAATGGCAATACAATTGGATTTCCTATCCAAATTCTACCCTGAAATTCGTGATTCAGAAGAACATATCATGAATATTATTACTCTAGAGGAAGAAAGATATGCCGCTACCGTTAAAAAAGGAAAAAGCATTGTCAAAAGATCAATTAAAAGACTTAAAAAAGAAGGCAAATCAGAAATGCCTCTTGAAATGCTGATTGATTTGTATGATGCTCATGGAATTCCTCCAGAAACTGTTGTTGAAATGGCTGGAGATAACTTTACTGTTAATGTGCCTGATAATTTCTTCACTCAAGTTGCCGGAGCTCACGAAAAGGATACTTCAAATAAAAAATCCACATTCAAAGTAGACTTCCCCGAAACAGACTTGTTGTTCTATAAAGATTTCTACCAAAAAGAATTTGAAGCGGAAGTTTTGGGTTTGGTCGAAAAAGATGGGGACAAATGTTTGATTTTTGATAAAACTGTATTTTATCCTGAAGGAGGAGGCCAACCTTCAGATATTGGTACCATTTCCATTGATGGAAATGTCATTAACATAAAGCATGCTGAAAAAATTGATAATGTTGTATTGCATCATGTAGATGAAGACATTTCAGACGATGTTGTCGGCAAAAAAGTAAGAGGTGAACTTGACTGGGACCGCAGAATTACCCTTGCACGCCACCACACAGGAACTCACCTGGTGATTGCAGCTGCAAGAAAAGTATTGGGTCAGCACATATGGCAGGCAGGATCTCAAAACGGCCTTACAAGGGCACGTATTGACCTGTCACACTACAAACGTATTACACAAGAGGAGCTTAATGAAATTGAAAAGCTGGCAAACGAATACGTGATGGACAACATTGACCTGGACATTCAGTTCCACACAAGGGACGAAGCACAGGAATTGTATGGATTCGTGCTTTACCAGGGAGGTATCGTTCCGGGCAAAATGATTCGTGTAGTCAAAGTCCCTGGAGTCGACGTTCAGGCCTGTGCAGGTACACATGTCATGAGAACAGGTGTAGTCGGACCGATTAAAATCAACAAGACAGAAAGGGTTCAGGACGGTGTTGAAAGGATTGACTTTTCAGCAGGTCTTGCAGCAATAGATTCAATGCAGCATGACGGTGCACTATTGCGTGAAAGCTCAGACATATTCAAAGTCGACAACGACCAGCTTCCGAAAACATGTGAAAGATTCTTCACAGAATGGAAAGCACAGAAAAACGAAATTGACCGTTTGAAGTCACAGATAGCTAACTTGAAAGTCAACACTCTGGCTGATGATTATGAAGAGATAAACGACCTGAAAGTGGTTTGCGAGCAGATGGAAGCAGACTTCAAGGAACTTCAAAAGATAGCAACAGACTTTACAGATACCGGAAAGGCGGATGTTGTTATTTTAGGCAACAATAACGGTAACATTGTCGGAGCAGCTTCTCAAAATGCAATTGACAGTGGAATTAAAATAAATGAAATCATCAAAACTGCAGCCAGTGTACTGGGCGGTGGCGGCGGAGGCCGCCTAACTTTGGCACAGGGTGCAGGTAAAAACACTGAAAAGATGCCTGAAGCTATTCAGACAGCTATAGATTTAATTAAAGGATAATTATTTTATCCTTCTCTTTTTTTTAAAATCAAACGAAATACTGTCATTAAGTATTTTTCATAGTTATTAATTTTTTGTGAAAATGTTGTTTTTTTTTAACTTAATTTATATATACTTTCTTTCACAAAAATACATTTTGTATTATATTTAATGGGGGTAAAATTTATTAAGAATTATAAAATCATGCTTGTCATTGCCTTTGTGGCATTGATATGTTCAGTATCGTTTGTTAGCGCAAATGAAATGGACAATGCAACGAATTTAGAAAACAATGAATTAAGTTTGGATGAATCTGATTTGCATGCTGATGTTTTAAGTGCTGTCAATGATGATTCTTCAATAGATGATAATTATACTTCTTCTCAGGAAGTTGATTCAAAACTTGGATTTTCCGGAGGGGAAGAAGTTTTAAATGCAAATGCAGACCGATACACTTGCACGGACTTAAAAAGACAAATTGATTCAGCTACTGGATATAAAATAACATTAAGTAAAGGCACTTACTCATTTAATCCAGATGACGGTTATACCATAAAAATCACTAAACCATGTGAAATTGATGGTAATGGTTCATTTATTTACATGGCCAGTTCTGGCTATAGAGCTTTTGAAGTATCTGTTCCAGGTGTAACATTTAAAAATCTAACTATTAGTAATGCAAACTACTATGGAGGTGATGGTACAGCATTTTACTTTAGTAAGGATGGTACTCTGTTAAATTGTAATTTTATTAACAACAAAGCAGTTGGTCCTAAAAGTTATGGTGGTGCAGTTCACTTCGAAGGTACTGGTTCTGTGTCAAATTGTAATTTCACTGGCAACACTGCCACATATTATGGTGGTGCTATCCACATGAAGTCTGGTACTGTGTCAAATTGTAATTTTATTGACAACAAAGTAACTGATCCTAAAAGTTATGGTGGTGCAGTTCACTTCGAAGGTACTGGTACTGTGTCAAATTGTAATTTTGCTCGCAATAATGCTGCCGACGGTGGAGGTGCAATTTACTTTAGTAAGGATGGTACTCTGTTAAATTGTAATTTTACTGGCCACACTGTAAGGAGTTATGGTGGTGCAGTTTACTTCGCAGATACTGGTGGTACTGTGTCAAATTGTAATTTTATTGCCAACGATGCAATTAGGGATGGTGGTGCAGTTTACATCCCAGGTACTGGTGGTTCTGTGTCAAATTGTAATTTTACTCACAATACTGCTTCCGACTGCGGAGGTGCAATTTACTCATATGATGGATGTGCAGTAGAAAATTGTAATTTTGCTGATAACCACGCTTCCTATGGAGGTGCATTTTACTTTGATGATAAGTCAATCGTAAAGAATTGTAATTTTGCCAATAACACTGCAACTAAAGCTGATGGGGGTGCTGTCTGGATTAGATCAGGCAGTGTTGAAAATTGTAATTTCATTAACAACAAAGTAAATGGTTTTAATGGTGGTGCAATTTACGTAGATGGCGAGTCAAGTGTAAAGAATTGTAATTTTGCCAATAACTCCGCAATTGAAGGAAATGGTGGTGCTGTCTGGATTAAATCAGGCAGTGTTGAAAATTGTAATTTCATTAACAACGAAGTAAATGGTTCTAGGGTAGATGGTTCTAATGGTATGGGTGGTGCTCTCATGATGAAATCCGGCAGTATTAAAAATTGTAATTTTACTGCCAACAAAGCATATGATCATGGCCCTAAGGGTGGTGCTGTCCGATTGGAATCTGGTAGTGTGACAAATTGTAATTTTACTGCCAACGCTGCATTGGGTCATTCCTCTAAGGGCGGTGCTATCCAATTGAATTCTGGTACTGTGTCAAATTGTAATTTTACTGCCAACACTGCAAGGGAGTATGGTGGTGCAGTTTACTTTGCGGGTACTGGTGGTTCTGTGTCAAATTGTAATTTTATTGCCAACGATGCAATTATTGATGGTGGTGCAGTTTACTTTGCAGGTGATAGTGGTTCTGTGTCAAATTGTAATTTTACTGCCAACACTGCAGTTAGTGATGGTGGTGCAATATATGCAGATTCCTCATGTCCGAATATTATAGGATGCATTTTTACCAAAAATACTGTAATGCGATACGGTGGAGCAATATATCTTAATTCTAGAAATAATGTTGTTGACAGGTGTGTTTTTGATTCCAATTCTGCTGATTATGATGGTGGAGCCATTTATGTAGAAGCAAGATATAATACAATAAAGAATTCCACATTTGTAAACAATAATGCTAAGGGTGAAGGTGGTGCTGTTTATATCAATGGAAGGTATGGAAAAATTGTTTCATCCGCTTTTATATGCAACTCTGCTAAAAAAGGTTATGATATTTATTGTGACTCCAGCTCTTGTGAACTTTACTGTTCTATTATTCTAGGAAACACTCCTAAAAATGCGGTGTATTCCTCTAAATCATTTTCCGTCGCGAAAAATTGGTGGGGAAATGTTGAAAGCAATAGAAATGTCAAACCCGATGTTAACAAGAAAGTGGACCTTGAAAATAATTGGCTTTATCTTAAGGAGGAGGTTAAGTATGACCACACAGGATCACTACCTAGTGCAGTTGTTAAAACAAGTATATGGTCTAACAAGTTTAATTATGAGGTTACTGATTGTCCAAAGCTGTCATTAGACATGGAATTTACAAATACTGCTTCAAATACCAATAAAATGGATTGTGGAGGAGTCAGTGATTTTATCATTCCATTAACTACAACCAATACTGCAGTAACTCTTTCAACAAAGGGATTGACTCATAAAATCGATTTGAAATATGATTCTTCAATTTATAAGCGTTCCTTTTCACATCTGAAATATGATATTGATAATAGCGGTTCTGTTTTGAATTTAACATCAGATTATGAGTATATGGATGTTTGCGATAAATTAATCAATGGAATTTTTTTCAATAAAGAGTTAGTCATTGACGGTAATGGACACACTATCGATGGAAAAAACACTGTTTCATTATTCGAAGGGAGTTCTGCTAAGAATTTGACATTGAAAAACATCAATTTTGTCAATATCAAAAATATATATAAAGCTAATGGAAATATTTACATCGAGAATTGTACATTCAACAATTGTGGAAACGGTTTAGAGCTACTCAAAATTACCTCAGGAGTAATTTCAATTAAAAATTCCAAATTTTATAATTGCAGTTCTAATTCTTCCATATTCATTTGTGATTATTATGGATTGTCTGATATATCAATAGTTGGCTGTGAATTTATTGGAAATAATGCTAATTACATTATAGATTGTTACTGTTGCCGATCACTCAAC
>NZ_CACXXB010000042.1 GCF_902771435.1 uncultured Methanobrevibacter sp. | reverse complement strand
GTAATTTTCCAACAATATTCACTATTTCCTTGGTTAACTGTCCTTCAAAATGTAACTTTTGGTTTGGAAATGACAAAAAAGGGAAGCAAGGAAGAAAATATTGCAGCTGCTGAGAGATACTTGACAAGTGTTGGTTTAATTGACTTTAAGGATAGCTATCCACATGAACTTTCAGGTGGTATGAAGCAAAGGGTTGCAATTATTAGATCTTTGCTTAATCATTCACCAATCTTACTTATGGATGAGCCATTTTCTGCATTGGATATGCAAAATAGACATAAGCTTCAAGAACAACTGATTGGGGTTTGGAAAAGATTTGAAAATACAATTGTTTTTGTTACTCACGATGTTGATGAAGCAGTATATCTTGCAGATAAAATTGTCATTATGGATAAAAATCCTGGTAAAATTGCAAATATCATAGATGTAGATATTGAAAGACCGAGAAAAAGAGAATCTAAAGAATTTATAGCTCTTCAAGAGTCTATTGTCGAAAATTTAGATATGGGAGACTAGCTTTTCAGCTATATCTCAGTTAATTCTTTTTTTTTAACATTATATTTTAGCTATTAAAGTTCCGTAATTTCCATTTTTTATCCCTTCATAGACATAATCGAGGGATTTTAAAATACTTGTTTTTAAATCATTATCTTTTGCCAAATATGCAACAATTGCTGATGATAAATTACAGCCTGTTCCATGCAAATTATCTGTTTCTATTAATTCCTGCTTTTCAATCATGATTTCGCCATTGATGCTGATGGTGTTTATTCCATCCAGATGTCCTCCTGTAATGAGACTGTCACAAACTATTTTTTCACAGGCTTTAATAGCATCTTCCTTCGAATTAATTTTTAAGCCGGTTAACTTTTCGGCTTCGGCAATATTTGGTGTTGTTAAAATGGAGTTTGGAAGCAGATATTTGTTCAATGCCTTTGCAATGTCTTGTTGAGTTAAGTCTCCGCCGGATGTTGCAACCATGACTGGATCTACCACTGCCTTTAAGTCATATTCCTTGATTTTTTTAGAAACCAATTTGATTATTTCCGGGGAATATAACATTCCTGTTTTTATAAATTCGACATCATATGAATCCATTACTGCATCAATTTGCTCAGTAATGTAGTCTTCACTGACAGGCAATGTTGAAAAGAATTTATAGGGATTTTGTGCGGTTAGAGCTGTTACGATGCCGGTTCCATAAACACCAATTGCCTGAAATGTCTTTAAATCTGCAAAAACACCTGCTCCGGCAGAAGGGTCAACACCGGCTATGCTCATTACAATCATCTAATCAGCTCTTGTAACTTTAATTCTTTCACTTCCACGGAAAGGCTCAAACTGCACTTTCAACTCTTTTAGATATTTTCTGGTATGGGTTTTTTCACCGTGAATCATGATTTCACCCAAATCTTCTGCAGTATTGACATCCAAAGCCATGAATAGTGAATCATGAACTTGGGGGTTTAGTTTTTTCCTTTCTGCAGCATTGACATGCTCTTTATAGCTGAACCCTTCAAAATGAGTGTGAATAGCCATAGGCTTCATAATCATCATATTTGTCCCTCCACCTTTAGATGGGACAATAATGAAATCTAGACTTTTTGATGCTTCAATTAACATGGCAATGTTTGTTTTTCCTATCAATGGGATGTCTGATGGAACAATTATGACCTTTCGGGTTTTACCTTTGCAGAATTTCATTGCCTGTGTTAATGCTTTGTTTAGATTGGAATTTTCATTTTCAAGAATAGTATCCAATTTAAGGCTTTTAGCGTAAGTGAGGACGTCTTCATCTCTGCTGATTATGAAAATTTTATCGACATATCTTTTTAGGGCATCGGTTACATCCTGAAGCATTACTTTCAGGAGTTTTTCCCTTTCTTCTTCTGATAAAAAAGGTTTTTGCATTTTTGAATTTGCTTACTGGAATTATTGCATAAATATTGTCCATATTATCACTAGTAAGTTTTAGCTATTAAAGCAATGTATTTTGCATCATTGTCGCTGGCTATACATTTGCCTTCAGATATTTCTTCTTGAATTCCTAAAATGTCATAGCCTGTTTTTTCTTCGATTTCCTTACCTATGGCTTCATCTCCACACCAGTAGAATTTGACTACATTTCCAGCTTCAACAAGCTCTGAAATTTCGTCTATGTTTTCTGTGAATTTGACATGTTCGGCTTGGAAATCCCATGCGATTTCTGAAAGGTTTCCTTGTGATTTATTTAACAATTCAATGACATTATCTGCCAATGCATCATCCAATGGAATTTCTATTTTTTCTTCCTCATCCCTTCTCATGGCTATAGTAATGTTGTTTTTTAACTCTAATGCCTTCAGCTTCCAATTGTTCCTTTATTTCAGCACATTTTGCAAGAACTTCCTCTTTTCCTTTCTTAAATAAAATTGGGATTATTGTAACTTGGTTCGGTGATACTTTTGGTGGTAAGCGTAAACCTTTGTCATCTCCGTGAATTCCAATAACTGATGCGATTACCCTATCTGATAATCCTGCACATGTTTGATAGACGAGTTTGTGTTGACCGTCTTTATCTTCAAAGGTAATGTCAAATGTTTTTGCAAAAGTTTGACCTAAATTGTGGATTGTACCAATTTGTAATGTTTTTCCGTTTGGCATTATTACATCAAATGCCATAGTGTAGTCTGCTCCTGGGAATTTGTCCCATTCAGGTCTTTTAGAAATTAAATATGGAAGACCCAAATCATCAAAGAATTCTTTGTAAATTTCAATAAAGTCTTGGATTTGTTCATCAGATTCATCTTTAGTTGCATGTGCAGTATGGGCTTCTTTAAATGTTGTAATTTCTCTTACACGAATCAATGGTCTTGTGTGTTTTGTTTCGTATCTAAATGTATTTACGATTTGATACATTTTGATTGGAAGGTCAATATGTGTTCTAATCCATAATGAATACATCGGATAAATTGCTGTTTCGCTTGTAGGTCTTAAGGCTAAATGTTCATTTAAATCAGTTTGCCCTCCTTTTGTAACCCAATATACTTCATCTTCAAATCCTTTTACGTGAATTCCTTCTTTTGCAAGTTCGGTTTCAGGTACAAGCATTGGGAATAATACTTCTTCGTGGTCCTTATCCAATAATTTTTTTATAATGTTCATGGAGTGTTTTCTTATTTGAAAACCGTATGGCATCCATACTGCCATTCCTTTAATAGGATATCTTGAATCAGTAATATTTGCATTTTCTAAAATATCATGAAACCATTCATCAAAATTTTCCACCATATCACCTAATAAATTTTTATAATATTAAATAATCTATTTTTAATAAGTATTAAATTTATTTAATGATGAAGTTTCATGTAGTGGTTGTGACATTTTTTCATAAGAAAGTTATTTATAATTACTTTTTACATATATATTAATGTATAATTTATTTTAGGAGATATTATGAGCAATAGGAAAATACAAATGCCTCGTGAAGTTTACATTGATCCGGGTATTATAAAAGACACTGGAGAAATTTGTAAGTCTTTGCATTTGGATAAAAAGATTTTAATCGTTACAGGCAATCATACATATGAAGCAGGTGCAAAACCTGCAATAGAAAGCCTTGAAAAAGCAGGCATTGAATGGGATGTTATTAAAGTCAACAATGCAACATACGATTCAATAGCCGAAGTTGAAGAATTGATTACTTCAGACACTGCTGTTTTAGGCATTGGTGGGGGAAAAATAATCGATGTAGCCAAGCTATCTTCACATAATCAGGGTGTTTATTTTGTTTCCATGCCAACAACAGCTTCACACGATGGTATTGTATCTCCTTTAGCTTCAATTAAAGACCCTAATACTTCAACATCTGCTAAAGCACAGTCTCCAATAGCTGTAATTGCCGATACTGAGATTATTGCACAATCCCCATTCAGACTGCTGTCTGCAGGATGTGCTGATTTGATTGCAAATTTTACAGCCATTAAAGATTGGGAATTGGCTCATAGGCTAAAAAATGAACCTATCAGTGAATCAGCAGCTGCACTGTCAATCATGTCGGCGCATTTAATCACGGATAATGTGGCCAATATAAAGCCAAATCTTGAGGCAAGTGCAAGAATAGTCATGAAATCATTGTTCAGTGGTGGAATGGCTATCAGCATTGCAGGTTCATCACGTCCGGCCAGTGGATCAGAACATCTGTTCTCACATGCATTGGATAAGATTTTGGATAAGCCTGCATTGCACGGTGAGCAATGTGGTATTGGAACTATTCTGATGATGTATCTTCATGGGGGAGATTGGAAGGCAATAAAAGATACACTTAAAGCTGTACAAGCACCAACAACCGCCCAGGAAGTGGGAATATCAGAAGAAGACATAATTGAGGCATTGGTGATGGCTCATAAAATCAGGCCTGAAAGATATACTATTTTAGGTGATAATGGAATTTCAAAAGAAGCAGCATATGAATTGGCTTATAAAACAGAGGTGATTTAGATGATTACATTGATAGGAAAAGATTTAGCAAAAAAAGGGCAGGAATTTGTTTTTCTAGGTCCGGCTGATGAGTGTGAAAACTGTAGGTTTAAATCATCTTGCGTTGGAAACCTGGAATTAAACAGGAAATATGTTGTAGTGGATGTTAAGGACAGCGAACAGAAATGTCCAATTCATGCAGAAGGGGTTGTTATTCCTGTTGAAATAGATTTTGCCAAAATAGACTTATTGACTACTTCAAAAAACATTTTTGAAGGATCAACATTTACTTATAATGCTCATGATTGTGATGAGAAATGTGATTTTCATGATTTGTGTTTCCCTGATGGACTGCAGGAAAATGACAAATGTATTGTTTTAGAAAACAATGGAAAACATAAAGAAGAATGTAAAAAAGGTTATAAACTTAATAATCTTACTTTGGGGTTTGTGATTTAAATGAAAAGCGCTAGCAGTAATGATTCTAGTAAGAAAAATGCAGGTTATAAGGCTGCTGAATATGTTAAGGATGGTATGGTTTTAGGACTTGGTACAGGTTCAACAACACATTACTTTATAGAAAAAGTGGGTATGAGAATTAAAGATGAAGGAATCAACGTAAAAGGAATTCCAACATCATTTCAATCATTATTAATAGCCAAACAATGGAATATTCCAATCACTACTTTGGAAGAAAACGACATTGACTTGTCAGTGGACGGTGCTGATGAAGTGGATAGTGAATTCAACTTAATTAAAGGTGGAGGAGCGGCACATACTAAAGAAAAGATTGTAGATTATACTGCAAAGAAATTCATTGTTATTGTCGATGAATCAAAATGTGTTGAAGAGTTAGGCACATTCCCTGTTCCTGTTGAGGTATTGCCTGATGCATCCCGTATGGTCATAAAGGAACTTGAAGATATGGGTGCCAAATGTGAAATAAGAATGGCTCAAAGAAAAGACGGTCCAGTAATAACCGACAATGGTAATTTTGTCATTGATGCCAAATTTGAGAAAATCGAATCACCTGAACATATGGAAATTGACTTGAATACAATTCCGGGTGTTGTTGAAAATGGAATTTTCTCACAAATGGTAGATAAGGTTATTGTTGGAACTCCAAAAGGAACTAAAGAATTATAGGTGATGATGTGCCTGGTCCGTTTGGTGGAATGCCATTATATGATTTTAAGGATTTGTTGTATAAGCTAGCTATTTTGTTTGGAGCATTGCTTGTAATCTATGGTGTTTTGTGGCTTTTGGCAGAATTGCATATAATTCCAGGAATAATATTTGCAGTATTTCCTCAAATTGTTTTAATTCTGATTGGAATATTCATAATGTATGTTGCTTTTTCCAAAAGAAAATCATACTGATTTGAATTTTTAAAAGGGAGCATTAAATCTCTCTTATTGATTTTTATTTTTGATTTTGACTAAAAAAAGAAAATTAAAAGAGATTATGGGAAATCTCTTTATTTGATTGTTATTTTTGCTTTAACTGTTTTTCCGGTAAAGTATTTGTTGCCTGCAAATTTAACTGTAGCAGTGTGTTTGCCTTTTTTAGTTAATTTGGTAATTTTAAATGTAGCTTTACCTTTTGCAGTGGTGGTTGCTTTATAGGTTTTGCCTTTAACTTTGAGAGTAACTTTTAATTTTGATATTGCTTTACCAGATTTGGATTTTAAGGTTACAGTGTATTTTTTAGTTTTTGTTTTAGCCTTGAAAGTCTTTTTGGATGCAGTTAATTTGGATGCTTCTTTTGTGACTTTGATGGCTGCAGTTTTTGTAGCTGCTGCATATTCGTCATCACCAGCAAATTTAACGGTAGCTTTTAAAGAACCTGTTTTTGTTGCTTTAAGGGTAACAGTAGCTACTCCTTTTGAATTGGTTATTGTTTTGTAGGTTTTGCCGTTAAATGTAACTGTGATATCTTTATCAGCTAAAGTTTTACCGTTTGCATCTTTAAGAGTTATTTGGTATTTGCTGCCTTTTTCAATAGCTTGTAAGTAGAATGTTTTTCCACTAGCTGTTATTGCAGTTGCAGTTCTGTCATCTTTAACAGTGATTAGAGCTTCGGCATTGCCTGCTTTGTTGTAATAATCACTTGAAGTATGTACATTGGCACTATAATTTCCAGGAGTTAAAGTTAAGTTAATAGAAGCAACACCATTTGAATCAGTCACAACAGAATATTCTTCACCATTGAGGCTAATTGTTGTTGGTTTGTTAGCTATTGCTTTACCTTTGTTGTCTTTTAAAGTAATTTCAAATGTACCTTTCTTGTATCCTACAGCCACATCATTTGCGGTTAAGTTTACAGCTTGTGAATCTTTATAAGTTCCAATTACCTTTTCTGAAGATTGGTATCTGGTTTCACCTTGAACTATGAAGTATTCAAAAGTAGGTGGGAATGGTAATTTATCAGGTTTGTATGTATTTGGACCTACAGTTACATTGAAGTATCCGTCACCAAGCAAGATAGCTATTCTGCTTCCACTTAAAGTGTTGTTAAATATGTATTCGTTTCCTGATCCGTAACAAGTAATTGAACTAATTTTTGAGTTTAAAATGGTATTTTCATATACTTTGTGTCCTGAAGAATGTAAAAGATAAATGCCTTCTTTTGCACCGGAAACGGTATTATTGAATACGGTAACATTAAATCCATTAGCCTTGAATCTCACATCGATTCCATGATTTTTAGCATTAGTTACAGTATTATTTGCAACTATGGAGAATTGTGATCCAAAGCAGATAATTCCTGTTGTATATTGGTTTGATACTTTGTTGTTTGTTATTATTGAGTTAGGACAACCATTTTTTTGGAATCCTACAAATAATCCCCATGATGCTCCATCAATGTCACATTCGGTAATGGTGAGGTTTTTGCTGTTTTCTGCAAAGATACATGCAGTTTTGTATTCTTCACCATTTGGATTGGAATAATTTGGATAATTGCTAATTAAATTTAAATTACTTATTACAACATTGGTGTTGTTGATGGAATATATGATTGCGGAGTAAAGTAATGCATTGTATGTGCTTGGTAATCCTATAGAATTGATTATTTCTTTGTTTGTATTGTTTAATCCTTTTAAAGTTGCATTATTACCAATAATCTTTATGTTTTTATTAATGTAAATGCAAATGTCTTCAAATACTGCATCTTTCTCAAAAATTATTGTATCTCCATTTTCCATTCCGTTAATTGCAGTTTGGATTTGGGAATTTGTCATTCCTGCAGAAATTGTCACATTTTTACCGGTTGGTTTTAAAATTGTATCATAATCAACAACAATTGGTTTTGGTGTTTCGATTCCTTTATATTCAGTATAAGTTATATTTGTTAGTCCACTGTCTGTGTAGGTACCCATCATAGCAGATGTACTTGCATAATCTCCCTTTGCTTCAGCAACATAAAATACAAATGATGGTGGCATTGGTAAATTATCTAATTTCCATTCGTTTTCACCAATGGTAATGTTGTTATATCCTGTGTAAGCACCTCCAACAGGTTGTCCTCCACCTAAAAGAACTCCAATTCTTGAATTTAATAATTTATTATTGTTTATAGTTATATGGCTAGCACCACAACATGTAATTGAGCTTAAACTACAATTTCTTATTATATTTCCAGTTACTACATGTTTTGCTGAATGTAATAAATAAATACCTTCTTTAGCACCAATCACAGTATTGTTTAAAACTTTAACATTTGGTCCAATGCCATGTCTCACATCAATTCCGTGGTTTTTGGCATTGGTTACTGTGTTATTTCTAATTATTGTTCTAGGGGACTGGAAGTTGAATATTCCAGTAATTAATTGATTTTGAACTTTATTGTTTTCTATAATTCCGTCAGCACAATTTTGGAACCAAATACCCCAGGAACATCCAGTAATGCTGGTGTTTGAAATTGTTGTATGGTTTGAGAAATAATTATATATTACACAATTGCTGTATCTGGAGTCTGCTCCGTTATCAGTTCCACTATTTGCCCCTGCGACAAGTTTCATGTCTTTTATGACTAAACCATCAGTTTTGAGAATGTATAATGTTGCAAGATTTGTAATTGCGTAACCACCTTCTGTGGTTTTGTTCATGATTATTTCAGGAGTGGTATTTGCAGATGGTCTGTCATATCCATATAATGTAGATCCATTCCCGTTTATTGTAATGCTTTTGTTTACATAAATACAGATGTCCTTATATTCTCCCTGTTGGAAATTTAAAGTATCTCCATCATTTAAACTATTTATTTTTGTTTGAATTTGATCATTAGTATCGGTAGTTTCAATTGTAACTTCTGTACTTGATAGCTTTTCGCTATTTCCTATAGTATCAGTTAAATTTTCAGCTGATACTATGGTTGTACTTAAAAATACAATTAATACTAACATTAATGCTAATATTAAACATTTTTTATCCATATTTTCATCTCTAAATTAATTATATTCAATCACTTATACCAATAAATTTCATCGATAAGTAATTAGTTATATATTGATTTTTATATTATTTAAATGAAAATGTCTCAAATATTTAATATAACATTGTTAATCAAATCTAATGGGTGTAATTTGATTTATATCGGTAGGATTTTCCAATATAATGCTGTTATATAGGTTAGATTTATATAGATTTGACTTCAAAAATATACTCGTTAATCAATATTATGTATATGGTATAATTTTTTATTTTATAAAATTTTATTAACTTATATAATTTGATTATAAAAATAAAGATTGGGAAGTTTTTAATATGGACAAAAAAGTGTTAATTCTTTTTTTATTATCTCTATTATTCTTATTATTAGTTTCTTCAGTTAGTGCAACTAATATCTATGGGAACAATATGACACTTCTTTCTGATAGTGGTGATAATTATGAAACTATTACTGCTGATTTGTCAAATGAAGATATCCAATCAAAATTTGATAATGCAAAAGAGGGAGATACTTTTGAATTTACAGATAAGGAATATAATGATATTTCTTTGGTTGTAAATAAAAAATTAAATATTGTTTCAAAAAATGATAGTGTTGTATATACTTCTGGTAAATTAACTGATAAAGCTAAGAATTTAAGATTGGATAAAACTTTCGGATTTTATTTCACATCAAAATCAGCAGGAAGTGTATTGTCTGGAATAACGATTGTTGCTTCAAATAGTGATTGTGGAGTTATTGTGGATAATGCAAAAAATGTTGTGGTTAAAGATAATAGGATTGTTGGTGGAAAAAACTGTATTTTAGTAAAAAATTCTGATAAAATTGTTGTTTCAGGCAATGATATCCTAAAAGCCAGTCAAAATGGTTTGCGGCTTCAGGATGTAAAAAATACATTAGTATATGATAATTCGATTTCATATAACAAATGGTCTGGAATTGAAACTTCAAATATTTATTATTGCAATATTACCAACAATACAATTCATCATAATAACTTAAATGGTATTTCAACCTTCAACAAGTCTTCCCATACATTAATTGCAAGAAATAATGTTTATGAAAATACTAATGGTGTCTATATCAACTCAACATCCACTAATGATGTTGTTAAAACAAATTCATTAACAAATAATAGAAAAGACCCACGTTCAAGCATGGGTGGATTTGAAACGGGTAACGGACTTTTGTTAGGTTCAGGATTCAAAAGTTCTGGAAGCACCATACTTAAAGTTGAGTATAACTATTTGGCACATAATGAATTTTACCAGGCTAAAAATTATTGGGAAAATGAAAACTTTGAATTGGGTCAAAACTGGTATGATTCAAATGATCCCTCAAATACTTTTGTATGTCCAAGGCTTTTAGCATCTTTAATGAATTTGGATACTTTATCCATTAGTAACACTCTATCTCTTCAATTAAGGGACTCTTCAGGTAGGGCTGTAAATGAATTTGCAACTTTTCAAACAAATGTTGAAGTTGATGGGAATAGGTACACTGTTACGGTTAATGATGGGCAAGCAACAGTTGTTAAAGATTTGGACCCTACTGTTGACCATAATGTAAAGGTAGAAATTGGCGGTCAGTATTATAACTATGATTATCATGCTTCAGGTGATAAAGGCCAATCAACAGATTCAAAGTCATCAACATCAAATGATAATGAAAAAGGGTCTCAAAATAATAATGGAAATGAAGGAACTTCTGATGTAAATGGAAACTCCAATTATCAGGGTAATTCCCATGGTGGTAACTCTTCAGGTTCACATGTGGCAAATTCACTAAACTCAGGTAACTATGGAACAAACAGTTCAGACATTCCATCTCAAGACACTTCTGATAATGGACAGGATGCATTATCTAATGGTGATTTGAACTCCGGAGATACTGGTAATGGCGAAGCTTCTAAGGAAGGTAAAGCATTTGAGATTGTTCCTCCAGTAACCACTTCAAAAGAACTTACAAACACTTCTGGCCTTATAGTGATGTGCATATTATCCATAATGGGATTGTTGATTTATGGATATAGGGGTAAATTCGATAAAGATGAATATTAATAAACATTTTCTTTTCTTTTTTTCTTTAATTTATTAATAAGTTTAATTAAATTATATATTGATGATAGTCAAATCTTATTCTTTAAAAATCAATACTAATAAAAGCTTTGAAATTATTGATATCACTTCACAAATTAATAATCTGATTGATATTGATGAAGGAATCATCTCAATTTTTTCAAAACACTCTACATCAGCCATTGTGGTTAATGAAAATGAATCTGGTCTTTTAAATGATTTGGAATTCACATTAGATAATTTAATTGATGATAAATTTTCATACAAGCATGATAAAATCGATAATAATGCAAAATCACATTTGAAATCATTTTTACTTTCATCAAGCGAATCATTACCAATAAAAAATTCAAAATTGGATTTAGGTACTTGGCAATCTGTTTTTTTCATTGAATTAGATGGACCAAGAAGTGGAAGAACAGTAACTTTGACGATGGTTGGTGAATAATTGCAGAAATGGACAATAATTTTGATAGTTGTAATTGTACTATTGCTGATTTTTATCGCTGTTTTCAGTAATTATGATGCCTCACCCGCTGTGAATAATTACTCTGAAATTGAAACGCAAATGAGAAAATTATGGTATTAAAAAAAGAATTTTAGAATTCATTTATTGATGAATTCTATTTCAAATGCAATTACAGGATACTCGAGGGTAAAGTTAGTTATTACTTCAGGGGAAACTTCACCAAAGAATCCTTTGATTGTACCTTTTTGAGC
>NZ_CACXXB010000041.1 GCF_902771435.1 uncultured Methanobrevibacter sp. | reverse complement strand
GCCTTCAGGGTGGCCAGCTCCTGGATGTTCATCTGAATGCCGCCATCCCCATTGATTGAAATTACCTGCTCGCCGGTTGCAAGACTTGCACCTATTGCACCTGGAAGTGAATATCCCATCGGTGCCATGGCTCCCGGAAACAGATACTGTCCAGGTCTTTTGGATTTCATCATAAGTGTTGTCCATGTGGTATGGCTTCCTGCATCTGAAACAATGATGTCATCACCAAATTTTTCAAGAATCCTTTTGATTGCAGCTTGAGGTGCGAGATCATCATCAAGGCCGTCAATATGTACGGTATCATCGATTTGTAAAATTTCATCCAACCAGTTGACCCTTTTGAATCTGATTTGACCTAGAAAGTCTTCGACCTTACCATGGATTTGACAGTCCCCAACCAAAACATCCTTGTTGAGATTGACATGTATAAGATTGTCGGGAATTTCCGGAAGTGTCCTTTCACTGCCCTTAATTCCCAAGGCGATAATGCAGTCTGAATTTTCGAATGCATATTTTCCCCTTGGTGTTGAAGAGGTTTTTCGGATGAATCAATCAGCTTTTGAGCGTCACCTATTTGGGACATGTCATCCTCACACAGATAACACAAATCAAAGTCCTGGAAATCCTCGCTTGAAAGCACGTCCTTTGAAAGGTTAATGTGAATCGGCCCTTTAGGCATTGTCTTAAGCTCATAAATGGCTGCCTTTAAGGCATAAATGGCTTCGGTACCATTGAGAGGATTGTATGATGCTCTTGTAATGTGCTTGAATGTATCAAAGACAGGAAGTGACTGGAAACGGTCCTTGCCTCTGTATTCAAGGTCATTGTCTCCTGTCAAAACCAGAATTGGAACATTGTCCTTGAATGCTGTAGCCAGCGCCATGGCTGTGTTATATGCTCCGGGAGCAGCTGTTGTAATGCAGACTCCGATTTTTCCGCTTGACCTTACATATGCATCGGCGGCATGTGCGGCGGCCTGCTCATGGCGTGTCAGTATGTGGGTTATTTGAGATTCTGAAAGTGATTTGTAAAGGGGCATTATCTGCTCGCCAGGAATTCCAAAAACATGCTCAATTCCCTCTTCGGCAAGTATTTCAACCATCCTGTCGGAGACATTCATTTTTCAGCCTCCTGATAGGATCCATTGTACTCACCGGAGCCTTCAACAGGAAATACGACTGCCTGAGCAATCCTGTCGCCTGATTTTATCTTATATTCATATTCCCCATGGTTATAAATCATGAACATCAGTGTTCCGTAAAAGCCGGGATCTCCCACTGCAGTCTGAACTGAAATGAATGACCTTAAAAGTGTTGAGCGTGGCAGATAAAGCATTGTATATCCTTTGGGAATTTTGATTTTCCTTTTGATGCTAGCCAGATATGCGGTATGAGGCTTTAATGTGAATATTTCACCTTCCATTTCCCTTATTTCAGGCAGGGTTTTTTCATTGTCAATGAGTGAGCCTCCAGACTCCTGAGTGTATATTCTGTCAAGTTCCAAATCTATTCCGGAAGGCTGCACCAAATCAGCAAAATCCGGAAACAGTTTAACGAGTTCCTTTTCACCGAGCATAAATATCAAAACCTTATAATAATCTATATATACTATCTATCTAATAAATTTTAATTGGTGATAAATATGCCTGTAATTACAATAGCCGGAAATAACGGAATAACAGTAGAGAAAAAAAGAGAAATGGTTAAAAAAGTATCCGAAATTGTCGCTGAATCATATGGTTTGCCTGTAGAGGCAATAACAGTCCTGGTTCAAGGCTATGAAAAGGAAGACATTGGAGTGGCCGGTGAACTTTTAAGCGACAGACAATAATTGTTTTTTGAAAAATGGGAAATCCGTCTGGAATTTCCCATAAGTTCAAACCAAAAAAGAACTTGGTATTTTAAACAAATACCATATAAATATTAATAGATTGCACTATTTAATTTTTTTTATAGACTTCGCCCCGTTTTTCAACAAGACCCATGTCAATGAGGCTTTCGAGATTCTTACTTATTTTATCTTCGAAATTTTTGGATTTGTAGCGAATCAGTTTTCTTTTAATCTCATCGAAGGTTGCTTCACCGTCGATTGCATCATAAACGCTTTTCTGAAACGGAGTCATATTGAAAACTATATCATTTAAGGGGTCTTTTTTGATATCGTTGAGATTCCAGTTTTCATCACTGGCAGTGACATTGAACTCCATTTCCAGATCGTCTATGCTATCCTTAAGCAAATCCAAGTGAGGGTAATGTGCAAGACCGTGTTTATGCTTAGAGATTTTTGCTAAAAACTCCTCTAAAACTTTATCTACGTCAATGTCAGGACTGTCAAAGGAATCAAGTACATATACCTTATCGTCAATGACCTTAACGACCTTGTAGGTACTGGTTTCCTCGTCAAACTCGATTTGGTTAAATTCATTGACGTTCCAGCTGTTGTCCATGAGGAAATTCCTTACAAACTCCGCATCTTCGAGCCTGTCATAATATCCGAAGATATAGTCATCGCCTGCAATCTGCTTTTTGATTATGAATACGTCAAATACCCTTGCGATGTTGAGGCCATACCTTGAGTTGTTCGGATTTCTCCTGTGCTTTTTAATCAGGTTTTCTACAGTATCTTTACCGGGTTTCTGTTTGTATTTGGCCAGAACATGAATCCTCTCTTCATAGACTGTCAAAATCAGGTAATTGTCATCCTTTTTAAGAATTTGAGGGGTTTTGTCCAAATTCCAATCGTTGTCGATTAAAAAATCCCTAATGAAAATTGCATCGTCCAAATCAGCTATTTTTGCATAGGTTTTGGAGCTTTTGACTATTGTGCAGGATTTTTTGTTTTGTCTAATGTATTTTTCACTCATCAATTAAATATTGGATTTTATAATAAAAAAAGATTAGAGATTAACTCGAAAAATGCTTTTAAAAAACCATACTATTAAAAGGATATTGTAAAAAAAAGAAAAATAGGAAATTTAATCCCTATTTTTTAACGATAACTGTTTTTTTAACAGTATCTTTAGAGTAACTTGCCTGATAAGTTACTTTTTTGCCGACCTTAAGGCCTGAAGTTTTAAATGTTGCCTTTGCAATGCCTTTTGAATTGGTTTTGACCTTTAAGGTTTTGCCGTTGAATTTGAATTTGACGACCTTGTTTTTAAGCAGGGTTTTGCCTTTTTTAAGTTTGGCTGTCAATACCACATTTTTGGCTGATTTTTTAACTGCAGCGGATTTCAGTGTGATTACATGGACATAGACTGTTTTGGTTGCCTTTGATGATTTATAGCTTGCTGTTATTTTGTGTTTTCCTGCTGCCAGTTTGACTGTTGCAAATCCTTTTTTATCAGTCTTTACCTTTTTGGTCTTTTTGTCAATCTTGAATGTCACCTTGGTGTTTTTGGCAAGCTTGCCGTTAATGTAGACTTTCATTTTTGCGCTTTCACTGGTAGTCTTGACGCCAGTCAGTTTGATTGACGGTGAAACGTCCACGGCAGAATATACAGTTGTATTATATCCGTTTTCTCCGATATATAATGCATCAACGTCATAGTATCCTACCTTGAAGTTTTTAAGAGGCAAACTAGCTTTTCCGTCCTTAAGCTCTACTGTGATGTTTTTGCCGTCCACCATGAATATTACCTTGCCCTTTGCTTGTTTAACGGTTTTAAGGACAATTGATTTGTCATCACCGCAATTGATTACTCCCGGAGTTATGATGTCCGGATATATGTCAATCAATGTGTTTACATCACTTACGTTAAAGTCTGAGGCAGTGTATCTTGCAGAAACGTTATATTGTGCAGGGATTAGATTTTTGACTGTTATAACTGCAGATCCGTCAACCAGTTTTGCTGTCTTGAACAGCTTTGAGTTGACATATACCTCAAGACTGCCTTCGGCTGATGGAGGAAGTGTGAGGCCAACATCAAATTCGGTGTCCCTGAAGAAATCGGATGGAACCATGATTTCATAGTGGATGCTGAAGTTTTGTTTAATTGTATAGTTATAGTATTTTTCATCACCAGGATAGTAGAATTCAACTGTATGGTTTCCTTCATCAAGTTTTGAGACATCCAGTTCTATCCATCCTGAATTGTCGATTTCAAAGTCTGTGCATCTTACTCCGTCGATGGTTATGTTGATTAAATCCTTTTTGAAGTCTTCCAAAACAATTATGACAACCTGGCTATCATCGCCGTATACAAAAGATCCGAAGCCGAACATTTCCACATAATAGCTTACATTGATATGGGCCTTTTTTAATTTGCTGAATTTGGTTGCATTATACTCCACTTCAATTATATGTTCTCCGCAGGTTACATCCTTGAAAAGAGAGTATAAAAACTCACCGCGCTTATCCAGCTTACCCTTAAATACCGGTTTATTATCTATATAGACAGTGACAATACCATCAGTATTATTGAGGATTTTTGCACTTATACAGTCATCATGGTCCAAAACTACGTTTCTTGGAATCTGTATAACCATATCAACCACTGTAAAATTGAAGGTCTTGTTGAATTTCCTGTAATAGCTGTCGCCGGCATAAACCACTGTCACGTTGTGATTTCCCAGCTCAAGTGTGTTGAAATGGCTTGCGTTCTGGATATTGTACTGGCGGGAAGTGAAATTGAATGCAAATTCACCGTCGATATATATCCTCATCTCGCCGTTGGCTGACTCAGGCATGTAGAATGAAACATATCCCTGAGGGTCATCTTTCAGGATTTCTTCAGGAAAACCATGAATAGTAATGTTCGGGGCAACCTTCATGACCTTCAGAGTATGGTTTGAAGGGATTAAAACGTTGTCAAAGAACAGATTGATATTATATGTGACGTGGTCTGTGTTTTTGTTTACAACAAACAATGATATTGCCTCTTTCGGTATTGTAATCGGAATCCTGACCGATGAGGACACATTCTCGTTGTAGAATTCCACGTCATTTATTGTTGCTTTCAGATTGCCGCTGGTATTTTGTGGCAATTCAACGCTTATTTCACCCAAATCCTCCTCATAAACAGATTCATTGAATGATACCTTAATGTCATCGGCCACCACTGTGCTGTCGTCTGTAATGTTGTCTGAAGCGCTTATCGGGCTTATAAGACAGATGGCCAATGCAAAAATTAAAACTATAATAATCTTTGATTTCAAAATTTTCACCTTAAACTTGCATTGAAGATATATATGTAAAAAGTAGTATATGTCTTTAAAGTTTTTAAAAAATAAAAAAATGCCGAGAAAATCCAGCTATTTCATAAAATTTTACAGACTCAAAAAAAAATAGAAAAAAGTAAGAATGAAAATTCTCACTTATTTAACTGTCAATTTTACAGAAGCGCTTGCATCTTCGTAAGTTTTATCACCGGCAACACTAATTTTAGCAATATATTTGCCTTTTTTATTTAAATTAGTTAATTTGAAGGTAACTTCTCCGTTTTTGGTGTTTCCAGTGTAGGTATTACCATTGACTTTGAGTTCAACCGTTTTAGGGCTTAAATACATTTTACCATCCAAACCTTTGATTGTGGATAGGGCAACTGTGTATTTTTTGGTTTTGGTAGCAACCTTATAGGTTTTTTTGCCAGCGCTGATTGTGATTGGTTTTTTGTCCAGATCAACACATACACATGCAAATGCATTGGTGTAGTTGTCATCACCTGCAAAGTTGAATGCCATTGTGTATCTTCCTGCCCTTATCATGTTGAGCTTGTACGGTTTGAAGCTGCCGTTTTCGTAGGTTGTTCTGTTGTAGATTTTATTGTTTACTGCAAATTCAATGTATGCATTGGATAACGGTTTGCCGTTTGCATCAAGCAACTCTGTAGCATAATGTATTCCCTCTTCTCCAGCTTTACCATCTACTGCATATCCATTAAGGGTTATTGCACGGTCTGAGATGTTGAATTGGGTTGCGACTTTAACGGCAGTTGGAACGTCCGGACTGTTGAGTTTAAGGGTTGTGTTAATGCCAGTTATGTTGTCATTGCCCGCATAGCTGATTGTGATTACAGCACCGTTTTCACCTTTGACTGTGAATTTACCGTTTGCATCTGTGTTTACTGTGCCTGCATTGCCATTTACTGTGTATGCAATAGGAGCTGCTGCGATGGCTTTGCCGTCCTCATCGACAAGGACAATTGAAACTGTCTGATCATCACCTATTGTGATTTCACTTAATTCAGATACTTTTTTGACTGCAGGTTCTGTTCTGTTGGTGTTGATGACAGCTGTGCCGTTAACCAGTTCAACAGGATAATCAACACCGTCAACGGTTATTGTTGCATTGTTCTTTTCTTTTGCCATGACGAAAACACCTACGGTGGCATTTGCCTTATCATAATTGGCATCTCCATCATAATCAACTGCAATAGCATTATAGCCATCTGACAAATCGGAAAGCTCTACACTGGCTTTACCATTGACCAAATTAACTTCTTTGCCGTTGACTTTAACCTTACCTGTTGCACCGGCAACATTGACATTGACGGTTAACGGATCTTTACCTGTGATTTCAACATCCATAACAGCCTGTTTTTTGGATACGGCAAGTTGAGCTGTTTTGGATTGTTTTATGAAACGTTCATCACCATTGAAAGACACATTAACATCATAATTGCCTGCTTTTAAATCTGAAATGGTAAGACTTGCTTTTCCTTTGTTTAACTGCAAATCATATTTATCATCGCCAATAGCAACAGTTACGTTACCGACTGACAATACTGGAAGTGAAATGTCAATCACCGCATCTTCACCTACAGCTATCTCATCTGCACTGACTTCCATTTTCGGGTCAAATCTTTCGTCAAGGCCATAGATTATACTATTGAATCCTTCAAGGTAGTTTCCATAGTTTCCTGTGTAATTGACCAGGTAATCGTAATCTCCTGCAGGAAGGTCTGCCGGCAGGTTAATGATGATTGATCCATTAACGTCATATTCCTTTACAATGTTTTCAGGATTATCCAGGTCAATTTCCCATATATTCGGTTGAATGGTCAATATGGCCTTACCGGTTGCATCATCAGGCAGTTCAATGAATACCCGGTTATTGTCATCATCGAAAACATATCCCCATTTAGCTTCTGTTTTTGTCGGATTGACATAGAAATCATGGCCTCCCTGATATCCCGGACCGTCATCAGATTCGTGAATTGCACGGATGTGGTAGCAGCCTAATGTTAAATTATCAAAAGTATGGCCTGCAGCACCATCGACGAGTGGAATTTCAAATTCCCCTAATAAAATATGGTTATCTTCTATATCGTTGAATTTGTCCAGAATCCTATAGAGGGTTAGATACAGCACCCCTTCATCATTATCCCGTGCAGTGAATGTGACTGTTTTGTTATCGCCTAAAACGAGAGACTCTTCACCCCAGTCCATACCTTCACCTTCAACAACCCAAAGGTACATATCCTCATCATCCACATAATAATCATCACCGATATAGGATGCAACTACTCTATATTGGCCAGCCTTTAAGTCTTTGAAGGAATAATATGCCCTACCGTTTACCAGAGGGATTGTTTTTTCATCCAATGGAGAATAATCACTATAGTCCTCATAATCATATTCTTCATCCAGAACAACTATCTTCATACTGCCTTTTGCATCATCGGGCAACACTAAAGTAATTCCAACGTCAGTTCCCTCTACAACATCCCCTTCAGGATAATCAAAGGATGCGCCTGTATTAAATGTGAACTTTTGGTCTTTTGCAGGATACAGCTCATCGCCTGCATACTGGACTACAACATCATGACGGCCAAATGCAAAATCGGATGATACACGTATATTTTGATTGCTTGGATTATATTCCCAATCCTGAACTTTACCGTCAACAGTTATGGTCAAATCACCATTTCCAAGATATTGCGGTGGAATAATGGATATTGAAGTATTTTTTCCGTAAACGGAGTCTGCACTAAAAGCGAAAACATAATCAAAATCAACAATATTGCTTTCAGATACGCTGCCATATTTGTCATCATTGACTGTTACAGTTACATTATGGATTCCACGTGCAACATCAGACAGGGAAATGTAGTGGGAATTGTATGCTTCATCTGCAAAATCAACAGTCCTAAGTTCCTCACCGTCTATAGAAATTACATAGTTTCCTGTAGAATCATCTGAATATCCGATATATATTCCTATAGGCATGCCATTTTCATTTTCATAATTTTCTATAATTTCATCAGGAATCCTCACCATTGCAACGACAACATTGAATTTTACTGAATCAGAAGAGTTCTTTTGAGTGTCGCTTACAAAGTCGAGTGTCAATGTGTGTTCACCAACAGTTAAGTTTTCAGCACAAAATGAACAGCTATCGTCATTTATGCCAGGTACGGTTCTGTCAACCACTTTTCCATCAACTTTCAAGATCAATTCACCATCAGCATACCCCGGCAAATAATAATTAACGTCTTGAGGATAATTATCTTTTATCATAATCTCTTTAGGATAATCTGCGATTTCCACATTAAAATCGAAATCATCTACAACATAAAGTTCATAAATGCTTTGCCATTCGTAAACATCGTTTTGATAATGAACATCAAGATAATATTCTCCGCTGAACAAACCCGCCAGGGAAATTTTAGCCTGGCCGTTTTCAATGTCTGCAAATCCAATATTGTGTTCATAATCATCGGATTCATAGGATACACTTACACTACCATCAGCACCTGTAACTTCCACAACAACATATGAATCATCACCAGCAATAATCGCTTTTGGAACTGTTACTTTTGGTTCGACTGTAACATATTCATATAAATATTCAACTTCATAGTTACCGGTGAAATTTGCATAAATACTATTCTCCCCTGTAGGCAAATCGGTTAGTGAAACCACAGCTTTCCCATCTTTCATATCATCACTGCCGATTTCAACATCTCTTGAAACCCATTCATCCCCATTATATCCTTCAAAGTGAGAATATACTGTCAGTTTACCGGTTGCATCATCAGGCAAAGTCAATGAAACGTCCACAGTTCCATCTTCCATATGGTCAGAGATGATTCTGCCGATGACATCTACAGTCTGAATATCTGAATATTCAGCGAAATCTTCATCACCGGAATAATACACTCCTATTTCATTATTTCCAAATTCCAAATCCGGCACTTCAAATACCCATTGACCGTTTTCATCATCATAAATTGATTGATACCTGTTCCCCTTGAATGTAACTACAACATCACTCCTTATATCATAAGGGGCATTGTAAGATATGAGATTTTCCCCATATACCACATAATTATATAAATTAATTTTATACTGAGTATTGTTTAAAAAATAGCTTTCCTCTTTTACGGTGTCTGAGTATATGTCATCTTCACCAGAGGCATAATTTGCCTCAAAGACATGTTCTCCAAATTCATCAATGCTGCAGTAATAATAAAAGGATCCTTCATAGACCCCGTCACTGTGTTGCTCCTCACCATCAATATATAGAGAAACATCCCCGTTTGCATTTTCAGGAACGGATACTGAAACCGTGAAGGATTCACCGTAAAAAATTTCATCAGGTATTGAAATGTTCATAGGCACTTCACTACCATCTCCAATCACATCACTGCCACTGTTTTCCTCAACAGCTGCGATGCCTATTTCATCAACCGGAGATCCAATGATTTCTCCGGCATCATCACTCACCGTAAGATTTCCTGCCTCTTCGGCAGCACTAACGGCACCTAGCGTTATAATCGCCAGTACAAATATACTGACTAAAAAAATATTATTTATCTTCATTTTTAACACCAATAATGTTTAAATTAAACATTGATATGAGTTATATCAAACATATTTAATATATTTAATGTTAAAATGAATTATTTTAAAAAATAAGCAATATATGTACATGTTTAAAAAAAAATAGAAAAATTAATGGATATTTTAAAATTTAAAATGCATTTTTGATAGTTTCATAGAAAAAAGTTGTAATATATTATACCTTCCAGGAGATTTTAAAGGCATCTGCCTTTTGAGAGGTTTTCCAGTTTAAAAAAAAATAGTTGTGTTTAGGTTTTTTGACAATCGCAATTACAATGTCACCGGTGATGGTGCAACATTGAAAAAACCATCAAAGAGAGGTGCATTTCAAGTGTAAATGCTTAAAAGAGCTATAATCATTAAAATAAGCTTAAATTCAGATTTTTAATCTGACCGTTCTTGAATTTCTGAAACTGATATGGTGGATTTTTTAAAGGACAAATGTGTTGAAAATTCCGACTTACTCGCAGGAATTTCCCATACAGTAACAACATTAACGCTGCCCAATCGTGCATTTGGATTTAAATTGAGCATATTTTATGAAAAACAGTGAAAATTGAGCTGAAAATTATCCTAAAATGATATAGTGTGATTTATACTGCCAAAACGTGAAAATCACTTTAAATTCTCTTTTATGAATCCAATTTGATTGTTATTTTCAAATAAAATAAATACGATTTGGAAATTTGTGAAATAATCTAAACATCACTTGCCTGAATCATATAAAATTCAGCATAAATTTTTAAAGAAAATCGGGAAATTTTAGTTCGAATCCTGAAATTCATGCTGCATTTCACATTGACCCCTGCAAAATTGAAACCTGACTTCACCTTGAAAGTGACATAGCAAACTCCATCTCTGGAAAATGTTGAAAATGAAATTCGGTTAAAATGATGAAAAGTTCAACTGATTTTAAAAGATCTCCTGCAAAAATCATCATTTTATGAAATCCCAGTTAAAGTTGGTGCAATTGAAATCAGGACCTTAAAAGCACTTTTAAAAGATTAAAATATTTCAAAAATCAGAAATATGAAAAAATTCGCTGAAACGTGAAACTGTTTGAAAATCAAAAATAATATCAAATCGTACAATATGTTTTAAAATCATCCAAACTTCAAATGATGATTTAAACTAAAAACAGCCATTTCCAA
>NZ_CACXXB010000040.1 GCF_902771435.1 uncultured Methanobrevibacter sp. | reverse complement strand
CTAATGTTTCTCAAGAAGATAAAGATAAAGCTTGGGAAAAATATAAACGAAATTTATTTGAAAGTATGGGGATTAGAAAAAAAAGTGTTTAATTATTTTGTTTTGAATATTTGCTTAGAAAACATTCACTTTAAACTAAGACAGGAATTAAAAAATGAAGAAACAACAGAAGGCGCAACCTGTGATAAATAGGAAATTTAAGAGTAAAAATGTTATTTAATAACTGACCATTAAAAAAATATAGTAAAAAATAGTAGTGATGTGTATAAATACACACTCAATGAATAATGTTAGGATCTTCATCTAAGATAACCAAATCGCCAGGACGTGAAGGCCTATACAATGGATTATGCTCTATAAGCTCACTAAGCAGATTATCTTTTTCATCATATAATCTAATGCGCCTATATTTCCCACTAATTCTACCCCTCCAACTCCATGTTCCAGTTTCACTTGTTGCAAAATCCATTTTTATAGTCATACCATTTGGTAATTCCATAATATCTAATTCATCATCACCAACACGTGTTAACATATTCTCTCATCTCCTTTTTTTATGAATCATTCTTCAATAAGAAAATCTTTAAATTCAGGATTGTCTTTAATCCATATACGTAACTCGTCTACTTCTTCATCAGGAGTATAACTTTTTTTTCTACGTTTACTAAATTTCCAAGCTAAATCATCATCCATCAAACCAATTTCATCAAGAAACATAGCATGATCATAATACAATCCTCTTCTTACAGAATAGCATATCCATGGAATTTCCCCAGGATATTTTTCTAATTCTTTACTTTTAGCTTCTATTGCAGCAAAATTAACAGCATCATATACTTTGAATCTATCATCCGTAATTTCCATATAAATTTTCTCCTCATATCAATAAAATTGTTGCCTCATGATGGAAATAATCTACTTCTAAAACTATGAATTTTTGATTTTTAGGAAGTAAAAATTCGTGTTCATGAGTATTAGAAGTAGCTGTGAGTCTCACACCATCATTTTTAGCATTCATAGCAATACCTTTTTGTCCTTCGGGAGCCAATATTTTCAACATATACCTCCCATCATCATGAAATCCTTTTGCGGATCTTTCTTGGAAAGAACATGACCCATATCCTTCAAATGAAGATATGTCTCCTGGTCTAAGAAGACCACTAAAAGTATCGCAGGCTCTGAATATTGTTGAATCGTTTTGAATATTTGCTTAGAAAACATTCACTTTAAACACTACTTAATTTTTCTTTAAATATCTATTTAAAAGGTTTATATCTCCTCTTTAAAAAACTTTGTGAGGACATAATTATTTACACTTAATTATGGATGAGGTTTCCTCAAAATCAATGAAAATTATCATTATTCTAATGTTATTTTTCAATAATTTTGAGGACATCATTTTTTAGGCAAAAAATCCCTTAGGTTTCCTCACCACCTCAGGTAGAATCCCTTGAATTTTTCACCATACAACAGTGAATTCACCAGGTTCTCGCTTTGCTTTACAATCAAATCTGAATAGCTTAGCGTTTCATCACCATATGTAACTGTTGAAAATACTTTTGAGAGAATCTTTTCAACGATTAATTTTCTAGCTTCCAATTTAATCGTGTTGTTTCTTTTGTCCATGTCATCAAGGGCGACCTGCTTTCTGTTGATTAGGCTGATGACTGTCTTGTCCACTATCTGCTGCCTGAATGGCTCTATCAGGTCAAAAGTCAGGCTTGTCCTATTGTCCATGTCAAAGTGAAGCAGTCCGCAGTATGGATTCAACCCATTTACAAGTATGCTTTTGGTTATCTCGCTTGCAAGTATAGCATATCCATAGTTAAGCATCGAATTTAGCAGGTCTGTTGGCCTTTTGGTTCTTGATTCAAAACCTATTTCCTTTGAAACAAAATTCTTAACTCCTTTCCAGTACTCATTTGATGCCTTTCCATCAAGACCCATTATCTTCATCCGCACTGACTCATTGTCTCCATTTAGGGACAGTTGATTCAATTGACTTATGATTTCTTCAATTTTTAGCCTGTTGTCATAGACTCTTTTTAGCCGTCTATTCTTGTTTAATGTTGTCAGTGTGGCCTTCTGGTTTTTCATCTTTGACATTATGAGTTCCCTTGATATTTCAAGACCTCTTCTGTTTTCACTTAACCTATACTGCTCTTTTTTAAGTTTCACGTTTCGCCAGTGAGGAGATTCCAATGTGTATGTGAGATGCCCCCATGGATTGATTGCTATCAGTTTAATGTTCTTTTCGGCCATCAGATTCAGTGCATCAAAGGTTACATAGCCTTTTCCAACAATGGTAATGTCAGTTATTTCATTTGCTTTAATTGAATCGATTATTTGATCTTTTTCATGTATGGCAATCTGATTATCTTTTTTGTGGATGGATTTGCCATATCCGTCTATCACTAACTTCATTTAATACACCCTGTACAAATCATTATCGAATTTGATTTCACGGCCGCATTTCTCCTTTTTTGTAAAGCAGCTCTGACAGATTGGAACTATTAGGACACTGTCGGTTTGTTTGACTATTTTTGAAATGTTTTCTGTCAATGTTTCACGTTCACCATTTTCCAAATCTCCTGCATATAATAATGGTTGAAGTTTCCTAAGTCCATAACGCTGAAGTGTTCTTTCAATATTTTCCCGATTGCCTTTGAATTTGCAATCAAAACTTACTATAGTGTACATGAATTAATTTATATTTGCCAGAGATGTTAATGTTCATTTTCCTAAAATAGAAAACTTTACATAATATGTTTCATCGAAAACAATTTAGTGTTGAAATTAAAAAGAGAGGATCAAAAGGATTAAAATTATGATATTTTGATTTTTGTAGATGCATCACATATCATTGCATTAATTATCGAAAAGGACCAATGGCATGAAGATGCAATTAAACTGTTTGATATGTTAAAATATATTTTTTTAGTTTCAGATGTTGTTCTGAAATTTTCATTTTTGAATTTTCAAAAAATCAAATTAATACTTTTTACCTAATTTTTTATTACAAAATCAAAATTTGAAGAAATCACCATTTTGAAACCGCTTGATGTATATGTGTTAGTCAACTTTCAACATTTCTCCTGAAACTCCCAAATTAGTCAAATTTTATATATAAAGAAAACGTATATTTTATGTAATAATATACGTCAAAAAAGAAAAGATACGAAGTCTTTATATACTAAAAAAATTAATAGTATAACAAGGGTTAGGTATAAAATTTTAGGAGATGGAAAAGCTTATGATTGAGGTTGATGAGCTAACAGACTACCTAGATGAATACTTAGAGGAAAAACAAGAGGTAAAAAACTTAACTGAAGAAACAATCCGCAAACAAACATTCAACATATCCAAATTCATAGAATATTTGGAAACAGAAGGCATTGAAGAATTAAACAGTGACAATGTTAAAAAGCAACTTAGAAAATACCGTCGCCACTGCTTAAAACAACGTGGTAACAAAAGGACCACTGTCAAAACATATATGATGAACATTCTGGAATTCATCAACTCAGAAGACGTTCAGGAAGAAATCCAGCATGATCCTATCAAAATGAAGGATATCATAGAAGTTAAGGCAGAAGACCCTGAAACAGCCAAGAAAAGAATAGAGAAGATATCTCTGACATGGCAGCAAAGCGATTTCTTTTTAGATACAATCCATCAAAGCGGAAATGCAAGAGATTATGCGATTTGCAGAACATTCATTGATTCCGGCATGAGGCTGAAGGAACTGGTTTTATTAAACAAGGATGATATTCAGGTACCTCAGGATGAAAACGGCTTCTATATCCTTCCTAATGACACAAGTGAGTTTATTGATGTTAATCTAAGAGCAGAAACTACAAAAGGGGAATTGAAGGACAGAACAACATTTATTACATTCGATACTCTGGTAAGCCTTAATGATATGATGATGGATCGTATCACAAAACTCAGAAAAAACACTCATGATGTCTATAGACCCGTTATTCAAAGAAACAAGGCTGCCATTGAAGCTACACGTGAAGAACTTTTCACTAACATCAAAGGCAAAAGAATAGGAAAGCGTGGGGTTCAGGATATCGTGAAAAAACATGCACGTGAATGTGACAGGAGAATAGAAAGTGAAGGTATAGACTGTCCTGTAAACTACAGCAAAAACGTCAGCGTTCACATATTGAGACACACTGCACTGTCCCATTATGCCGAAATACTTACAGTTGCTGAGGTCCAGTCCATTGCGGGCCATTCAAACTCTCAGACAACAGACAAGTATATCCACATTGACCGTGAGCAAATGAAACAGAAATTAAAGCTCAATTCACAGAGATTTGCCGCTTAATCAGTATAATAATGGAATTACTTTAAATATCATAGAAATCTAATATTATATTATATAATTTGTTATGTGTTTTTATGAGTTTTAAGGGAAAAATTTTTATATTGATGGCTTTTTCATTTTTCATTTTATTGTTGGGGGCTTGCCCATCATCTGTTAGTGATAATAGTGATGATTTGCATGTTATCATCCCCCGCAACAATGAATCTGACATGATTGGATGCTGTTCTATAGTTCTGCAGCTGAATGACACTGATTCTATAATGTCTTACAGGCGGGATTCCAATTTGGATGCCAATGTGCGCATAGAAAATGTAAACTGGCATGGACATGACGCCATTAAGCAATACAAAACAGAAAATAACTATTTTTGCCATGTTATCATAACCAGTGACGGTTGGGTTATTGGACTTGGCGGGACAGATGACGGTATCGATAACCAGATAGCCGAAAATATAACTGCCAATATGATTAATGACAACAATACAATCTCCAAGGCCGATTTGACAAAGATTAAAAAGCTTAAGGAACCATATGGAAAGGGCCATGTGGTAATCAAGGCACCTAATGGAAATTATGGATATGCAACAGTAGATAGCCTTAAAGTCTCAAAACTCTCTCCAGGACAGTTCATTTCCATTCCAAATGATTTTCAGTACTCCAGAGGTGATAACATATCTCTGGATGTTAAGGATAAGATTGGTGCAATCAATAATCTGTCCAGATCTGACTTGTATGGTCTTGACAGACGTGAAATCATTACCTATGACATCCATACAGGTAAAACTAACAATACTACAGACATTTACGTTTCAAATGAGGATGGCGGTCTTGTAGGAGTGAACAATTCCATCTATATTGATAATATATATGTCAATGGCACTTTTGTTAATGCAACCGAGATTCCATTGGCTCCCGATTACAAAAAGATTGGTTCAGTGACTTTCAAAGACAAAAACATGACAATTGATAAACTGTTCCATCAATTATTTTTGGGAAGATAATATCTTCTGCAGTTTAGTGAATTATAAGATTTATTAATTTTAAAATTCAGCGCTGAAAATTAAAAAAATTCATGAAATTTATTAAAAAACAGCAAAATTTGAAGAAAATACTATATTTCAATAGCTTGATATATATGGAGCTAGTGATTTATGACATTTTCTTAATATTACTTGAGTATTAGTGGTAAAATATGTACATTACAGTTTTCTGTATTTACAGAAATAAGATATAAATATATAATCCATATTTACAGAAGTATGGAAATATAGTAAATATATATTATTACTATTACTACCAGTATCTGTAAATATCTATTAATAGTTATAATAGATATTATAGTTAAATACCTACTTTACCTACTATTATATATTTACCTATTAGTATATAAAGTGGGATAATATACGGAAATACTTTTCCGACTAGTGTAATATTACACTAACAAGAATTTTACTAAAAATAACGCTTTTGCATTATTTATAGACAATATTGAAGAGAATACTTACTTGCCTATATTTAATAAGCAACCATTGACTGTTTTATGATTATCTGATTTCAACACCATTTCCATCATGTCAATAAAGCTCGAAGAATCCAAAAAAATTATAAAATTTATTAATTTTTATGAAATTTTTTAAATTTTTTAATTTCCAACATTAACATTAACGTCTGGCATTTTCAAAACTGACCTACATTAACTGCTACATATATATGGGCTTAACTAAACAGACTATTTTCGACAAATTTCTATCGTTAATGTAAAATTCATTCGTCAAAAATCATGTCTTTTGCAATTTCAGCAGCAGATTCTACCATCTTCGGACATAATTCCTTAAAGAGATTATGTTCAACTGCATACTCGACACCCTCTTTAGTTGAAATGTCACATTCAAGAAGGTCACGGCAAATGTATGATCCGTTAATTTCTGCAAACCTGTCCAAAAATGTTACACAGGCCTCATTGCTTTTGGCCTTGTCGTCACCATACTTGAGCCCGAATGCCATCAGGGCACCGGTGCAGGCTCCGCATACTTCAGCCTTACGCATTCCGCTTCCAAAACATGCCCCAATTTTCAACGCCTGTTCTTTTGGAAGGCCAAACTCTTCGCTGAAGGCAGCAAAAACTGCCTGTGAACACACATATCCGTTTTCAAATAGGTTAACAGCCTCTTCAACATATTTCATATTATATAATATTTTCATGATAATATATAAATGGAATTGAAAAATTAAGAAGTTGAACTATATGTTTTGATGAAATATTTCAGTTCAATCATTAACAATTTTAAACAAGAAATATTATAAAGTTATTTTAATTTTAGAATAGTATAAATAGTATTTACAAATAATATTATAATATAGTAATTTATATCTATAAAATATTAAAAGAGGGTTATATGAGTTTAAGACATAAGATTTTTATTTTGGCTATTGTTATATTGTTTTCATCCCTTATTGCAGTAAGTGCAGGTGAAAACGAATTTGTCGTACATGACATACAATCTATTTTACAGGACAATGATGTTGAGGACATGACAGGATGCTGTTCAGTATTCCTTCAGGAAGACGGTGCAAATGCGATGATGGCATTCAGAAGGGATGCAAAAAGTGCTGACGACATATACATTGAAAAGGTAAAATGGCATGGAAAGGATGCAATAAAACAGTATAAGAAAACAGGAGGCTATTTCTGTCAGGTCATCATTACCAGTGACGGATGGATGATCGGTTACGGCGGAACTGATGACGGTCCCGACAACCAACTGATTGAAAATATCACAGGGGAGATGATTGAAAAGCACAATGCCATCACAGAAGACGGCCTTGCCAAAATAGAGGAAATCAAAAAGCCTTATAAAATCGGACATGTCGTAATCAAGACTCCTACCGGAGACTATGGCCTTGCAACAGACAAGGGGCATTTCACCGGAAAACTCAAACCTGGCGAATATATCTCAATGCCTAACAGATATACCTACTTCAGGTCAGGAAATATCACATTCAACTCCTCTTCCGACAAAATAAAGACAATGAACGAACTGGCAATCACTGACGGTTTTGGACTCACAAGAAGGGACGTCACAACCTTTGACTTTGACGTGACCAATGAGGCAAACATAACCAACATGTACATTTCAAACGATGACGGTTCAACACATGCAATGGCCTGCCGGGACATGTATGACAATGTCATATTCAACGGAACTACGGTTAACGGTGAGGATATTCCGATAGCTCCTACATACAAGAAACTAGGAAACATGTCATTTGACAATAACTATACCGATACAACATCTATCGGATATAAGCTGTCAACAATAATATTCTATACGGTAACTGCCGTTGTTATTGCAGTTATTGTTTTCGGTTCTTACCAATTCGTCAAAAAGATGAGACGTGGCAGAAGGCGCAGAGGACAACAAAGTCTTTACAGACAGAACCAAAACAACAGACGTTTCAAACGTTAAATTTAATAGCTGGCTTTTATGCCAGTTTTAAACTATTTTTTTTAAAAACCCAGTAAAATTTTAATTCCTATCAGAATAAGGATGACACCACCGACTATCTCAAACTTGTCTCCAACATAATTTCCTATCTTTTTGCCTATATGGATTCCTGCTACGGTGAATGCAAAGGCAACAATTCCGATTATTGCAGCTGAGATAAGTATGGGATCATTTAAAAGGGCAATTGTAATGCAATTGCAAGCAGTGTAACTTCCCTGAATGAAAAATAGTCGTTCACTTCCTCTCCGTCGCTTCCCAGGCTTTCGCGAATCATGTTTGCACCGATTGCAACAAGAAGAATAAAACCTATAATCGGGGCAAGTGATGTTACAACGGATGCTATCACGTTTCCGCAGAAATATCCTATTATCGGCATGAATGCCTGAAATCCTCCGAAAAACAGAGCGTAATACAATATCTGCGAATTTGTCAAATCCTTTTGGGTGAAACCTTTTGTCATTGAAACGCTGAATGCGTCCATCGCAAGTGCGACGGCAACCAAAAGTGTAGATATGAAACTAAACATTAACTAATTTTTTATATAATCATTTATTTAAATCTATTTGAATTGACAATATTCACCATATTATTGATTATTTGATAGATATTTCATTCAAATTAAATTATAACGAATGAACGATGCTTAAAATAGATTATAATAGAATAATTTATAACTTCTTAAATATTAAATTAATATTATATATGGGGAAATGAGGTGCATTATGTTAAACAATTTTTTTAAGTTGGATGAAAACAAAACGGACTTTAAAACTGAAATCGTTGCGGGCATAACAACATTCCTTGCAATGTCCTACATTTTAGGAGTAAACCCAGGAATGCTGTCCCAAACGGGCATGTCTCTTGAAGGTGTGTTTATTGCAACTGCTCTTGCATCGGGTATTGCATGTATTTTAATGGGGCTCATATCCAATTATCCTGTCGGTCTTGCTCCTGGTATGGGTCTGAACGCATTATTTACATATACCATTGTGCTCAGTATGGGACTGTCATGGAATGCAGCTCTTGGCGCGGTATTCCTATCAAGCATAATTTTTCTGCTGATTACTGTAATAGGATTGAGGGAAGCCATTCTAAATGCAATTCCAGATGATTTGAAACTGGCAATAGGTTCAGGAATAGGTTTCTTTTTGGCATTTTTAGGTCTTGTAAATGGAGGAATTGTAGTGTCAGATCCGTCAACCGTCGTTTCATTGGGAAACATGGCTTCACCACCGGTACTGCTTGCAACAATAGGCATCATAATCACATTGGGATTATATGTACAGAAAGTCCCTGCCGCAGTATTTTTCGGTTTGATTGTAACTGCAATTATAGGCATTATCTTCACTTTAATAGGATTTACAACCCCCGATACTGCCCTGCCGGCAATTCCAAAAACATGGATTTCATTCAATCTCGACTTCAGCGTATTTGGAGGATTCATCTCCGGATTTGGAGAGCTGTTCAAAAACATTCCGTCATTGATTCTTATTTTATTTTCAATGCTTTTCGTTACATTCTTTGATACAACCGGTACTCTGATTCCCCTTGCAAAAGAATGCGGATACGTTAACGAGGATGGAAGCACAAGAGGAATCAACAGGGCATTTATCAGTGATGCAATTGGAGGCATCATCGGAGCAATATTCGGATCAAGTACCGTAACAGCATATGTTGAAAGTGCAACAGGCATAGGTCTTGGTGGAAGAACAGGAATTACAGCCATTGTTACCGGAATTCTTTTTATTATTTCAGTATTTCTCTCACCAGCAATTTTATCCCTCTTCACATCATCCGTTACTACAGCAGCAATGGTTACTGTAGGTATTCTAATGTTTGTTCAGATTAGGGATATCAATTGGGACAGCCTTTCAACCGTTGCATCTGTCTTTATAACCATTATCATGATGTTAATGTCAAATTCAATTTCCCTTGGTATTGCTTTCGGTTTCATTACCTACACAATCACCACTGTTGCAGAGGGTAAATATGATGAATTGAGCCCGCTTGTATGGGTAATGTTTGTCGTGTTTTTATTTTATCTTTTCTTCAAATTATAGGGTATTATTCCTCTATTTACCCTATATCTTTATATATCATGTTTTTCAAATATTTTCATGTCAATTGTATATGAATACAATTTAAACTGAGGTGAAAAATATGAATAAAAATAGAATATTCGCATTTTTTATTCTGCTTGCACTTCTATTAACTTGTGTTGGTGTCAGTTTTGCATCAAATGACTTCGACGGTTCATATGTAAATGACGCATCAGTTGACGATAGTCTTGACATCGATGATTCCGATTTGGAAGATTTGATGGTTGATGACGATTCGGATATTGATGATGACGATTATATGGATGACGAAGACATAGATGACGATTCGGACGATGAATATCTCGATGACGAAGACTGGGACGAAGACTCAGATGACGAATATCTCGATGATGACGATTCGGACGATGATTATCTCGATGACGAAGACTGGGACGAAGACTCAGATGACGATTATCTCGATGATGAAGATTGGGATGATGAAGACTGGGACGAAGACTCAGATGACGATTATCTCGATGATGAAGATTGGGATGATGAAGATTGGGATGATGACTCAGACGATGAATATCTCGATGATGAAGATTGGGATGATGAAGACTGGGACGAAGATTCAGATGACGATTATCTCGATGATGAAGATTGGGATGATGAAGATTGGGATGATGATTTCATCGATTTTGAAGATGATGAATACTGGTATGACGATCTCGATTGGAATGACAACTGGACTGAAGAAGGAAACTTTACAGAAGACGGAGTAATATATCACTATCATATACTCGCATATAAAACAGGAAAAGCAATAGGATGTGCATTTGCCGCATCAAATGATCAAACAGAAAAAACCACAGCAAAAGATTCCTCCGACGAAAGCATTCCAGATTCAGAAGATAATGACAAAGCATCTCAAGAAGTCTCATCAAATGCAATTGCAGGTGAAAATACTGCCATTGAAGATTCTTCCAGTAATAATCACAATTCAGTATTGAAAAGTATTGATTTGGGCAATCTGAAGGATTCAGTGGCTAATACAGATACACAAAACACCAGCAAAGTCAATAAGATAAACAATGAAACTGCCGTTCCTGCAGCAAATAACAGTGAATATGGCCTTTTTGCCTTGTTGTTATCATTGCTCGTCAGTCTGGTAGTTATAATCTAAGTGCAATTTTAAGGGAAATATATTTCCCCCTATTTTTATTTTTTTTAATAACTTTTTTATACTATTTTTAATCTAATTATTACTATGAAAGATTTGTTTGATAACTGTTCATTTGGAGAATTTGAACTTAACAGCCGTATCGTAAGAACCGGACTATGGGAATCCCAAAGAGAACCTTCCGGAAATCTTACGCCTGAAATATATAACAGATATGAAAACATTGCGGCAAGCGGTGTCGGATTAATAATAACAGAACTCTTTTCCCTTTATCCGAGGGATGCATTCAGCAAATATTCAAATACCGTAAACTACACCAGATTCGTTCGTGAAGCCCGTGACCTGACAGACCTTGTTCATGTATATGACGTTCCGATTTTTGCACAGTTGGGTTTCGTGAAGTTCAACAAAAGGGCAGAACATAACGTTAAAATAGAGGATATCACAATTGAAGACATTAGAAAAATACAGACTGACTTTATAATAGCGGCTCAGAAATTCGATTATGCCGGCTTTGACGGAATTCAGATAGCTTTGGGTAACTACTACTTTTTAACCAGATTCATAAGCCCATACTTCAACAAACGTGAAGACAAGTATGGAGGCAGCACATTCAACCGCCTAAGGATAGTTCTTGAAATCATAAAAGTAATCAAGGCCAACACAAACCTCCACATAAACTGCCGTTTGAATGCATTCGACATACAGAAGGGAGGAATGACAATTGAAGAGACTGTAGAAATAGCTAAACTGCTTGAACAGCACGGCGTCGATTCCCTTCAGATTACAAGGCCACGCTCACCACAGTATTTTTCACGTGAAAACTACTCAAAAAGCATACTGGCAAATGCCTGCAACAAAATCATCGATGAAGTGGACATTCCGGTCATCATGGGCGGGGGAATAACAAACCAGAAACAGATTAACAATGTTTTAAACAAGACAAAGGTCGATTTCATTTCCATGCAAAGGCCGTTTGTCTGTGATTCAAGCTTTCTTGTTGACTGGCAGATTGAAGGTAACGGCGAGGTCAAATGCAAAGCCTGCAATAACTGCTACTGGAAAAAGACATCAACATGTTTCATTTTCCCTGAAGCAGAATGGAATGTTGACTATTCCTCTGAATAGTTTCTGAACTGTTTTAAAAAGTTGTTAAGCTCCTCTTCGATTTGGGTTAATGTGACGATTGGCTTGTATGAGAGAAGTGAGCTTAAAGCTATTAGAAGTGGGATTACCTCTCCCACATTAACGTTTGAAAATTCCAGATCCTGATATGATATCCTGAAGTTGCCGTTTCTATGCTGGTCGATTCTAAGGCCCTGTGGAGTAAAATTAATTTCCTGTTTTTCTATAAGCTCCCCAAGCACTTCAGCGCCTTCATGAATATCGCTGAATTCCACCTTTTCCTTTTTTAAGATAGGATCTACAAAATCAAAGCGGATATCATATTCGTATTTCGAATATCTGTGTCTGAAATAGTTGTCAACCATCAGATAATTGATAAAAAGCTCATGGTTGTCAATAGAATATTTTTTGTTGTTTAGGATGAATTCCATGATTATTAATTTATAAAAAAAAGTATAAAAAATAATCCCTCTATGGGATTATTCTTCTTGCGGTACGTATTTTCTGATTGAAATCTGCTTGAATTTCCTGATGAAGAATTTTGCCCAGATGTAACCCAGTGTTCCTCCAACAAAACATCCGAATACAACACCGGCATAGATTCCCTGTACGCCCCATCCGAAAATGAAACAGAACAGATATGCAAATACACTTTCCAAAATCAGTGACCTTGCAAGTGTAATTATAAGGGAGTAAGTTCCCTTTCCGACACCCTGAAACATCATTGATGACATCATACCGTGCGGGATTGCAAGCACGAAGAGTGTAAGAACTGACAGCGCTGATGCAATCTGCGGTGCCAAAGCGGAACTTGCTGAGGTATATGCAAATATTGTAGCTATCTGCGGTGCGAATATATACATTATCGCTCCAAGAGCTATTGATATTGCAAATCCTACTTTGATTGAATATGAATGTGCAGTCTGGAGATTCTTGTAGTTGTGCGCACCATATGCCACACCTGCTACGGTCAGTACTGCAGTACCAAGACCTATGAGAGGAATCATACATAACTGGACAATCCTCATTGAAGCGGTATATACAGCCACTGCTGTTGTTCCTGCCGCAAGTACAAGCATACTGTTAATGATAATTGCCAATGCTGAAAACACAATGTTTTCCAGTGTTGATGGAATTGCAACCTGCAGTGTGTCAATCATGATTCTTGATGAGTAGCTGAAGTTTTTAGGAGACAAGTCAAGGTACAGGTCCTTTTTACCCCATATCCAGTAGCTCATTACAAGACATGAAAGTGTTGCAGATATTACGGTTGCCCATGCAGCTCCCGCAATTCCAAGATTCAGTGTGTAGATAAATATAGGGTCGAGAACAATATTCATAATTGCTGTTACTGCTATAGCTATTGTAGCGCGTCTCATATCTCCTTCGGACCTGAATATTGCAGATGCAACACCGGAATATACGAATATGAACAGGAATCCGAAAATGATGTAACTGTAGTCCATTGCATAGCCTATTGTTTCACCTGCACCCATAAACTGAAGAATAGGCACCATGAATGCTTCGATTATTATTGTAAATATTACTGACACGACAATTGACAAGATGATACCGTGCAGTGCTGAGTTGTTTGCCTGTTCGTAGTTCTTTGCACCGATATTTCTTGCAATGAGTGAGTTTGCACCGGCACCGATACCGTTTCCAAGTCCGATTAATACCATAAATAAAGGTGTGATGAATCCTATTGCCGCAAGTGCGTCTGCACCTAATCCTGCAACCCAGATACTGTCTGCAAGGTTGTAGAGCATGATGAGCAGCATTGAAAGCATCATAGGAAGGGCCAATTTTATAATTGCCTTTTTAGGATCACCTGTAATCATTTCAATATTTTTGCTTTTTTTAGCCATTTTCAATCCTCCTGATTCAATTTCATAGTTTTTATAGCTATTTCCTTCAATACCTTCTGAAGCAATTCCTTTTTTATATATCCGTCATCCAAAATCACTGAGTCTTCCCAGTTGTCAAGCACTTTAGTAGATTTTTCAAGAACCTCTTTTCCCTCATCGGTCAGTGCCAGTTTATTCTGCCTTCTGTTGTTTTCATCTATTTGCCTTATGACCAATCCGTTATCTTCCAGCTTTTTGATTGATCTTGCTACGGCTCCCTTGTTGATGCTGCATCTTTTTGCAATGTTTTCCTGATTTATGTCACATTGGTGTGATATTTCAAACAGAAGGTGCAGCTGTGTTGTATTGATGCCCAATTCCGCAATGTTGTGATTGACATACATTGAGTATCCCTTGCCTATCATGTAAAGCAGGTTTCCGACGGGAATCTCCTTGGCATCGGTTCTGTTTAGCTCTTCAAAGGACATTTTATCTTAGGCTGTAAAGTCGTTCAACCTGTCTTCAAACATGTCCTTTTTGACTTCCTTGGTAGTCAGTGACAGTGTTTTTTGAGGTTTGACTGATGCCTCCTCCATATGTTTGAATGCCCCTTCAAATCCGGATGATCCTGCGGTGAGGAAGAATTTCACGTTCTGGAATTTGCCTTCGTTTTTCCTGATGTATGAGTATAGTGGTGTTGCAGGCCTTGATGCCCATACAGGACATCCTAGATAGACCACGTCATAGTCCTCAGGGTTGTATTTCTGGCTTTCCAAATCTATGACTTTTGAGGATATTGCGTCCTTTCCTCCTCTGGCATAACCTATTTTTCCATTGTAGTTTACTTTTGGTATGATTTCTTCTATATCAGCGTCAGTTTTTCTTGCTATTGCCTCTGCAAGTTTTTTTGTAATATCTGTTCGTGAATAATATACGACTAATGATTTCATAACATATTATTATGACTTCATTATATATAAATGTTGCATTGACAACTATTGCATTATCAACTATTGCATTGTCAACAATTAAAATTTCCGAAAATGCTTATTAATTTAAAAGTTGATAAATAGGTATATGGAAAAACGTAAGATAGCAGAAACAATCTCAACACTGACACAGCCTCCAATCATTACAATACCTCTGTTTTTAATAATATGTATGGTGCTGTCATTTGAAAACGGTGCTTTCAGCTTTTCCAAATTCATTACATTGGAACTGATTTCACTGGTATTCACATCACTTCTTCCGATGGCAATTATCCTTCTGTGGGCAAAAAGAATCAACACCGACAGGGACATTTCCAACCGTGAGGACAGGTTCGTTCCCCTTGTTGTCGGAATCGTTTCATATTTCATCGGCGTTCTGGTATCACTAATTTTAAATGCGGACAATTTCCTGACACTGCTTCTTTTATGTTATGCCGTAAACACGGGTGTTGTTCTTCTGATTACCTTCAAATGGAAAATCAGCGTCCACACAACAGGAATAAGCGGACCTATAGCTGCACTTATACTGCTTTTGGGACCTATCGGAGCTGCCTTTGGGGTGATATATCCTATTGTTATATGGTCCAGGGTTCTTTTAAAAAAGCATACCCTTGCTCAGGCAATCTGCGGCGGCGTTCAGGGATTTTTCCTGACAGTTATTGAGATGTATCTCTATATGATCGTCTTTGCCATGCCTATTTATGGTATGGTTTCACTTGTAATGTCAATCCTCTATATACTGGCAATCATAATCACTCCGGTCATTCTCGGCATTCTCAGCTATTCTGCCATAAGAAATACAAGAATCATATTCACCATATCTGAAATTGTGCTTTTTGTGGTGTTTTTGATGTTCATGCCGTTTGACGTTTTCGCTATCTTTGTTCTAATTACATTGACATCAGTCTTAGTCAGCTTTTATGCTGGAGATGACTTTGTCTGGTTCAGGGTCCTGAACTCTTCATAGTCATTGGCCCTCAGGACGTCACATAAAAACTTCCTTTTGACGGGTCCGAGATTTTCAAGATAGTCATGATAATAAGGACCTGATTTAATTTCTTCGTAGTCCCTTTTAATTAACATGAACAGCTCCTCTTTGTATTTTCCTTCAATGCCCATTAAAGCATATCGAGGACCATTGATTTTAAAGGCAAGCAAATCAAACTTATACATATCATACCATTCATTTTTTATAAATATGTCCATTAATTTTTGACCTGCAGGTACGGTATCGAGAAACTTGCTGTCCACGGACTCCGTTATTGATCCCTCATGCTTGCGCCTGACATAGAGATGTTTTTTTATTATTGAAACCCTTTTGGCTTTGAGGAATGTATAGAAAAAGAAAGGCATGTCCTCAAAATAGATGCCTTCGGGAAACTTCGCCATGATATCGCGGAGAAACTGCCTTCTGAATATCTTCTGGGCGGTGCTTACCGATATGTCAAAGAGAAAATCACCGCACTCATGGGGATTGAATATGCGATTTTCAAACTCGTCAGGGAAATTGTCAAGATTAAACCAGCTGTTCTGGCTGTATTCGCCATCATGATATTTGATTATCTGAAAGATGGAAATGTCGGTGTCTTTTGATGTGATTTCACCGTAAGCTATTTTCAATGCGTCCGGACAGTAGAAGTCATCGCCGTCAAGAAACATTATATACTCTCCCTGAGCGACTTCAAGGGCGGCGTTTCTTGATGCTCCGGGGCCCCGGTTTGATTGGCTGATGAGTCTGATTCTTTCATCATCAAATGAGTCAATAATTTTCAGGGTATCGTCGGTTGACCCGTCATTTACAACTATCAGTTCAAAATCAGACAGGGACTGTTCCAGCACGCTTTCAATGGCTTTTCTGATATATCTCTCTTCGTTGAAAACCGGCATGATTACGGATATTTTTGTCATCAGTTAAAAGTAAGATTTTCATTGAATTTAAATGTTTTAAAAAAAAGAAAAAAAAATAAAGTTAAATGATTAAAATGTTTGTGTTCCACTGGTTGGTGAGAGTGAAACGCTTTGAGTATCTATAAGATTACTGCCTGAATCATATAACTTGATTGTTGCATAATCCGGATAGTAGTGATATGCATCTGCACTTGTAATGTAGAGATAACCGTCTGAATGGACGCTGGCAGGAACCATATTACCATGATTCAATGAATTGCCGTCTCTGGAATAGAATATCTGCACGATTACATCTGTTCCTGAATATTCTGTACCTACATAAATCTGTGCATATGTCTTGTCCTCTTCAGCACTGCCTGTTGAAAAGCTTCCTCCCCTGATTCTCATCGACGATGATGCGGGTTTGGAAGATGAAGAAGACTGTGTTGCAGTTTTTTCAGGTTGTTCCTGTGGAGTATTATCCGCTTGCGCGGAATCCTGTCCGGCCGAATTGCTGGTGCTTGCGCTGTCACTTGCCCCTGAGTTTCCTGAGGCGTAAAGGTATATGAATGCACCTGCCAACACCACAGCCACAATAGCCAAAGCTATTATGATTATCTTGGTATTGTTGTTGTCGGATTGGGCGCTTTTACCACTAATCGAATTAATAACAGTTTCATGATCCATAGTTTTTGCCGTAAGGGGTGAACCGCACTTTTTACAAAACTTTGCAGTATCCGAATTTTCAGCATCACAGTTAGAACATTTCATTTGTCAACACCTAAAAAATGTTTTAGATAATACTATTATAGTCACAATCTTTAATAAATATTGTTAAAATTTCCTTATTTGATTCAAATACTTTAACTATGAAAAACAGATATATATCTAATATAATTTTAAATTAAAAAAGGAGTTAATATCATGTATGCAATTTTACTGGCCGGAGGAATAGGCCGAAGGACCGGACTCAACATTCCAAAGCAGTTTTTCCAAATAAAAAAGAAACCGTTCCTTGCCTATTGTATAGACAAGTTTGTACCGATTAAGGAATTCAGAAAGATAGTCATATCCTCCCCGAGGGAATATATGTATGAAACCAGAAACATTCTTGAAAAGTTCTTCCCCGATGAGGACCGTCTGGTATTGATTGAAGGCGG
>NZ_CACXXB010000039.1 GCF_902771435.1 uncultured Methanobrevibacter sp. | reverse complement strand
GTTATACCTGGTCTCGTTTCGATCCCAGTAGTGAAGTCCTTTTGTGTTTTGTTTGTGTACTATGGTTTTCTATGGGAATTTCATTTCGCTGCAAGCTTTTTCTATTACAATTATTACTTACTATTTTTTTTGACTGTTTTTATCATAATTTTTCTTTACATAATACCAATATTGCATAATTTTCAGGTGATTTTTTGAATATCAAAGTATTAGACACTACTTTACGAGATGGAGAACAGACTCCTGGCGTATCTTTAACCTCAATGGAAAAATTAAGGATTGCCAATAAGTTGGATGAAATTGGCATTGACTATATTGAAGCGGGCTCCGCCATCACTTCTGCAGGGGAAAGGGAATCAATCAAGGAAATTACTTCACAGAATTTCAAAGCTGAAATATTGAGTTTTTCCAGACCTCTGACTGTTGATATTGATTATTGTTTGGAATGTGATGTAGATGGGGTGAATCTTGTTGTTCCCACATCCGACCTGCACATTAATGATAAGTTAAAAACCAATCGTGAAGATCTAATACAGTTGTCAAATGATGCGGTTGATTACTGCAAGGACCACGGCATGGTTGTGGAGCTTTCTGCCGAAGACGCCTCAAGAAGCGATTTTGATTTCCTTAAAACAGTTTATCACAGCGCCATCGACCATGGTGCCGATAGGGTTTGTGTATGCGATACTGTTGGTATTTTAACACCTGACGCATCCCTGGAACTTTTCGCAAGGCTGAATGAGGATATAGATGTTCCGATAGCGTGTCATTGCCATAATGACTTCGGACTTGCAGTTGCAAACACTCTTTCTGCAGTCAAGGGAGGCGCAACCGAAATTCACACCACCATCAACGGTATAGGGGAGCGTGCAGGAAACACCTCCTTTGAGGAATGTGTAGTAAGCATAGACAGATTGCTTGACGAGTTTTCCACAAACGTCAGAATCAGTGAGATTTATGACATTTCCAAACTGGTTGCAAGATTGACCGGTGTATATATCCAGCCGAACAAGGCGATAGTCGGTGAAAACGCATTCGCACATGAATCAGGCATACATTCTGACGGCATCATCAAGAATTCCGCCACCTATGAACCTATGACTCCCGAGCTTGTCGGGCGCAAACGCAAATTTGTCATCGGAAAGCACATGGGGACTCATGGTCTCAATTCAAGACTTAAGGAACTGGGTATGGACGTTGACGAAAACCAGCTCCAGCAGATCTGCGATAACATCAAGGTACTGGCGGACAAGGGAAAAACCGTTACCGATGTCGATTTGCAGGTAATTGCCGATAATGTTTTGGAAATTAACCACGAGGACAGAATCACCCTTGAGGATTTGACAATCGTATCCGGAAACAAGGTCATGCCTACAGCTTCCGTAAAGATAACAATGGATGGCGAGGAGGTACTCAATGCAGGAGTAGGATTGGGTCCTGTTGATGCTGCAATCAACGCCATCAAATCACTGGATATTTTTAAGGACATTGATTTGATTGAATATCACGTAGACGCTATTACTGGCGGTACAGATGCATTTATTGATGTAATAATAAAACTTCAGAAAGGCGATAAGGTCGTCTCCGCAAGGGGAACCGAACCGGACATTATCAATGCAAGTGTCAAGGCTTATATCGCCGGTGTAAACAGATTGCTTAGGGATTAGTGGTTACATGCATATGGATAATTTAAAGATATACGGTTTCAGGGCGAATATAGATTCTGTTGGAGATGTCCTGTCAAAAATAAATGAAATAAAAGGGGACTCAGAGATTATACAGCTTCTAAACGCAGATGCAATAGCTTCCAGAAACCACGTAATCCACGGTGTCAATCAGGCGATCAACGCATTTGAGCGCGGTGAGAACATAGCAAACGATTTGGGTGTTGAGGTCCTTTTGAGGTGCTCAGCGCAGCGCCAGATTTCAAAGGCTTTTAAAATATTGGGCCTCAGCGAAGGCGAAATGAATCTCTGTGCAGTTTTGATTGACTGTGGAGATTATATTGATGAGCTGGAATCTCTTTTTGTACGTGATGATGATGTTCTTGAAGGTGACGAGTCCAAATTAAAGCAGATTTATAATATCACCGATTCCGAATCCGAAAACATGTCAGTTGAAGACATCATTGTTGACAGGATAACAAGGCTCATAGTTGATTACTGATCTTGTCTATGATTTTGTCGAGATGTTTCTTTTCAAGGCAGCTGTAGTCAAGGTTTTTCAGTTCCACTGCAATGGCTTTCTGTTTTATGCGGTTATAGTTGGGACATGTTGTGATGAATCCGCTTTTGTCAATAGGCAGTGACCTTTTCAGATTCCAACCTATCTCCTTTGCATTATCATGTCTTATAATTACATTAACGCCTCTTTTATCTGCATGTATTACGTTAGGTATACTGTTTTTTACATAGTCTGTTGCATTTAATGATAGTTCTAGTTTTTCACCAACGTTTTCAAGTTCGCAACATATACCACTGCATACAATTTGTGATGTTTTGCTTAATTTTTGCGGAAGTGATGTCCTTTTGAAAATTTCATCGCTGCTGGTTGAGATGAATCCCCCGCTTCCGACATTGATTATCTTCGGTGAGCCTGTTGATGCTATGATGATGTCTGAATATTTGCCGTTTCCAAGGTGTTGCTTTTTATCTCCGATTCCTGCAGAGGCATCCTCAATTGTTATTATGCCGTTGTTTCTGCAGTATTTTGAAATGGCTTTGGTGTCTTGCTCGGCGGTGTATCCCGCAAAGCTTGTAAATATCAGTGCAGAATTGTCGGCAATATCCAATTCATCCATATATTCGGGATTTATAAGTCCCAGATCTGTTTTCAGGGTTATTATGTTTTTGTTTAGAAATCTTGCAATCTGCTTGAATCCGTGCCATCCTCCCTGGTCGGGTATGATGATGTCTCCCTCAACTGCTGAAAGCGCAATGAAAATGCTGTTGTTTCCGCTTGAAGTTATCCTAGCCTCATCGTGGGATGTCAGCATCTTTATTTTTTCAATGCATCTGGCTTCATAATCCTCTTTCAAGTTGCCCTTTGCAACTTCCGCCATTGTTTTTAGTGTTTTTTGTGAGGGGGTTTTAAATCTAAACATAATTATCCGCTTTTAAAGTACATGTCAAGTGTAGTCTGTTTTGTGTGAAGCATTTCATTCAATAGCGTTCCCTGCTTCACATATCTGTTGACTGGAATTCTCAGTTTCTCTCCGGAATACTTCAGGCAGTCCTCCAGAGTTTCAAATTCCAGATATGGCCGAAGCATAGCTTCCCTGATGTTTTCCCTTACGTTGAAAACGCCGAGGGGAACATATCCGTCATACGCCTCTCTTAAAATTATAAGTCCTGACTGTCTTTTTATTTTTAACAGGTAATCCAGAACCGCCATTTTGGCGGTGTAGTAGCATCCGCCGACTCTTGAATATTCCTTTTTGCCGCCGTTTGTTTCATAGTCTGAAAATATAAGTTCCTCATTTCTCATCAGCTTTATGAACGCCTCATACCATTCATACTGCCATTCGGTAGGGGTCAGAATTATAATGTAGTAGTTGTTCAGGGCTCCGAATTCGAATACTCTGTATGTGTCGAGGATTTCAAATTTCCTCACTTCCTTTAGGAATTCGTCCGCAAGGGTCGAATCGCATGCCGTAATTGACCAGCGTGTCGGAACCAGTTTTCTTTTGTTTTTCGTACCTATTGCCCCAACTGAAAATGCCTTCTGCATGGCAGAAAACGGAACGTCCTTGTTGTGAAGGTTCAAGACTGCCTCCGTTGCCTTCAAGTCAGTATCATAAAATGTCTTTTCCAGCTGTCTGTCCCATCTCACGGCATCTATGTCGAAGGTTTCTATGACTGCGCTGGGACCGTGGGGCATGCTGTCTTCGGTAAGCATGGAGCCTGTAGGCCTTCTTCCGAATGTTGCCTCGCTGTCGATTGATTTTGATGCCAGGGATATGTCCTGGAGTTTTTCAACAAAGGGATTTTCCAAATCGTCTATTTTTATCAGCTGCTTTCCCCGCACAAGACTCATCCTGTAGTTGATGATTTCCTCCTGTGTCTTGTTCTGTCCGATCCAGTCTTCGGGTGAGTCCATAATGTAGGTGTCACCCATCTGGGAGCTCATCATTGGTCCAGCATACACTTTGGGATAGGACCATCTTCCGATAAAAACTGACGGTGGAGTTGTTCCCTCCAGATTTTTTCCGACCTTAACAGATTTCATTTGAATTTGTTCTGTTAATTTGGCGAGATAGGCATTCTTAGTTGTTTTCATAATTTATCCTAATTTAAAAAAAGTAAAAAAGTAAAAATACTTATGAAAAGTATTTTTAACAGAATTCGATGGTTGCCGGTGGTTTGTCACTTATGGAAAGTGCTACGTGTGTAACTTCGGATATTTCGGAAGTGATTCTTTTTGAGATGGTTTGTATAACTTCCCATGGAAGTTCAGCAACTGAAGCGGTCATCGCATCAATTGAGTTTACAATTCTAACAACGACAAGGTATCCGAAGTCCCTCTGGTCTCCTTTAACACCGGTAACTTTAGTGTCGGTCAGCACTGCAAAGTACTGCCATACGTCTTCGTTGATTCCTCTGGCTTCGACTTCATCGCAGACAATCTTGTTTGCTTTTCTGCAGATTTCTACATTTTCTCTGGTAAGTGCTCCGACAACACGCACACCGAGGCCAGGGCCTGGGAAAGGTTGTCTGTAGACTGTGGTTGCAGGAAGTCCTAATTCGTCACCGATTTCCCTTACTTCATCCTTGTAGAGGTCTCTGATAGGTTCACAGAGTTCAAGTTCCATACCGCTTGGAAGGGCAAGGTTGTGGTGGGATTTGATTTCGCCTTCGGTTTCAATCCAGTCAGGAGCAATAGTTCCCTGAACAAGATATTTTGCTCCGGATTCGATTGCTTCCCTTTCGAACACTTCAATGAATACTCTTCCGATGATTTTCCTTTTCTCTTCAGGATCTTCAACTCCTGCGAGCTGGTCCATGAATTCATCGGATGCATCTACAAATTTGAAATTTAATCTGTCTTTAAATGTATTTGTTACCTGTTCCACTTCGCCTTCTCTTAAAAGTCCATGGTCTACAAAAATAGCAGTTAAATTGTCACCGACAGCTTTTTGAGCGAGTACTGAACATACGGAACTGTCCACTCCTCCTGACAGTGCAATGATTGCTTTTTCATCACCGATTTGATCTTTGATTTTTTGAACAGCTTCATCAATAAATTCTTTTGGGCTTAACATTTTATTCCTCATCCTCTTCTTCTTCGTAATCTTCAATAATTTGTTTAATCATGGCTTCAAGACCATTGTCGTTACCTGATTCAATGGCTTCCATAATGTCATCGTATTTGACAAACTTTTCAAGTTTTACGGATTTTGCACCGATTCCGGAAATTCTGAATCCGTATTCCTCATCACCGATTGGGATATTCACATATTGTCTTTTTAAACCAGCTTTATTGTCCTGTGCTTTTGTCGCTAAATCTTCAGCATTATCAATCATTATTATACACCTTTCTGACAGATTTTATAGAAATTTTTAAAGATAATTTCACCTTTTGGAGTATGATGCACTTCAGGGTGGAATTGTATTCCGTACACATCCCTGTCTTTGTGTTTAAAGGATTCAACATCACATAGGGAAGAACTGGCCAGTATTTCAAACTCTTCAGGGATTGTTTTCACTTCATCCTTGTGTGAAGACCAAACGTCCATCTGAGGAGCCAATCCTTCAAACAGGTTTTCTTCATTTTGAATGTTAATTTTAACCTGGGCATAGCTTTCGGTGTCTGAAGTGGTTACCTCTCCGCCGTATGCCTTAGCAATTAATTGATGGCCGAGACATATTCCCAAAATTGGAATGTCAAAGCTTTTTATGTATTCTTCGCTGTTTCCTGCACCTTCAAGTGACGGACCTCCGCCCAGTATTAATCCGGTAGGGTTTTTGGCTTCAAGTTCCTCGACAGTCAGTGTATTTGAAACCAGTACTGACGGAATTTTCAGATATTGAAGGCTTCTTTGTATCCTATGATTGTATTGTCCTTTATTATTAATCACTAATATTGTCATTTTATACTCCATGAAAATATAATAATATTATTTTTGGTTTTTTTATTTATTATAGTTTATCAAAAAATAGAAAATGTACATGTAATTCACTTAAAGTTTATATATGATATTGTATAAATGTGAAATACATGGAATTACAAGATTTAATATTTATTATAGTTGCTATTTTAGTGGCCGTTTTACTCTTTAAGGTATTCATGTGGTTGCTGCCTGTTATCGTGGTTCTGATAATAGCGTTGTTCATCTATATGTATTTAAAAGAGCATTATTAGCGACTTTCCTTCAAATCATGAAATGCCGAAGTTGCAGCCACTGCACCTTCGCCGCATGCCACAACCCACTGTTTCAGTCCAACGCAAACATCACCTATTGCATATACATAGTCAATGTTGGTTTTTTGTTCCTTATCAATGATTATGTGGCCGGATTCATCCAGATTCACTCCTATTTGAGTTGCCAGTTCAGTATGAGGGATGTATCCTACGCTTATGAAGACTCCGTTGGTCGGAACTTCTGTTAATTCTCCTGTTTTTGTATCTTTTAGAATAACTGATTCAACCAGCATCTCTCCTTTGATTTCCTCAACGGTTGCGTTAAGTATTGTTTCGATGCCTGCCTCTTCAATCATGTTCTGCAGGTGCTTCTGGGCTCTGAATTCGTCCCTTCTGTGGACTAATGTAACATTGGCTCCAAGGTTTTTAAGGTATATGGCTTCCTGAAGGGCGCTGTTTCCTCCGCCGACCATTATGATGTTGCGGCCTGCAAAGAAAAATCCGTCGCATGTTGCACAGTAGCTGACTCCCTTTCCCCTGAACTCCTCTTCGCCTTTGGCATCCAGGTGCCTGTGTGAGCTTCCGGTTGCAAGGATGACGGCTTTTGCATGATACTTGTCCTTGACAGTTGTAACTGTGAATCTGTATTCGCCGTCGTTTTTAGTGATTTCAGTCACTTCCTCCATTTCTTTGAGGTCACAGTTTCTTGTTGCCTGCGTTTTCATCTTTTCAATCAGCTCAAGGCCTGAAATACTTTCAAAACCAGGATAGTTTTCCATTTCGGGAACTTCACGGCCGATTCCTCCTGCAAGGTCACGGTCAATAATCAGGTTTTTTGTTCCCTGGCGGCCGGCGTATATTCCTGCGGTGAGTCCTCCGGGTCCGGCTCCTATGATGATAATGTCATACTGTTCCATAATAATTACCTCTTAATAATTATTTGGCGGTTATGGTTTAAAAAAAGGTAGGATTTAATGAATTAAATTAAATCCTTAATCGCTTGTCTTACGTCTTCCAGATCTTCGGTCGGCTCGAATCTTCTCACGACATTTCCCTGGCGGTCAACTAAAAATTTGGTGAAGTTCCATTTGATGTCGTCGTTGTCCTTGTAATGTCTGTCGACTGCTTTGAGGACAAGTTTAAGTTTGGTTGCACCTTTTCCGGTAATGTCTGTGAACGGCTGTTCGCTTTTGAGGTATTCGAATAGCGGTGATGCATTTTCGCCGTTGACATCTATTTTATCGAATATCTGATATGGCACCAGCCATTTGCTGCGGCATACTTCGGTGATCTCTTCGGTGCTTCCAGGGGCCTGTTTTCCGAACTGGTTGCACGGGAAATCCAGGATTTCGAATCCGTCGTCATGGAATTCTGCATATATTTCATTTAATTCAGTGTATTGTGGTGTAAATCCGCATTTTGTAGCTGAATTTACAATTAATAGTACTTTGTCTTTGTATTGGGACATTGAAACCATGTTTCCGTCCCCGTCCTTTACTTCGAAATCATATATTGACATTTTTACACCTCTTTATGAAGACTTAACCTGGGTTAAGACTTATAATATGATGATATCTGAACTTCTCAACTTATGGAAGCTGAGTGTTCTTGCTTCACGGATCCTATGCTTTTTGGAGTATGGGATTGCCGCGCCATCCCCCTTGTTCAAAGGTTCGGACAATCTACAAGTGTTAATGGAGTTCTTTTTTTTTTAAAAGTGTTTTTGTTTAAAAAAGTTTTATTAACTTTTGTCATTGTCATGATTATTTAATATATTAATATTATTTAAAGTTCATCGGTGAGCATTTGAAAAGTTTAGATGTAATATATTTTTTACTAAATTTATTTATATTTTCATTTATAAATTTTTATTCATATTGAATGTTTTTTGACATAATGTTAACTTTAAATGTTATTTGTTAATCATTAAACATTTTTCATTGAATTAAAATTCAAGGTGTATGAGAAAAATGAAATTCAAGAGAATCATGATTATTCTGGTGATTGCTGTTTTCCTGTTCACAATTGCATCTGCAAGTGCAGGTGATGTGAATGATACTGTGGTGGCCAGTGAAGATACGGGGGAAATAGAATTGTCCTCAAACGATGGAATAGCTGAGGATATTCTGCAGACAACCCAAAAGAACAATACGTTGATACGAGCAAATAATGAGGAAACTGTGAGTTCGCCAGCGGATTCGCAAATATTAGGTGCAGGTGAAGGTACCTATTCCGATTTGAGAAATGATATTAACAATGGTGAGATTACTAAAAGCCTTTACCGTTATGTTAATAGTGATGGTGACTCTATTACAATTACAACCAATTCCAAGGTTATTGATGGTAAAGGTGCGGTTGTTGACATGGCAGGGTCTACTATTCAGGCATTAATTGTAAATGCTAATAATGTAACTATTAAGAATTTCACTTTTAAAAATACTAACGTTGATTTTTATAGTGGTGGTGCTATCTGGTTGCAGTCTGGAAGTGTTGAAAATTGTATTTTTATTAATAACAATGCATCTAGTGGTGGTGCGGTCCATTTGACTGATGGTAATGTAATAAATTGTACTTTTATTAATAACACTGCAACTAATTATGGTTGTGCTATTGACTTTTCTTATGATACTAATGTAATAAATTGTACTTTTATTAATAACTCTGGAGCTTGGTATGGCGGTGCTATTTGCTGTGGTAAAAATACGAAAGTGATAAATTCTAATTTCACGGATAACTCTGCAACTAAAAGTGGGGGTGCTCTTTATTTCAGTTCTTACTCTAATGGTGAGATTCTAAATTGTAATTTTATTAATAACGTTGCACCTGAAGGTGGTGCTGTTTATGCAGATGGGCACTCTTCTTTAAAAGCGATAAATTGTAATTTTACAGGCAACTCTGCAACTTCAAATGGTGGTGCCGTTTATACTGTTCAAAATTCTCCTGCTGAATTAACAAATTGTAATTTTAGAGATAACTCCGCAACTAATAATGGAGGTGCGGTTTACCTCTCAGATGAGGGCAATGTATCTAATTGTAATTTTACAAATAACCAAGTGTCTGCCATTTATGGTTATGGTGGTGCAGTTTACTTTAAGAATAAGGGTACTGTGACAAATTCTAATTTTGTAAAGAACAAAGCGAATAAATATAATGGTAGGGGCGGTGCAGTTTATTTCAATAATAATGGTACTGTGACAAATTCTAATTTTTCTGAAAACTTTGCATGTGATGATGGGTCTTCAGTTTACTTCTCAGGTGATGGTAATGTAACTGATTGTAATTTTGTTAAAGACAAGGTTTATCTTACTGGGGTAGTTTATTTTGATAATAATGGTAATGTATTAAATTGTAATTTTGTTGATAACTATGTTGCGACTTCTGCAATTTACTTCATGCATGAAGGTAATGCAACACTTTGTAATTTTGATAATAACAGAATCTACAATGATGGAATGTATGGAGCCATTACTGGTAAAAACGAGCCAGTTACAGCCGATACCTGTATTTTCAAAACTAAATATGATTTAACTCGTAATACAATTATTCTTTCACCTACACTGAATGTTGATGATTTCACAACAGTTTACAAGTCCGGTGAAAAATTGGCATTTGACTTAAGAACAAATAGAGGCATGCCTGTAAGCAATGGAAATATCTCAATAAGCATTTACAATAAAACTAATGGTGAATGGATTGGAAACTACAGTTGCCTAAGCGGTGAAGGATGGGCTGTCGATTTGCTTCCTGGTTCTTATTATGCTATTTTCAACACTGAATATTACGGATTCACACCGGTCAACAGGTCAATAACTGTAATATCAAACATACGCGAAGGTACCTATACAGATTTAAGAAATGATATTAGCAATGGAAATATAACTAAAGACATTTACCGTTATGTTGAGGGTGATGGTGACTCTATTACAATTACAACCAATTCCAAGGTTATTGATGGTAAAGGTGCAATTGTGGATATGGTCGGATCTGGTATTCGTGCGTTAGTTGTAACTGCTAATGATGTAACTATTAAGAATTTTACTTTTAAAAATGCTAAATTTAATGGTGATGGTGGTGCAATTTACAGTTATGGTTCTTCAAGTGGTGTTGCTTATACTATTGATATAATAAATTGTAAT
>NZ_CACXXB010000038.1 GCF_902771435.1 uncultured Methanobrevibacter sp. | reverse complement strand
CAAATGTCAACACATTTTTGACACATTACACAGAATCCTTCAACTTCTTTTAATTTTTCACCAGTAACTTTAATTGTTTCTTGTGGGCAAACTTCTTCACATTTACCACAGGAGTCACATAATACTGAGTTGAATACTAATCTTTTTTGAGTTACTCCTTCAGTAACTTCATATTCTTCAACTTTTAATGCGCCTTGTGGACAAGCGTCAGCACATTTAGGCTCTTCGCCACAAGTATCACAGTGAATAATAGAGCTAGGTGTTACCTCAATAGCTGATGTAGGGCAAGTACCTTCACAAGCACCACATTTTATACAGCCATCTTCATTAAATACTATCATTTATAAAAACCCCCTTAAATTTAGAATTTTTTAATGAGGTTTCCTTCACTGTCTACAATATCTACTTCAGCTAATCTCATTTGGCTATCCATTGAGTGGGTAGCACAAGATAAACATGGATCGTAAGCTCTGATAACCATTTCCATTAAGTTGAAAATACTGTCATCTACTTCTACACCAGGTTTGATGTAATCTTTAGCAACTTGGTGAATACCCATTTCCATAGCTGGGTTGTTTTGGATTGTAGCTACAACAATGTTAGCGTAATTACATAATCCATTATCATCAGATTCGTAATGGTGGATTAAAGTACCACGAGGAGCTTCTACAATACCTACACCTTTACCTTCGGTTCTTTCTAATTCATCAGGGAATTTTTTACCGGATAAATCTTCTTCTAATGCTGCAGCAGCACATTCAGCGGATGCTAATAATTCAATGAGTCTAGCATAGTTGAATAATAATGGTGCTTGAGCATATCCGAAAGCGTCACGGAAAGCTTTAAGAGCTTCTTGAGCAAGAGGTGCTTCTTTAGGCATTTGATCACAGACATTAATCCTGGATAATGGTGCAACTCTGTAAATACCTTCTGGGTATCCCATTTCTTTAATGTAAGGGAATTTTAACCAGGAGTAAGGTTTTACGTGTTCAGCAACATAATCGGTATATTCTTCGTTTCTTTATATACATCCCAAGTTCCATCAGGTTTTACAGTACCACAGTGTCTGGTGTCACCGAAGTTACCTAATGAAGCAATTAAGTCAATGTTTTCTTCAAATACAGGAATAGCTAAGTCTAAAGTAGCTTGTGCTAATTCTACATTTTGTTTTGCTCTTTCAAGTAAGTCTTTTTGAGTATCAGCGTCTAATTCGGTTGAGATACCACCAGGAGTGGATGAGGTAGGGTGAATAGGACGACCACCGATTTTTCTAACCATTTCTAAACCGTTTCTTCTGATGTTGATTGCTTGAAGTGCAATTTCAGGCATATCTTTAATAACTTGGAATACGTTTCTGGTTTTTCTTGTTCCGTTAGGAATGATTAAATCTGGTGCAGCTAAGAAGTAGAAGTGAAGAGCGTGGGAGTGCATGTATGAACCCCAGTTCATGATTTCTCTCATTCTGTATGCAGCAGGTAAGATTTCGTAATCATCAAAACCAAAAATTTGGTCAACTGCTTTAGCAGCTGCTAAGTGGTGTTGTACATCACAAATACCACAAATACGAGGTACTAATCTTGGTAATTCTTCTACAGGACGGCCTGTTAAGAATTTTTCAAAACCTCTGAATTCCATAACGTGTAATCTTGTTTCTTCAACATTTCCAGCATCATCAAGATGTACTGTGATTTTAGCGTGTCCTTCAATACGAGTGACAGGCTCCATAGTAAGTTTAACCATTTTATTCTCCTCCTTTCTGCATTTTCATTGGTACTAAAGCAGCAGGCAATGTGTAAGTGTAGAAAGTACCTACAATATCATCTAATTGTTCGGCAACAGTTTCAGGGTCAACTGTTTTATCTTCTTGAACACCGTAGTCAGATGCAATAGCACTGATCATTTTTGCTCCTTGGTCTAATACTTTAGCGGTAGGACCGTAACATCCTCTACATTGGATACCAATGGAAGGACATTCTGCACCACATAATGATACAGTAGCAGGACCCATACATACTAATCCTTGACTAATTAAACATAAATCAGGTTCTGGAGCACCTAATTCGAATTGTCTTTTAATGAAGTCCATAGCTAAACCTGCAGGTGGTTTTTCTCTAGGACATACTTCACAAAGGTTGGTTGAAGGTAATTCGATTGTTTCTCCTCTTAATAATGTTAAAACAGCTTCTGCTACAACATCAGAACGAGGTGGGCAACCTGGAATCAATAAGTCAATATCCATACTTTCACTGATAGGTCTTACTCTACTTTCGAGGTGAGGTACATCTTCGTGAGGAATAATTCCTTCAGGGTTGACAGTAGATACTGAGTTAATGTATCCTTCTTCTTCTAATTCTTCAACAGTCCATAAGTTTCCAAGACCTGGAATACCACCGTAACATGCGCAAGTACCGTAAGAAATAACCATGTTAGATTTTTCGTTTAACATTTCTGCTAATTCTCTGTTTTCGTCATTTCTTATTCCACCTTCGACAATGATAATGTCTAAATCTGGTACTTCATCATATTTAGTATCCATGAGTACAGGGGAAAATTCGAAATCAGCGAATTCCATAACATCAATTAAGGATTCGTGGAAATCTGCAATGGATAAGTGGCAACCGGAACAACCACTAAACCACATAGTTCCTATTTTTACTTTATCTGCCATATTAATTCCTCCAATCTATTTTTCAGCATCTAATTGTTCTTTTAATGGAGCTGGACCTAATTCTTTGATTCTGTTAACCATCATTTTAACAGATTCTGAGAATTTTTCACCTTCGGATGCAGAAATCCAGTCGTGGTGAACTCTTTCTCTTCCAATTCCAATATCTTCAACTAATTTATAAATTAATCTCATTCTACGATCTAATTTGTAGTTACCAGCGTCATAGTGGCAGTCACCCATGTGACATCCAGCTACAAATACACCGTCAGCACCTTCTTTAAATGCTTTTAAAACAAATTGTGGATCAATTCTTCCTGAACACATTACACGAATAACTCTAATATTCGGTGGGTATTGCATTCTTGCAGTACCAGCTGTGTCTGCTCCCCCATAGGAACACCAGTTGCAACAAAACATTACAATTTTTACATCATCAGCCATAGAGTTTCTCCTCCTCTATAATATTTTTTTGCGAATTTAAAAAACTTAAGCCTTTTAAATTCAATTTTAAAGTTTTTTAAAAAATTTTAAAATCCTTTTTTTAAGGCATACTATTAGGCAAGCCTTAAAATCACAATTTCTGTACGTAATGAGCTAGCTCAGCATTACATTATGTACTGATTAATATATTTCATTAATAATTAATATAAAGGTTACTTAGAAACTAAATCCAAAAAGTTTATATACTATAAAACAAATTATTTTTAAAATAAATTTAAAAAGAGATAACAAGAAAAAAAGAAAAAATAGATGGAATTACATTCCATCAAGACTCATATCAATCATATTTTGAGTTTGCTGTGCTAATTCATCAGGAAGTCCAGTGATGTCCATGTTTAAAAATCCTCTTACAATCATAGACTCTGCATCTTCCTCTTCAATACCTCTAGAGGTCAAATAATTGATTTCATCTTCAGAAATTTTACCCACAGCAGCTTCGTGAGACATCTCTAAATTCGCAGAACTTGCTTCAAGTTCAGGCACTGCGTAAATGAAACTGTCATCAGACAATACCAAACCGTGACATTCCAAATGACCTTTTACATCAGGCACGGTACCTGCTAAATGACCTCTGGCATAAATTTTAGACTCATCTTGAGCAACAGCTCTTGAAATTACTTCACCGCGAGCTCCCTCAGCATTTAATAAAACTCTTGAACCTACATCAATAATGGAATCTTTTTTACCACCTTGAATACTTTGGAAAATAGCTCTTGAGTTTTTACCATCACAATAAGCTGTAGGGAATGATTGAATGGTACTTACAGGACTGGTTAAGATGTAATTGTTAATATAAGTTGAATCATCCATTAACTTAACACCAGTTCTAGGACGCACTTCAACCTCTTCAGCCCAATTATGAACCATTGTAAATGTAATTTTGGAACCAGGTTTCAGATACATTTCAGAAACACCAACGTGCATAGCAGATGAAATGTCGTCACCGGTTGCACAGCCAGTAATGAGATGCAATTCAGAGTTTTCCTCAGCAATGATCACATTATGAGCAGTCTGCATAATGTCAGTGTCACTGATAAACATACAGGCCTGTACCGGCATTACCTCTTTAGTTCCAGGAAGAGATCTTACGAAATAACCGCTTTTTATACCATCTTCTTTTTCACGTAAAGCGGTTTTAGCAGTGTACTTGTCAGCATCCGGTTTAACAACATTCCAAAGATAATCTTCAACCCAACTGTATTTGTCCAATGCGACACCAATGTTCATTACTTCAATTGAATCTGACATGGAATTATTGGTAAATATGTTACTTTGGTCGACTTGTAAAAATGAACCGGATCTGTTTTTCTCTTCAGTGTCCACACCTACTTTTAAAAGGTCCTTTTTGGTTTGGTTACTCAAATCGTCCAAATCATCAATCATATCCAACGCATTAACAGTTTCATCTGTGAAATTTTCAATTGTAATATCAGCACCTAAAGCTGCCTTTTTATTTATTGCCCTTTCAGCATCATCATAAACATTGCGCACATTCAACACATCCATTAAAACCGTTTTTTCTAATATCTTCTAAAATTTCAGTAGGGATTCCGGAACAAGAAATTACTCCATCAATTAAAACATGTGCCTTATCTGCACTGACAAAGTTTAAAATGTAACCTAAGTGAGTAATTAAAAGTCCACTTCTTTTTCTGGAACCTTGCGGTTTGTCTTTATCCAATAAAGTACCGATTTCAGAAGCCAATAATTCAACATTTTCAATATCTACACCGGAATCAGGTTCGTCAAACATAGTGAAATCAGGCATTTGAGCCAACAGCTGTAAAATTTCTGAACGTTTAACTTCTCCGCCTGAAAATCCTAAATTTACATCCCTATCCAAGAACTCATCACCAAATTTAAGCTGTTGTGCTAAATTCTGCATTCTAGGATTCAAATCTTCATTTACATCTTGATGTGATATAATTTTCAATAAATCTCCTACTGAAACCCCTCTAATAGATGGAGGTGTTTGAAAACTTACGCCAATACCTAGTTTAACTCTTTCTGCAGTTGATAAATTTGTGATGTCCTGACCTTTAAACTTAATAGTGCCTTCAACAACATTATAATTTGGAAAACCCAATATTGTTAAAAATAAAGTACTTTTACCAGCACCATTCGGTCCTAAAAGAACATGAGTTTCACCTTCATCAATAGAAAGATTGATGCCTTTTAAAACTCTTTTTCCGGACACTTCAACCGCCAAATTTTCAATTTCAAGCAACATATAATCACCTTAAAAATAAAATATGAATTTGTTTTATAATAATATAACTATGAATAATTAACTATAAATAGTTAACAATCATTTTATATAAAAAATAAAATTTTAAAAAATAAAAGAAAAAAAGAGAATAACTGAAATTATTCAGTTACAATAATAAATTCGCCGACTTTTTCAACTTTAGCAAAAGGAACTAATAATAAGTCACCATTCCTTTTAGCGCCTTTAACATGAATATTACGATCACTTTCTACCCTAATAGCTATATCAACAATTTTACCAGTTTTTTCATTAATAATCAATTCATCTAATACACCGAGGATACGTGCATTGTTAGTAGCTACTTGGTAGTTTTTGATTTCGCTCCATAATTTTTCTTCTCTTTTAGGAATTTGTTGTTTATTTTCCATTCAATCACCTGATAAAAATTAAATATAATTATATAAATATTTAATTTCATTATATTTAAATATAATATTCCTTGTACAATTTTTCTGCTACTTTACTATCTAAAAGAGTATTAATATTTAATGCCAACTCCCGTTTTGGGATGATTAATTGAGCTTCATCTTGAACAATATTGACACTTCTCAAAACATTCAAGCCTGAAGGCACATTTCCATTGAATTCATATGAATAATTAAGCCCCAAATCTTCAAAGATTTCCACAGGAACCAATGTTGATAAGGCATCCTTTCCACAGTCAAAATAATATTCCAAAACATTATCTATTGTTTCGGCAGATATGAACGGCAAATCAGCATTAATAAAAAGTAAAGTGTCCTTATCAGATTTTTTTTCAAAATAATCTAAAATATATGATAAGTCAGTCAGATAACTGTCTCCGGAAGTATCCAATATTTCAAAATCACCATTTAGAGATTGCAAATATTTTGCTGTTTCGGGAGTGTGATGACTGACAGCAATAACCGTTTTATCGATTAATCTGGATTGATTTATATTGTCAAGTACATATTTGATTAATGGCTTATCGCATAATTTGAAGAGAGGTTTTTCGCAGGGAACTTCAAGTCTAGTTCCCATACCTCCAGCCATTAAAATTGCATAAATCATGAAAAATCACTTGAAATTTAAGCGAATTTTCCACCTGCCATTTTCATACGATCTTTAAGGATGCATCTTCCACCTTGTTTACCTCCAATAGGAACTTTAGGAGTACCCATGGAGTTCATACAACGGGCCATAATAGCGGAACCTAACGCAAGACCATCTTCTACAAATACGACATTTTCAAATTTATCCTGAACAGCCTCTAAAATGAGCTCAGGTTTACGTCCGGTAATACCAGCCCTGCCTGTAATACCTAAAGCAGAACCAGGGACAATAACATTTTCCTTAAATGCAACATCCAAGACTCTTTTAACAATATTTGTACTTACATAATCCAAAGTTGAAAGAAGTGTTGGAAGACCGTCAGCATCATAGAATTGTGCACCCAATTCCATTAATTCAGGAAGTTTATCACCATTGAATCCCACATCACAACCGATTAGTGTGGTACCTGCCTTTTCAGCAGCTTCAGGATTAACAGGAACAGTACCGAATCTTTCAACATCCATTGGAACTTTAGTAATATTGACTAATTTATGAGCTTCCAATGCATTGGCTTCAGCTTTCTTGTGGTCTGCTTTTTTCATTGCTTTTTCTGAGTATAAATCCAAAGCAGCACCGTTTTTCTTATCAATCTTGCCTGAACCTCTGGCGAGGGAGTCACTTACAACCCCTGCAAGACCCAGGAAGTTACCTACAGTATTTGCATAAGGTTCATGATCATTTACAATACGTCCGGCCAATGTGGAACCGAAGTCCAATGAAACACAAGGATTTCTATAATCGACCTCTGTCCATTTAGCACCTAACTTGATTCCGGCAGTAACAAGTTCCCCTTCCATTTCATTTGCAACAGTTTCTTTACCTTCAGGAGGAACTACACTTACTACTGCACCGTCAAACATGATATTTTCCAAAAGAGAATGTTTTTGAAGTCTTTCAGGAAGTTGAGATATGGTCATTGCAGGAGACATCTTACGTGGAGGAATGTCTGCTTCAAGACAACCGTCTGCAAGCGCAATAATAAGTTGACCTGCCTCTTCAGCAGTTGCAAAACCTGCAGTTACACCAGTTGACCTTACAACAAAATCCAAATCTTCATCTTTATCAACATGACATTTCCTAAGAGATTCTAAAACTGTATCCCTAATAAGTTCTGTTACAGCTTCCTTAGAAAGTTCAATACCCCAAACTGTCTTACCGAATACCTCTTCGGTAGGTTTAGGCGGCCTAATATCTCTTGTCATTTTTACTGTTTTATTAAGTAAATAAGACTCACTTGTGTTTAAATTAGTAGCCATTACAATAGATTTGGTGGTAGTGTTACCTAATTCCACAGAAGCAGTTACATAAAAAGTATCTGGCTTTTTAACAGCCCCCGGACTTGCAGGTCCTGCCCTTTGAGCTTTTAAAGTAGCTAAATTTCCTTCTTTGGAATGAGCAATGATAGGTTTAGGACCTTTATTAAAAATTCTACTTAAAAAAGACATTATTTAACCTCTCCAAAATTAAAGTTAAATAATAATCTCTTTTTAAAATAATATAAATTTTATTAAAAGATTCTTGAAAATAATTGTTAAAAAAATAGTTAAAAAAAATAGAAAAAAATGATTAGATGAAAAGAATCATCTAATCGGGACCCTTTATCTATAATAAGTTGTTGATAGGGTGTTCTTCAATAGGTTCGGTACCGATATCTTTTGCTGCTTCAGCAATCATGATATCAGCCATACCACATGCAGGGAATGCAAGTCTGGAGTTTTCGATAGGTCCGAAAAGAACGAAGTCTCCACCAGCCATTTGTTGAACAATGTTTGAACCAATATCACAAACAGGCCATGCTTCTTTGTGTTCTTTTTTGTATGCTCTTAACCAGTCCCATGCGGATGGTACGTTGTGAATACCAGATCCTACTGGGTATCCCCATTTAGCTTTTACAGCGTAAGCGGTTCTTACAGCAGGTCCTGCACCTTGACCTAATGGAGTAACTGCTACGTCCATCCAAGGTTTGGTGATTCCACATTCGTCAGCCATTTCAAGGATACCTTGGTCGATTACAGCTCCACCAGTTTCCCAGATTTCGATTTTTCCTTCTACACCAGGAGTCATTGGGTTGAAACCTAAGAGAATGGATGCGTCGATGTCAGAGTTTTTGAGAGCTTCAATTTCGCCAGGTTCTGCAGCCATACTGATTGAGTTGTAAACAGCTCTTTCAGCTAATCCGACTTCTTGTACGTATTCTACACCTGCGATTTTTGCAGCAGCTGCAGTTGAGTCGATAAGGAAAGGTTTGTCACTGACGTCTCCTACAAATTCTAAGTATTTTACCATAGCTTCTGCGGTAGCACCGAAGTTTTGTATAACACAAGGGTTTCCGGTTACATCGGACATCTCTTCCATAGTTTTAATTAATCCGTCAGCAGCATCTTTATCAAATTCACCTGCTTTTTCATCACTAATAATTTTGTGTCCGCCGTAAAAGATTGTTCCTGCTAAAACGGTTGGGTATTCACCAGGTTGCCCACCCATTTTTACGCCAGCAATATCTACGACGAGTTGTTCTTTATCAAATCTAAACATAAGTATAAACCTCCTCTATAATAAGGTAGATAGCATTGTAGTTACTCCAAATTTAATAGCTACAACTAAAATAATTAATCCAAGTATAATACCGTATAATATACCAACATCTCTACCAGTTTGTTGGCCTAAACGTTGATAATATTCCCCAACAGTGAAATCAACTTTTTCTTCTGCGTCGTCTAATTTAGCGACGATTTCATTGAAATCATCTGAGGAAACCATTACTTGAGGTACTGATTCTTCACTCATAATAACACCTCTATAATCCTGCTGCTTTTGCAATGAAAGGAATAATTACGATTAAAAGTGTTGCTATGCAAGCACCGATAGCAAATCCTTTAAATCTGGTTGCGAGTAAACCAGCGAATAATTTACCTTCTCTTGCAAGGAGTTTTGAACTGTACTCAGCGTCGTCAGCTGCAGTTTTCATTCCGCCTATATTTGGTTTATTTGAAATTTGTACCATAATTAATCCTCCTTAGAACATCAAGAATAAAACTCCGATGATTAAAGTGAAAGCTAATCCGATCATTATACCTTGAACTTTACCAGCATAATTACCAGCCATATTTCTTTGGACAGCACCAACCATATCGATTTTAGTGTTAATATCCCTAATTCTTGCTTCGATGAGACCAGTTTCAGCAGAAACAACTTTCATTGCTTCTCCTTCTTCCTCTTCTCCGCCGTCGTCGTCTACAGAAATAACCATAGCTTCTTCTTCAAAAGCACCTGGATCTTTTTCTACACATTCATTAATTTTTGATTGAATTGCTCCAATATCTTCAGTATCGATTAAATCAACAATTTCTAATTGATTTTGGAATCTTTCAATACCGTCAAGAGGAACATTTTCTACGAAAGGAATAGCACCAGTAGCCCCGATAATTTTCTTTTTATCTGGGTCTGCACCGTTATCATATAATGCTTGAATACTTTGACCGGTAATGTGGCCTTGTACTTCAGCACCAGCTAATATTAAGAAACGGATGTTAGGATTTGAAATAATATTTGCAACTACTTTTTCTATTCCTAAGTTTTCTGTTTTACATGGACCTGCAATAGCTGCACCAGATAATTCAGCTTCAATGTGAGAAGCTAATGTGGTTACTGCAACAGGGCTTTCAGGATCCCCTACAATGTAATCCCCACTGATAACAGGCCAGCCGTCTGCAGGAGCTTTTTTATCAGCCATCTATAAAACCCCCATCGCGTGTAAAATTGGTAATGCAGCAAATATAATGAATGATGCTAATAAGAATCCATATACCATGTTTGTTAATAATCCTGCGGTTACATATGAACCTTCCCTTCCAGGGAAAGAACCTACAGGACTTGTGTATGGGTCTAAAGAAGCCATTAATTCATCAGCAGCCAATTCAACTTTTGCTACTTGTTCGTTTACTTCATCCATAGATAGGAGCACAACTCCTGAACCTAAAGATGATCCGATAACCCCTGTTACAGGGTCTAATGCGAAATTCATTTCAGGTATAACCTGAATCATAGGTAACATTTGAGCCATTATAATTCCTCCTAATCTAATTTTCTACTTTAGGCCATAATCCTGCCCATTTAGTGGATGCTGCGTCAGTCATTGAAGCGACAACAAATGCTCTAAATGAAACAACCCAACCGATTAATCCTACTAAGAATACAACAAACCAGCCTAATCCGCCAGTAGTGACAGACATAAGACCTGTGATTGTCATTGCTAAGAAAGCAGTAGAACATGCACATTTGAGGGTTCTTAATTGATCTTCGTTAGGTCCTAAACATGCATTGAATGGGTGTTGGATAGCCATAGTACACATAATAAATAATACAGCAATGAAACCAGTTGCTACAACATGTTTATAGATAATAGCCATATCGTAACTACCTGCAATTGCAACAGCGAATCCTAAAATGGATAAACATGCTGCACCTGCAATTTCAATAGTACATTGAAGCATAATAGGGATTTTCATACCTACAATTTTGGTTGCAACAATAGCAATGATAGCACCGATAATAACAGCTACAACAAAACCAGCAATAGGTCCTAAAATTGGTAATTTTAATGCAGTAGCTAAACTAATACCTGTTAATGCTGAAATAACACCTACTGAAAGAGACATGTAACCAATAGATGGTACACCAGTACCTAAACCGTAACTAGCTACTCTACGAATTGCGTCTGATCCCCAAACGATAGCTAATACTGCACCGATACCTGCTACAACTGGTCCAACAACATTTCCTAAAAATCCAGATAAATAAATACAGAGTAATCCGCCAACGATACCTACAAGTAATAAGGTAGTTGAACTTACTGCACCTGCAGCTGCACCGTCAGCACTTCCACCAGCAGACATTTAGATACCTCCAGTTAAAATAATACAAAAGATTCCAACAACGATAGATGCGATTGCACATGCAAGAGCTCCAGTACCGATTCTTTTGAATTTTGGATCGTGCATACCTTCAATGGTACCACCAATGTTATATGAAGCAATTACAGAGTTAATAAAGAACACACCTACACCTAAAATAGCAGCTAAACCAATAGCAATAGCAGGTTCAAAAGAAGCTTTAACAGCATCGTAAATACCGTAGTAGACTAATCCACCACCGAAACCACCAAGAAGACCTCCAATGAGACCACTTACAAATGAAGTTAAAGGTACACCGTGACCTTCGGTACCAGGAGTTTTGTAAGCTTCTTGATTACGTTTGGTAATCCAGTCAACAGGTACTTTGGATGCAGCAGGAACAATACCTACACCGAAGATGTAGATTAAGTTTGCAATGAGCATGGTAATACCCATCATGATCATAGCACCGATTGCTCCACCTATACCTACTATATAGAATGGTTCACCTGTCATAGTTGCAGCAGTAATGAGTCCTGTTAAACCAGCACCAGCAGCTAACATAGCAGTACCGGTACCTACACCAGTAGCTGTAGCCATAGCTGCAGGAGCTCCTCCTACAGGAATAAAGTGCACACCTGCACCAATCATAATACCGCCTATTGCGATGAATAAAATTAAACTAATTGGATCCATAATCGAAACCTCCTTATTCTTCCTCATATGGTCCATATTGGTTTCTTGCAAATACTTCTAATCTGTCATCCATGATAATTAATAAGATGATGATTATAATACCAACAATAATACCACCATATACTCCAAATACTACTGATATACTCCAAATACTACTGTATTCCAGAAACTAAAGAATACAACGAGACCGAAACAGAAACCAGTTAATGGTCCACCGAATTTAGCACAGAAGTTTACTACATCCATAGAGTTTTTAGCACCCATTGGAGCTTTAGTAACGATGTCTCCTTGAATAGCTACAGGAGTACCTCCACCAAATTCGAATTTTTGATACTCACTTTCAGCACCATAGTGAACGTCCCCAGTTGAAGAACCGATAGCACCGAGAGCAATACCCCAAAGCATTGCTAAGAGTGGTAATGGGAATACGTGTAACGGGGTACCGTTAATAGGAATGGTCATTAAGTAAGAAATTCCGACAATACAAAAACTAGTTATAAATCCGTGACCAACGATAGGTCCTAAAGATTGAGTTAAAACATCCATAAATAATGGTTGTTCGAATTGGGATTGTCCAACAATCCTTCCCATGTGGGATGTAACAGTATAAATAGCGTGAACAAAAGCAGCGATACAAGCACCCATTGCAATAGCTACGATAGGTAACATACCTAATGACATTACTATGTATGCAATAGCACCAGCAACACCACACCAAACACCATAAGCGACTGGTTCACCAGAAGTCGCCTTGTTTATCATACGGTGTAAATGTCCCATTTGTGGAGCAAGTTGAACTTGTGAGTTAGGGTTACTTTGAGAACCAATATCAGATTCTAAGTCCTCTGCAGCCCCTCCAATAGTAGCAACTGCACCCATTAATGCAACTACACCTAATGTTACAGGGTCCATAATTTTTTTCCTCCATATTATTTTATTAAATTGATCATTTAATAAACGTGAAATAATTGTGATTTTTATTCCATATAAAAATCATTAATGCAAAATAATTATTGCATAGTAATACTTTTTAAAATCTTAAATATAAATGTTTTGATATTTTTCAAGTAAACTTGATTTCTGTGTTTATAATTATTTGTTAAATATATATTTTTAAATGATACCAATATAAATGTTTTGATGTTTTTCAAGTAAACTTGATTTTTATATAAGAGGGATAGGTGAAAAATCACCTATCACCGTGTTTATCTATCTATCTATTTTGCTGGGGTAATAGCAGTTCTTTCACCAGCAGGTTCGAATTCTCTTAATGCACCTTTAGCAAATTCTTCACGGACTTTACCGAAGT
>NZ_CACXXB010000037.1 GCF_902771435.1 uncultured Methanobrevibacter sp. | reverse complement strand
AAATCATCAGACATCAAAATCACCTCATAATTCAGTTTTTTCTGGACTGTATAATGGAGGTTTAACACCATCTGAAACTCCAGCTACATAACCAGTTCTATTAAAGTATTTTTTCTGCAATTTGTCAAATATTAAAGATACAGGAATATCCATCGGACATACATCGTCACATTGACCGCAGTCTACACAACTGAAACTCATGTGGGATAATCTTACGCCCTGGAATGCAATAGGGCTTGGAGGGATATTTTGTTCGTCTTTAAAGAATGACTTGTTTAGCTCACAGTTTTCATAACACCAGCAGATAGGACAAACGTCACGGCATGCATAACAGCTAATGCAACGGTTCCAGTCATCAATTTCATTAACTGTAGGATACATTTTATCCTGGATTTTTTTAGCCATCTTAATCATGATGCCTTCAACCTTTTTCCTTCCTTCAATAGCTGATCGTTGATTTCTATGAATGTCCATCCGTCTTCTGCTCCCCAGTTTCCGCATGCGATGTTTGCTTTTCTTGGGATTTTAACATCACATCTTTGACAGTTGGTACGGCGTCCGTATCCTTCTTGTTCAAGGTCGTGGATTTTGACTGCCTCTTCTGAACCGTCTGCAAGTTCGATGATGAATTGTCCTTTGTCGATTTCTTCGCTTACAACATCATCAGGGTCTGCTTCATAGAACAAGTCAATCATTTTTCTACCTGCGACTGGAGGAACAGTTCCACCGCAGTTCAAACCGATAACATAAATGTTGTCCTTATTGATTTTGTGTCTAATTATAAGTTCTTCAATAGCTCTCATGTCACAAGGCTTTGCTGTAACTGCTACTTTTTTGTCGAATAAGTATTTTTGTACAAGATCACCAATCATTGTAGGGGCACAGTGATAGGAACCTGCAGTTTTCATTAAGTCTTCTGAATTAGTTACAAAGGTTGGTACCCCATCATAGACATCATCGCATGGACTGATTGCCAAAACTCCATCAACAATTCCTTCATCAAGCAAATATTTGAGAATACTGGTTACAGCTCCTCCGCATTCTCCTGCTTTATGTATATCATCATTTTGAGATTTTGCTAAAACATAACTCATATAATCACCTGTTTATCAGTTTAATTTTTCAATTACCTCAATTACACTTAAAGCATCTGATTCAATTGCAGCATTGAAATTTTGGGTTTCACCCATTGCATTTACAAATGATCCGTCTTTTTCAAGCCATGTTTTAATTGGAACAACAATCTCTGAAATTTCAGTGGTTTTGTCTGCACATGGGGCAAAACTAATTATTTTTGACACTTTTGAAAAGTCGAATTCTAATTCATCAGCAATGTCATCATTAAACACTAAAAGAACATCAGTATTGTCCAACAATTCAAACATTTCTTCTTTTGATTTAGGTTCTAAAATGCCCAAAGCACCTTTAGAGTTGGATTTGCTGAATACCGGCAACACTTTACAGTTAAGTGCATCGATCTTGTCCAAATCTTCAGCAGCATCAATTTGATTGAAAACCAATACAGAAGATTCATCAATATTATCTCCAACAGCATCTAAAAATTCGCCAACTGAATCATTGAAACATTCATCGGCAATGTTAAATGTTACTGAAGCTTCAGAATTTACAAATGCAAAAATTTTAGCGCCATTTTGTTTTGCATGGACAATTCTTCTTCCTATTAATGGATTTTCATATAACAAATCACCGATTACAAAAACCTTTTCGGCATTTTCAATATCTTCGTAAGAAGCAACTTCATCATAATTTTTTAAATTGTCTGCATAAAATCCAATTTTGTATCCTTTGGATTCTGCAAACTCTTTTATTGCTTCAATTTCTTCAATTGTATTGTTACCTGAACAAATTACAGTGACATCAGAAGCAGAGTTCAATGCTTTTGAAACATCACCAATTAAACCTTCCGCATCAACGTCTTCAAATCTGTTTTTATAACAATCAATAGAATTTCTTCCGTTCAAACAATTCTTACCTGCATTTACAGGATGTCTTTTATAAGGAAAAGTTCCCACAATTTCTCCGTCATTTAAAACAACATTAATACCGCAACCTACACTGCAGGATGGGCACAATGTATGCTTAATCTCCAACATAACATATCACCAAAATTAGTTTTAAAAAGTATTAGAAATTTTTACCGACAAAATATCAAGTGAATTTTGTTCAAGCATATACGAATTATTCTATACTCCCCTAACCATTTTATAGTACAACAATGCAAATTACTCAACTAAATACGAATTTATTGAATAATCTAATTATAAATATATTATTATTACATATAAATATTTTGATTATATCTGAGGCTTATAAACAGTTTAAAATGGAAATAACAATTTCTAAAAATATTAAATAATTAAAAATAAATTATTAATTTATTAAATAGAAAATTAAAATAATTTATATTAAAAATAAAGAAAATAAGTGATTTAATCAAAAAAAAGAAAAATTTAATAATCATGATTAATAATTACAAATATGATTTTAAAAGAATAAATTAATACTTCATAAAAGTGTAAAAAAAGGTGAAAACCTGTAATGAAACAATATCAAAAACATATATAAAATATTCAAAAAAAAAGTTTAAAAATGAGAGAAATTATGCACTTCTCTCAAGTACAAAATCTGCAATGTCGGCAAGTACCTGTTTAGATTGAGAATCATCCAATATTTCAAGTACTTCCTTAGCTTGTGTGACAGATTCTTGAGCCAAATTGCGAGCATATTCAATAGCACCACAATTTGTTAAAATTTCAACTGCCTCATCTATATCTTCTTGAGAATTATTTTCATCTTTCAGGATTTCGAGAAGTCTGCCTGAATCATCACCGGCCAAACCCTTGATTGCAATAATGGTCATTTTTCCCTTGCCTATGTCGGAACCTATAGGTTTACCCAATGTTTCCTCATCAGCAGCAATGTCCAAATAATCATCCTGAATTTGGAAAGCAAGGCCTATTAATCTGCCGTATTCATACATTGCATCAATGACTTCATCAGATGCTCCGCCCATAATAGCTCCAGCTTTTGTAGCGGCTGCAATCAATGCACCTGTTTTTTTGAAAATCATTTCCATGTATTCATCTTCACTGACATCAAATCTCTCTTCAAAGCTCATGTCAGATGCCTGACCTTCGCAGATTTTAACACATGCATCGGCAACGGTAGCTAAAGCCTTGTTGTTCTGGTCTGAACTGGTTCCTTCAGTTCCAACGATAATTTCAAATGCTTTTGAAAATAATGTATCTCCTGCAAGAATAGCCACATCATCACCCCAAACTTTATGAACTGAAGGCATTCCCCTTCTCATATCATCCTGATCCATGATATCGTCATGGATAAGTGAAAATGTATGAATCAATTCAATAGCTGCAGCAGATTTTAATGCAGATTCACGGTCTCCTCCAACAGCTTCAGCAGTGATTAATGTTAAAGCTGGCCTAAGCATTTTTCCTCCAGCTCTTGTAAGATAAACTGATGCTTCTGCAAGATTATCTGGAGTAATTGTAGCTAATTCTTCCTCAATTGTCTTTGTAATGTCAGTTGAATAACTTCCAAGTACCTCTTTTACATCACTCATTATATCCCTCTTTTAACTTTTAAAAACTTGTGCTTGAGCATTTCTTAGGATATGGATATCATAACCGATTCTGTATCCTTCTTCTTCAGCGAGTTCTGCATAAGCTGCAAGCATTGATAAATCTCCGTGCGCAGGTATGATATGCTGTGGTTTTACCATACGTAAGAATTCCCTGTGGTCTTCTCTACCAGCGTGCCCGGAAACGTGAGCATTTGGATAAATTCTTGCACCTTTTAATTTCAATCTCCTTTCCATGATATGCCTGTTTGCAGCATTTGTAGGGTTAGGAATAATCGGTGCTGAAATAATTACATTGTCTCCTTTTTTGATATTGAAAGGAGTTCTTCCATTAGCTATTCTCGGAAGCAATGCGTCAGGTTCACCTTGGTGACCTGTTGTAACAAGCAAATAATTTGCCCTGTCTTCATCGGCTCTCATCAAAGCTTTGTTGACCGCTTTTGGAGAACCATAAATACTTGCATTTTTCGGCAATTTTAAAATTCCCAATTTTTGTGCAATCCCACAGAATCTTTCCATTGATCTTCCAAGGAAAAATATTTCCCTGTGGCTTTTTTTGGCAATGTCCGCAATTGCCTGTACCCGTTCAATGTGAGATGAAAATGTTGTAACTATCATTCCTGTCTTTTCTTGAAGAGGTCCTTTCATTACATCCTCTAAAATATTTTTTGCAATTCTTTCGGAATGGGTTTTTACTTCATTGTAATTTTTGGCATTTGTTGTTTCTACAATTAATGCAAGCACTCCTTTCCTACCGATTTCCTTAAGTCTTTTGTAATCCGGTGGAGGAGATACTTTTTGATGATTATCAAATTTAAAATCTAATGCATACACAATAATTCCTTCTGGAGTATGCAATACTGGAAATACCGCCTGTGGGATACTGTGTGTTGATTGAACAAATTCCAAAGTAATGTCCTTTGATAATTTCATCTTATTTCCAGGATTTAATGGTTTGATTGCATTTGTTACCTTGAATTTGCGTTCCCCTTTAATCTGTTTTTCTATTAAAGCGGCAGTATATGGTGTTCCGATTAATGGTGCATCATATCTGTGTGCTAATTTAGCTACTGCACCAATGTGATCTAAGTGACCGTGAGAGAATACTATTCCTTTTACTTTACCGTCCACATCCTTCATTAATGTATCGTCCGGAATAACTCCTCTTTCTATTAAATCTAAGCTATGCATCCTATCAATATCAGTATCTTCGTGCATACTAATCCTATCAAGATGGATACCCATATCAAAGATGATAACATCTTCGCCGATCCTGACAGCAGTCATGTTTTTCCCGACTTCTTGATATCCGCCAATAGCTATAACTTCAACGTTCATGTTTTATCTCCTTGAATAATTCATAGTGTTAATTCCTCGTTCATTGAGCCACTCCCTTGTTTTTCCACGTATAACAAGTTTGGATTGTTTTAACTCTTCAATATTATTAGCTCCAACCAAAAACATGGCAATTCTAAGTGAATCATTGAATCTGCTGATAAATTTGTTTAAATCTTCCTGAGATGCAGAATTTTTCAAAAATGGCAATGCCATACCTACGGCATCAGCTCCAAGAGCAATAGCTTTAGCCGCTTCAAGACCGCTTCTGATTCCTCCTGATGAGATGACCGGAACATCAACTGCATTAGTTACTTCAACAGTACTGATGGCAGTTGGAATTCCCCAATCCCAAAACAGTTCACCTAAATACCTGTCTTCAGCCCTGTATGTTTCAACAGCAGCCCAGCTGGTTCCTCCTGCACCTTCAATATCAATATAATTTATGCCTGCTTCTACCAGTGTTTTTGCGGATTCACCTGATATTCCGCAACCGGTTTCCTTTGCAAGAACCGGAATATCAACAGTTTCTGTTATCTGAGCGATTAAATCAATATATCCTCTTGCATCCAAATCACCTTCAGGCTGAATTGATTCCTGAAGTGGATTTAAATGAATTGCCAAAATATCTGCATCTAAAATTTCAACAGCCTTTTCCGCCAAATTCAGTTGAGGCGCACCGATATTTCCTACAAGTAAACAATTTGGAGCATTTTCCCTTACAACAGTATAAGTGTCAGCAAGTTCCGGATGTTCACAAGCTGCCCTTTGAGATCCTACTCCCAAAGCAATATTATTATTCTCAGCAGCTATCGCTAACTGTTTATTGATTGATTTTGCTGCCGGATGGCCTCCGGTAATAGCTGTAATAAATAAAGGTGAGTCTAATTTCTTTCCAAAAACAGATGTTGACAAATCAATTTCATTCTTATCTATTTCCGGCAAAACATTATGGATAAGCTCTACATCTTCAAATCCTGTTGTTTTGTTTTTAAACTCAACATCATAATTTTCACAAATTAATAAATGCTCTAATTTTCTATCTGAAATCATATTCTTAATTTCCCCTTGAAATTACTGTTCCCTTGACATCTTTGTTTTCCAATACATTGAAAATATTATCTTTAACTTCAGCATTTATTATTTTAGATTCAATTCCTAAATCTGCTAAATATAAAAGTTCCTTAATCTTTCCAACCATTCCACCTGTAACATCCACATTTGTAGTTCCTTCCAGAGTGTCCAAATCCTCAAGTGATGAGAATTTATCGAAAAATATCGCATCTTCATGAGTTTTGGGATTTTTATTGTAAACGCCATCCACATCAGTCCCTAAAACAACCAAATCAGGATTCAAATTCATGGCAAGGTATTGGATTAACTGGTCTCCGGAAATTACGCAAATCTCTAACTGCTCATCCAAAACAACATCCCCATATATGACGGGAATGAATCCTTTTTCCAAATATCTTTTAAAATAATCTAGATTACCCTGTGTGATTCTTTTATTGGTTGCACTCATAAAACTAGAAGCAGGAATGGCAACAACAGGTAGGCCTTCTTCAATAAAAGCTTCGCAAATAAGCATATTTAACTTCTTAACAGCGTTTTGAGTTTTGCAGAATCCTATTCTTTTTTGCGGATACTCGCTTTTCTCAAATACTTCGCCGATTTTATATTCCTTTGCCGGAGGATGTCCAAAAGATCCCGCTCCATGAACGATTATCAATTCCTTATCTGACATGTCAAGTGAAGCCTTAATTTCAGATGCAATTCTTTTCAATGACACTGCATCTATTTCACTTTCGGTTGAATCTTTATTGGTAAGGATACTTCCTCCAATTTTTAAAATAATCATAAAATCACTGATAAACCCTTGAAGAAACTCCTTTTCTTGTGAAATGGATTTTCAAAATATTATCATCACGTGCAATAGCTTTCGCAACTTCATCAACTTTTCCAGGACAAAGCGCAATAATACTACCGCCACCACCCGCACCAGTAGTTTTGGAACCGATAGCACCAGCTTCCCTTGCATTATACACCATTCTGGATAATTCCAAAGTGTTTACACCAATAACGTCTAAAAATCCATGATTGATATTCATCAATTCGCCTACTTTATTAAAATCTCTTTTTAAAATAGCCTGCTTTGCATAATTGGTCAAATTACCCATTGCAGTTATGACAGGATTGATAATCTTTGGATTTCTATCTTTCAAGTTCTTTACATCCTTAACCATTTTACCGGTGTTTCCATGTTTTGTAGTGTATCCCACAACAAACGGAACGTTGAAATTGACATTGAAACGTTCAACCTTTTTATTTCTTGATAAATAAACAAGACCACCATAAGTGGAAACCAAAGTATCAAGAGGACTTGCTACCCCCTGAACAGCCTGTTCCACCATATGGGCATCATGGGCTAAAGATTGCTTGTTAAAACGAATATTATGATATCTGTATAATGCAGCAAGAGTTGCTACAGTAACCGCTGCAGATGAACCAAGTCCAGAACCAATAGGAACATTTGATGTTAATGTAATGTCTATTGGAGTATGGTCGTGAGCTCTATAAACGGATTCTAAAATATATCGAATGATACCTGGCTTTCCTTTTCTTAAAATATATTTCTTTTCACGGGTAAGTAATTCTGCTTCAAAATTTATATTCGGAGCTCTAAAAATAGATTTTTCACATTCAGACTCTTTGACTGTAATGTAAGCTCTCTTGTTTACAGCACCAGCTATGGCAGGTTCACCGTAAACTACTGAATGTTCACCAAATAAAATTGCCTTTGCTGGAGCAGAAGCCTTAGCTATCATAAACACACCTTATTTAAAAATACCTGAAGCATAACCTACTACTGAAGAAAGATCACCGGTGACATCGCCGCTTGTCTTATATGCCAATATTTCACAGTTGCTTTTATTGGACATCTTTGAAAGCGCTATTGTAGTCATTACCGGACCATAACCACACATGGTAATATTGTATTGAATGACTTCTTCAAAAAGCTTGAATTCATTCATTTCTTCAATATCTTCCAAAACAAAACCATCAACAGTATTTGCCTTTTCCTGATTGTTAAAATGAGACAAATCAGTGCTGGCAATAACACAATAGGATTTATTCAAATCATTTGCAGCTTCAAAAATAGCTTTTGCAAGGTCATTTGTAGCTGTAAATGATTGTGATCCCATCGTAATCGGGACAATTTTGAAATCTTGTGAAAAATATTGCAGGAAGGGTAGCTGAACTTCAATACTGTGTTCATATCTGTGGGCTGTGAAATCTGCACTTGCAATATCCGAATGGGAAATTATTGCGTCTGCAAATCCGTCATCGATTGGAACACTTCCCAAAGGAGTGGTCCATTCCCCCTCATTGAAAACAGAAATCTCCCTACCATATCCCGTGTGATTAGGACTTAATATAATAAAAACTTCAGGAAAACCATTTTGAACTAATTTGCAATAGCCATGACTAGCTATTGCACCAGAATATTGATAACCTGCATGCGGAACCATAATATTGAGAGGGTAATCTGCACCCTCAAATTCACCGATTGGCGGTATTTCACCAACGCCAAAATCATCTAAAAAACAATTTTCAATAGTTTTTTTAAGGATTTCGGGATTATCTGGATAAAATGCTCCAGCAACAGCAGGTTGTCTTAACATTTAACTCATTTAGAATTTAAGTTCAAAGTCAGTTGGTTCAATATCTAAGTCACCATCTTCAGGAATGTCGCCTCTTTCTCTTAAGATTTGTCTTGCAAGTAACCAGTAAATTAAAGCGATAGCTTTTCTACCTTTGTTGTTTACAGGTACAGCAATATCAACAAAACTGAGTAAGTTTTCAGTATCACATAATGCAATGACAGGAATACCGTTTTGTTTGGATTCCAATATTGCTTGAGCGTCTGACCTTGGGTCGGTTACAACAATAATTTTTGGTTCAATGAATTTAGCATAATTTGGGTTTGTTAAAGTACCAGGGATGAATCTGCCAGGAATGGTTTTTGCACCTGTGATTTCACCGAATTTTTTAACAGGAGCTTGACCGTATTGTCTGGTAGCTACTACTAAAATATCTTCTGGGTCGTATTTTGCTAAAAGTTTTGCAATTTGTCTGATTCTTTCATCAGTTTTTTGAATGTCTAATACGTATAAACCGTCAGATCTTACTCTGAATATATATTTTTCCATATCGCTGGTTTTTTGTTGGGTTCCGATATGTAAACCTGCTGCTAAATAGTTATCTAAATCAATTAAAAGTTCGTTAGTCATTAATAATCACCTTTTTTTATTATATTTAATCTTCATCTTCAATTTTTACACATTCGTTAGGACATACATCCATACATACTTCACAATAACTACAATCTTCAGGATTGTTGATTGTGATTTTGTCTCCTTCGAGAACTAAAACTTCCATTGGGCAAACATCTGAACATTCAGCACAGTCAGCGCCATCACATTTATCATAGTCAATAGTTACTTTAGCCATATTATTCATCTCCAATAATAATTTTTAGAATTTACCCATAACTGGATTTAAAAGTTCCTCTTCAATACGAATAAGTTCATTCAATTTTGCTATTCTTTCACCACCAATAGCTCCGGTCTTTATGAGAGGGGATGAGAAACCAACAGCCAGATGTGCAATTGTCTCATCGGTGGTTTCACCGGACCTATGTGATACTACCGGCACAATACCGTTTTCCTTTGCCAGCTTTACAGTAGCATAAGTTTCGGATAAAGAACCGATTTGGTTAGGTTTTATGATAATAGCGTTTGCGGCTTTTGTCTCTATTCCTTTAGCCAACAATTCTTTATTGGTTACGAACAGGTCATCACCACAAATTAAACATTTATCCCCCACTTTTGAAGTTAACTCAGAAAATCCGACAAAATCAGATTCGTCAAATGGGTCTTCTACATAAAACATTTTGTAAGTATCAATGATATCTTTTACAAAATCGATTTGATCTCCGGTGTCTCTTTTAACACCATCCTGATCATAAATGTATTTTTGTTCATTAGAATTCCATAATTCAGAAGCTGCCATATCCAAAGAAGGCCTGATTTCAATACCCAACTCGTCACCGACTTCTTCGCAGGCTTTGGCCTGAATTTCCAAAGCGGCATCATTAGTTATGTTAGGCACCCATCCTCCTTCGTCACCTTTGCCACCGGTAAAATTGGAGTCTTTAGTTTGAATTAATTCTTTAAGTCTTTTATGAACGCTTGCATTTGCAAAGATGGCTTCAACAACACTTGTGGCTCCGGTTGGAACAACCAAGAATTCCTGAATATCCGGTGCATTAACGCCTGCATGTGCTCCGCCGTTCATCATATTACCTAAAGGAAATGGCAATTCATTGACTAAATTTCCACCTAAGTATCTGTATAGTGGCATGTTATAAGATTCCGCAGCAGCTTTAGCTACAGCCATGGAGATTGCTACAGTAGTATTACCACCGATAGCGGCTAAATTCTCAGTACCATCGATTTCGCGCAATACCTCATCAATGGTAGTGATATCTTCAGCATCCATACCGATAAGTTCTGAAGCTATGAAATCTTCCATTTCACGGACGACTAAATCGACTCCGCCTTCTGGAAAAGATACAACTTCCCTAGAACCTGTACTGGCTCCACTTGGGGCAGCAGCTCTACCAAAACCATTCCAAGTAACTACATCTACTTCAATAGTTGGGTTTCCTCTGCTATCCAAAATCTTACGAACTTGGACATCTTCTATTATACTATCCAAAAAAAACACCTCAGTGTCATTTAATTTATTACCATATAATCTATACTCTTTAAAAAATCAGTAAGTTTCTTTATAGAGTTATGTTGGTATTTTTTATTTTTTTTAAATAAATTTTAAGAATAAATAGATTAACTATTTATTCATCTCTAGTAACATCTAATGGTAAAACTCCAGCTTTTAACTCCTCATAAGCTATGTCGATTGGATCGAGAGAGTCTTTAATATCAACTAAAGGTTTTGCACCCATAGATATTTGAATTGCTCTAGCACCAAGGAGTCTAGCTCTTTCAAACCTTGTTAATTTTTTTTCAACATTCATGAATATTACTTCCATTTTAGGCACATATTTTACCAAGATTATATTTTACAATAAAATATCCCTATGATTGTAAAATCTATTCCCATGTTTCAACATGAGAAATCAACATTCTTCTACAACAGTATCTAGTTAAACCTAAGTCATCTAAGACATCTTTTGACTTTTCTCCAGCAGCCACCCTTTTATTGTATTCATCAAAGTAGGCTGAAACTGGTTTTCCACAACTTAAGCATCTAATAGGAATCATTTTTATCATCTTTTAATTTTTAATAAAATATAAAAGTACAGAGTAATTATCTGTAACTTTTTTGTTTACGTGCTCTTGCTCCAGGACCACCGTATTTTTTAGGTTCGGAACGTCTTGGGTCCCCTACTAACATGGTTCTGTCATATTGGATGAATCTTTCTTTTAAATCCATATCTTGAGACCATTGTACGAGTCCTTTTGCAATTACCATACGTGCAGCTTCGGCTTGACCCATTACTCCGCCACCAACAACGCGAATGTTAATATCCACTTGATTAGCTAAGTCACCAGCTAAAGTTAATGGTTCTTGTAATTTTAAGTTAGCAAGCTCAGGGGAATAAAGTTCTAAAGGAACTCTGTTAATTCTAACTTTTCCGGTTCCTTCTTGAACAGTACCTCTTGCGATAGCTGTTTTACGTTTTCCACTTGTATGAATAACTTTAACCATAATCACACATCCATTTATCTAAAAGGTAGCTCCTAAAAGTTTGGAGATTTCTCCTAATTCGA
>NZ_CACXXB010000036.1 GCF_902771435.1 uncultured Methanobrevibacter sp. | reverse complement strand
CCACACGAGGTGTTTTAAAACGAATCTATCGCAGAGATCTAATTTGGAATGACAACCGCAAAAAGGATTATGAAAATCAACAAAGTTTTTGAAAGAGTCCATATTTTAAAAAAAAATAAACAAAATATGTGAAAAAAATATTACATTATAAAAAAATAAGAAACTTTATTTATGTCTGAAGGCGATGACATATTGGACATAACATTAAAATAGATATTCGTTACATATTCATTATGAAAATTAGTAAGTGATTGATTGTTTGATTTTAAATTAGGATTTAGATTTAAGAGACTGCTTGTATTCAATGATAAAAAAATTAGAAACAAATATTTATTGTTAATACTCCAAAAATATAATCATTGTTTATAAACAATGCTATGATAAAATATATAGGAGTTTGAATGATAATGTCAAAAAATAGAAAAATTATTCGATTAACTGTAATTATAGCAGTTTTTTACTAGTTATTTTTACGATATACGGCATGTCGGATAAAAATCCAGAAACTGTAACTATCGGATATTTACCTACAGACCATGATGCAGCATTATTTGTCGCAAATGCTACAGGAATGTTTAACAAAGCGGGAATTGAAGTGGAATTACATGAATACAATAATGGTGGAGATTTGATGAGTGCAATGGCCAGCGGCGAATTAGATGTTGGTTATGTTGGAATAACACCAGTAATATACTCCATCTCTAAAGGAGTGCCCGTAAGAATCGTTGCAGGAGCCCAAAATGAGGGCAGCGGTTTGCTTTGTCATAATCCATCAGTTAAGTCAATCTCAGATTTAAAATGCAAGACCATAGCTACACCCGGCGAAGCATCAGTACAAAGCGTATTATTAAAATATGATTTGAAGAAAAACGGACTGAACACAACTGATATTGAAAGTCCGGCCATGAAGGTTTCTTCAATAGTAACGAAATTATCCTATTAATAATAGTGAAATTTTTCTTGAAACAAAAAAAGAAAATAATAGTTACTTTTTAAAGTAACTTACAAGTTTTCATTGAAAAATTCTGCAATCTTTTCAAATGGAATTACATCAGTTTTATAGTACAAATCCGTGTGAACCGCATCAGGGATAATCATTAACTCCTTATTGTCCCCAGTCAATTTTGCAAATTCATCCTCTGAGAAATATCTGGAATGTGCATTTTCCCCATGAATCATTAAAATTGGTGTTCTGATTTCATCAGAATAAGCTATAATCGGCTGAGATATGAATGACATGCATCCTATTACATTCCATCCATCATTTGAACCGGGGGATCTTGGATGATATCCTAACGGTTCAATGTAAAAGTCATGATAATCCTTTACAAATTGAGGCAGGTCATCAGTCACCTCTTTAATGACCCCTCCGGCTTTTGCATATTCACCATTTTTAAAGTCTTCGGTTCTTTGATTGTTTAGGGCAACTTTCATTTCATATCTCGCATCTGCATTATCATCCGCATCATAATATCCCTTTGCAGTAATACGAGTCATATTATACATTGTTGATGTGACTGTTGCCTTGATACGAGTATCAAGGGACGCAGCATTTAATGCCATTCCTCCCCATCCACAGATTCCACAAATTCCAACCCTGTCACCGTCAACATCATCTGAAGTGACAAGATAGTCAACTGCAGCCTGGAAATCTTCAGTATTTATGTCTGGAGATGCCATATCACGAGGCACACCTGAACTTTCACCGGTAAATGAAGGATCAAAAGCTATTGTCAAAAATCCCATTTCAGCCAATTTTTGTGCATAAAGACCTGAAACCTGTTCTTTTACAGCACCGAATGGTCCTGCACATGCAATAGCAGGCAATTTTTCCTTAGAATCTTTTGGTTTGTATAAATCTGCAACCAAAGTAATTCCATACCTATTTTTGAATGTTACCTTTTCATGATTTACATTTTCGCTTTTGGGAAAAACCTTGTCCCATTCTTTTGTTATCTCAATATTTTCCATAATAACCACATTTTATATTATTTGATAAAATTTATAATTATTTTAAACTGAACTCCAATGTGACATCACCGGACCCCAGAACTTCCTTTAGCTTATTTGAGCCAACATTATTTATTTTACCCAGTTTTGTATAGCTCCATGAATGGGAACCGTAAAACAAGGATATTTTATCTCCCTGATACAATACAATATCCCCCGGAGCAGTACCGATATTTTCATCACTTGTCGGAAGTGAAAAGCCTAAATCTCCCACTTTTTCAAAACCCCCATATTCCGATGCATTGACTGTGATGTTGCTTTTTTTCAGCTCTTTAATCAGATCCTGTGTGGCAGAATTGTTTTCCAATTTAACATCAAATACCTCATCATTGATTTTGACTTTAACTAAATCATCCATACTATCATCCCCACTAACCGCAGTGCAAGCAATTAAACTAAATACAACTATAAAACAAATTTTTTTAATGAAAGACACCATATCACCCATCTTGTTATTTTAAACTTAAAACCAATTTTACATCGCCAGTTCCCAAAATCTTCTTCAAATCTTTAATATTCTGTACCTTGCCCAGTTTTGTATAGGACCAGGAATTTGAATTATAGAATAGTGATATCTCATCACCCTCATAAAGCACGATATCGCCTGCCGAGGTGGTTATGTATTTGTCGCTTCTCGGAAGTGAAAAACCCAAATCCCCAACTTTTTCAAATCCTCCATAATCTTCAGCATGAATTGTAACATCACCCATCTTTAGCTTGTTCATCAGTGCTTTTGCTGCGGAATTATCTTCCAATTTCACCTTTAAAACATGATTATTGACTTTAAGGTTTATTACATTTGAACGAGCAATAGTTTTGATATATGTTTTTAAAACAGCCGATTTAACCTTAGAAGTTGATTTAATATTGATAACAACATTGTGTTTGCCTTTAGGCAATGATTTCATGTTGAAACTTACAATCCCTTTTTTATCCGTTTTCAAAGAGTACTTCTTATAGTTTTTACCTGTGAAAACCTTTATCATAACTTTAATACTCTTCATCGGTTTTTTGGATTCCCTATTTTTAACCGCAATCTTGTACCTTTTAGATTCATTATAATATCCTGTGATTTTTGGAGCTGAAATTTTTAGTTTAGCCCTTGAGATTTTAATCGAACTATATTTAATCTTTGATAAGAACTTTTTAGAATCTTTAACATTTATTGTCACTTTATGAGTGCCAATGCCTAAATTAGATGCATAATATTTTGCAATTCCATTGGAATCAGTTGCTGCAGTGACTTTTTTATATTTTTTACCGGAATATACTTTTAAAATAAGTTTAACATTCACAACAGGTTTTTTAGTTTTGCTGTCAATCGCTTTTACCTTGAAATATTTGCCGGATTCGTATGTTGTTGATAATTTTGAAACAGACAGTGAAATCGATTCAGGTTCCGCTGAATTGCTTTTGGTCAATTCTGTTTGGGCACTTCCATTTGAAGCAGCGGATTCATTGAATATAGACATACTGTCACTTATTGATTCATTATTAACGACTACACCGGTTGCGTTATTCCTGTTTTCAGATGCATTGGCTGCAGAAATACTCAATATTGCTACAATGAAAATCAGCACCAAAACAATTTTTTTATCCAACATATCATCCCCCATCTAAGTCAAGAATATCAATATAAGTTTCTTTTATAAAGGTAATCTCATCATCCGTGTAGAAATCTCCCTCATGAGTATCCAAAGCAAATATGATTAATTCATACAATACCCTATTTAGTTTCCTTCCTTTTGAAGTTAAGAAATATTCTGTTTCATGATCATTAATCTTTTTTTCAATTAAATTGTTGTTTTCCATTGATTTAAGGCATCTTGAAAGAGATTTATTGTCCAGATTTGGACGGTTTTCCTGAAATTGTGTAAAACGCTTCTTTCCCAAAAACAAATCCTTCAAAATGTAAAATGTCCATTTATTGCTTATGGTTTTAATTGCACTGCCCACAATGTTTCTTTCAAATTGATTTCCATACAATTTTTCTTCAAGAGCCATGAAAAATTATTTGTTCATTAATGTTTTAATAATTTTAGTGGCAAAAATGCCACAAAATCATAAGTAAAAAAAGTAAGGAAAAGAAATTATTTCATTTCCTTTTCCCAAATCCTTATTGTATTGATATTAGCCTTATCTGCCAATTCTTCCATTGTTTTAATTTCATCATCACTTAAATCGATGTCTACTGCCTCAGCCGCATCTTCAACGTGGTGAACCTTTGTTGCACCAATAATTGGAAGTGTTCCTTTAGCTATTGCCCATGCAATCGGCAATTGTGCAACTTTTGCATTGTGATTTTCTGCAATATCTGCGATTGCCTTATTCAACTCCTCAATTTCAGCCAAGCTTCCACCATATGCATTTGCCCTGTCTGATCCTTCAGGGAAAGGATGAGCAGTGTCGTATTTGCCTGATAATGCGCCTTGCTCTAAAACCATGTATGAGAAAAAGATTATGTCATTCTCTTTACAGTACTCAAGGATTCCTGAATCTTCAGATGAACGGTTGAGTAGGCTGTAATGGTTTTGAACTGCTCCAAGCTTTAAGCCTGCCTCTTTTAGAATCTCATTTGCCTCTTTGATTTCTGCAAGATTATGGTTTGAAACACCTATCATTTTAATGTCATGCTCTTTTGCGGTTTCAACCAGCTTTTTAGTCCAGTCAGGCGCTCCAACCGGATTGTGAATCCAAAATATGTCAATGTCTTCAACGCCCAGTATTTTTGCGCTGTTTTCATACATTGAGGTTACCTCATTTGCCTCGAACATTTCAGCAAGCTGCGGTGTGAACTTGGTTGAAATTACAAAATCCTCCCGATTGGAAGTCCTTAAGAACTCTCCTAAAACCTCTTCAGATTTTCCCATGCCGTAGACATATGCAGTATCCCAAAGGTTCAATCCCAATTCCATTGATTTATCATAGATTGGTTTTAAATCCTCAATACTATGTTCGTTTCCAAATGTTCCATCATTACCCCATGCCCAAGCGCCAAGGGCAATTTTTGGAAGATTATCTTTTAATGTCATGTTTAATTATCTTAATAGATAACTATAAAAAGTTAAAGTGACGGCTATGACACCTAAACATTAAAATAAGACAAAATAGAAACTTTTAAACCATATGACATATTTTGATTTTGAACTTACTCACTGCCCAGTTGAATTGTCCCTCGATATAATCAATAGAAAATGGGTTTTGCAAATTATTTGCGACATGTTCTTTGGAAAAACCAGATTTAGCGAATTTCAAAAGGAGAGACCTGAAATGTCAAACAAGGCATTGTCCAGAAGTTTGAAATTCATGGAAAGAACAGGGATTGATTAAAAAAGAGGTTGATGAATATTTTCTAACTGATAAAGGAAAATTATTGAATAAAGTCATTTATGATTTGGTTGAATTTACTTTAGACAACAATAAAGAATTATACGATGAAAAAACAATAATAAAAGCAAAAGAAGGATTTAACTTTATTGTGCAATTCATCCCCGGCTTAAAGAAGCCGGAGAATTCTAGCACAATAAAGTTAAAGAAACTGGAGAATTCTTGCACAATACCATTAAATAATATTAAAATTAAAATATAATATTTGACATGCAAAATATTAGATACTTAAGCTAATATTAATTAAAATTTAATGAAAGGAGAGTTATATGGTAAATTTAAAAGTTGGATTGGCAGGAAATCCAAATGTTGGAAAAACAACTGTTTTTAACGAGCTAACGGGTATGCATCAGCATGTTGGAAACTGGCCAGGTAAAACAGTTGAACAAGCCATAGGTCAATTTTCACGTGGAAAATATGATTATGAGATTGTTGATTTGCCCGGCAACTATGCATTAAGTGCTCATACGATGGAAGAGATTGTATCAAGGGATTTTATAGTTGATGAAGATCCGGATGTGATTATTGATGTGGTTGATGCATCTAATTTGGAGCGTAACTTATACCTCACTGTTCAGATGATGGAACTTGGAGCAAACCTAGTTTTAGCACTGAATATGAATGATTTTGCAAAAAAAAGAGGCTATCTAATTGATGTTGATTTGATGAGTGAAATTTTAGGTTTTCCAGTAATTGATATCAATGCTAAAACAGGTCAGGGAATCGAAGAATTGTTTGCCAGTGTAGAAAAGCAAGCAGAAAATCCAGTTGACACTTCCAAAAGTTTAACTTATGATGCTGAGTTAAAAAGTCATTTTGTGAATCTGCAGTCATTAATTGAAAAGGATGAAAAATTACTTGATGTACCTTCACAGTGGACAGCAATCAAATTGCTTGAAAATGATTCAATTGTTATTCAAAAGGTTCAAAATTCACCACAAAGTTCAGCAATTTTTAAAGAATTGGATAATGTGTTAAAAAACCTTAATGAGAATTATGATGAAAGTCCAGAAGAAATAATTGCAGGTGCAAGATACGAATTTATTGATGATGTGATGGCAAAATCTGTTGAAATCAATGCCGTTGAAGGAAAAACCCTTACTGATAAAATAGATGATATCGTGCTAAACAAATTTTTAGCATTTCCTATTTTTGTTGTATTAATGTATATAATTTTTGAAATAACATATAATGTAAGTGCACCGTTTCAAAATTTAATTGAGCAATGTTTTAATATGCTTTCTGAATTTCTGGCCAGTTTTATTACTAATCCATATTTAACATCATTTTTATGTGATGCGGTTATTGGAGGTGTTGGAGGAGTCCTTTCTTTCTTACCAATAATTCTTGTAATATTTTTATTTTTAAGCATTCTTGAGGATTGTGGATATCTGGCAAGAGCCGCATTTTCTATGGATTTAATTATGCATAAACTTGTTGGTCTTCATGGTAAAGCATTTATACCAATGATTTTAGGATTTGGTTGTGGAGTGCCCGCCATCATGGCAACAAGAACATTAGAAAATGATAATGACCGTAAAATTGCTATGATGCTTGTACCATTCATGTCCTGTACAGCAAGATTACCTATTTATGCAATATTCATTGCAGCATTTTTCCAAGAATATAACGGAATTATATTGCTGTCAATCTATCTTTTAGGAATCATAGTGGCATTTATTGTAGCCTCAATTCTCAAAAGAATATTGCTGAAAGGTGTGACAACTCCATTTGTAATGGAACTTCCATCATATAAGCTTCCTTCACTGAAAGGAGTATTATTGCATACAGGAGAAAAAGTTGTAGGATTTATAAAAAAAGCAGGAACAGTAATTCTTGGATGTTCCATTGTATTATGGGCTTTAAGTAGCTTCCCGTTAGGTGTTAAATACGGATCTGCTGACAGTCTATTAGGTATGATAGGTAGCTTTATCGCCCCAATTTTTGCTCCGTTAGGATTCGGCACATGGCAAGCGGCTGTAGCTCTTATCGCAGGATTAGCTGCAAAAGAAGTTATTGTATCTACTTTCGGTACTCTTGGAGGAATGAACGAAGATGATGAAAATGGTATGACACATTTAATACAGGATACTTTCACCCCATTGTCTGCATACTCATTTATGGCATTTACTTTATTGTATATCCCATGTTTCAGTACTATTGCTGCAATTAAGCATGAAATGAATGGATATAGATGGGCTTTGACAATGTGTGCCATTACCTTTGTAACTGCATATGTTGTGTCATTTCTAATCTATAACATAGGTCTTTTAGCTGGATTTGGTTAACCGCCAATTTCAGCACCAAATTTTTTTGAATTAATGATGTGACACAAAGTCACTATTTTTTAATTTTATATTGTTTATTTTACGAAGTGAATGATAAGATAAAAATAACTAGATTAATCAAGTTTGATTGTCAATATAGCTCGGTTCATTGACTTCCTTTACAGCATCACCCTCACCAATCAAAAGTGGGAATCAGGATTATGCAACTTCTGGTTTTTTTAACCAGCTTCATGTCGGCGTCGGCGTAATACACTTTAAATTATCTACTGCTTTTAGTGAAATTCAGTTTATACAATACGCCTAATCTTGTTAAAAAATTAAAAATAAGGTTTGTTCATCTGTGAACAGTTATTACAAAGTTCCTTGTTCAATAATTTCTAACCCCAGCCCTTCCTGAATTTTTTTTAATGCCCCTTTAGCGGATCTTTTAGCAAATATTTGGCTGGAACCATCTAAACTGTCTTCACCGAAGAATCCAAAGTTTCTAACCCATGATTCTATTACAATCATGTCATCTTTAAATGTGTATTTAATTAACTGTGGAGATGTGACTATTCCAGATCCATGTTGATAAAATTCCTCTCCTTGGGATTCTCTTTTTTTGTATTTGTTCTCTTCCAAAATTCTCAATATTGTTTGCTCTTCCTCTTCTCTGTTTGTACTTTTAAATTTAAGGTAAGTTCTTGACATGATTGTAATTTTTATTGTTAGAAATATTTAAAGTTATAACTATTGTTTAGTTTATCTATTGATTAGACAATATTTTTTCCAATATCGGAAAGATAATAATTAACTATTTGTTTAATATGAATAATACAAACATTGTGATGTAGTCATATAAAATTATCATTATTTTCCGCTTTAAAAATATCATGAAAAACTTTTTTTGATATCCCTAGCTATACATAAAATTTAATTATTGTGATTAAAAAATTGTTATTCATGAACATTAAAGCGCCAATAATTATGGAGTTAATTTTCATCGCGATTTCTGTTCTGGTATATATTACAACTTCCAACACATTTTTCATATTCAATTTCCTCTATATCGGAACTGCAATAGCTGTTGGACTGTTCATGATGGGTAAAAATAACAGATACGCAAGAAACCTGATTATGCTTGCAGTTGGATGTTACCTGTTTGTTTATGTTGGCATTTTAGGTCATGAAAACTTGTCTCTGTCCGGATTTTGGTATTATTTAAGTTTAGGTGTTTTTGAAGGTGCAGTTATTCATTTTCTAATTGCAAAAATCCTTGGGCCATTACTGTTTGGCCGTGGATGGTGCGGATATGCCTGCTGGACAGCAATGATATTGGATTTGCTACCTTATACAACCCCTCAAAATGAAAGGAAAAACTGGGGGTATGTCAGATACATATTATTTGTAGCAATATCATGCGGTGTATGTTCACTATTCATTTTTAAAGTTGCTAATCTTGATTCAATAATATTCTTCCTGTTTATTTTAGGAAATATTATTTACTATATTCTTGGAATTGTTCTGGCATTTTATCTTAAAGATAATCGTGCATTTTGCAAATATGTTTGTCCGATTACTGTATTTTTAAAAATTTCAAGCTATTTTTCACTTTTAAGAGTTAAAGTTAATGAAAATAAATGCATCAGTTGCGGCAAATGTGTAAAGGCATGTCCGATGGATGTTGAAATGTTAAACAATTCCAGAAAAAGAGAAAACGGTACGGAATGCATATTGTGCCTTGATTGTGTTCACAGTTGTCCGAATGATGCTCTGAAATTATGATTTGAACAGGGTTAATTCAAAAAATCTAGTATTTTCTGTCATCATGAATCTTTTTGATTAAATTGACAGTAATATTATTATCTTAATGCTCCAATCGGAATTACCATTACCCCATCTTTTCGAACTTTTGCAATTGGATTACCAGTTATAACCGCTAAAAAGCTAGGTTCCGGGATATGTGTATTTCCCACAGCAATTTTTTGTTTAATCAACTTATCCATTTTTAATAAAGTTTGAGCACCCATGAAACTAGGTTCATTAACCTCTTTTACAACATCATCATCTTTAACCTCACCGATAAGCAATGGTGAATCCGGATTGTGCAACTTTTGGTTCTTTTTAACCAGCTTCATGTTGCTGTTGGCATAATAGTATAGAAATTATCTACTATAAATTCAAATTTTGTTTCAGACAGTACAAAGAATTTATTCTTAAAAATTTCATAATTATCTATTCTTTTGCGAATTTAACATATATTTATCTTAATGCACCAATAGGAATTACCATCACCCCATCTTTTCGAACTTTTGCAATCGAATCACCCGTTATAACCGCTAAAAAGCTAGGTTCCGGAATATGTGTATCTCCTTCAGCAATTTTTTGTTTAATCAACTTATCCATTTTCAATAAGGATTTTGCACCATCATCAATTCTTTTATCTCCTAATTTAAACTCAATCAATCCATAACGCCCATCAGCAATTTGCAAAACACAATCCACTTCCAAAGTACCGTCATTATAATATAATACTTTTCCACCCAATGGTGCGGAATATACTTTTAAGTCTCTAATACATAAGGTTTCAAAAATGAATCCGAAAGTTTCCAAATCATACACCAACATTTCAGGAGTTGCATTAAGACCTGCAACTGCAATTGAGGGGTCTATAAATTCCTTTTTTTCAGATTTTCTTATTTTTTGCTTTGAACGAATATTTGGAGCCCATGCCGGAACATTATCAATGACAAAGAGATTTTTTAAAACAGAGATATATGAATAAAATGTAGGCTCGGAAATTTTACCGTAATTCTCTTCAATATCCGACATTATTTTTGTATTGGCAACTAATGTTGAAATGTTACGTGAATAAGACCTAAGAATCGCTTCAAATAATTTTGAATCACGTTTAACGCCATCAATATTATAAGTATCATCACGACATATGTTATCAAAATAGGAAGATGCCACAATCAATTGTTTTCGCTTGTCTTTAATATTCAATGTTTCAGGCCAGCCCCCACGGGAAGCTAAAAAAGTCAAATCACTTAAAGACAAATCTGAAGTAACTCCATTAATTTTAACATCACTATCATTAAATAAATCAATCAATGAAATCTTACCGTTTGAATCGCCACTTTCATACAGACTCATCGGCCTCATCATCAACCTGTGAATCCTTCCAACACCTTTATGATTTATTTTAGAATTATCAACAATTGTAGAACCTGTTAAAATGTATAATCCATAACCATCAGTTTTATCAACTGAATATCTTACTGCATCCCACAATTCAGGAGCCATTTGCCATTCATCAATCAGCAATGGTTTTTCTCCATCCAATACTAACAATGGATCCACATCTGCCAGTTCAATGTATGATTTACCTAATGTAGGATGTTGCAATTCAATTACTGTTTTGGCGAATTGAGTCGCAGTTGTTGTTTTACCACACCATTTTGGCCCCACTATTAAAACAGCACCCATACATTCAAGTATATCATTTAATTCTTCATCAACATATCTTTTAATATATTCCACATTACCACCAATTAAGTAATTATACTATTTATATTTAAGTAATTATACTAATTTTATTTAAGCAATTATACTATTTATATTTAAGCAATTATACTAATTTTATTTAAGTAATAATCGAAGTTATGATTAACCATATTTACATAGATATTTTGAAGTTCTAATTATTTAAAATTAGTTATTTTAACAATAAAAGATAAAAAAATAAGTAAAAAGAATATTCAAGAATTAAAACAATATTACAATATGAAAACAATAATTTTTATTGAAAACAATCAAATTAACATTTGTTGAGTATCAATATAGCTGGGTTCATTGACTTCCATTACAACATCACTATCTTTAACTTCCCCAATCAGCAAAGGCGAATCGGGATTATGCAACTTTTGATTCCTTTTGACCAGCTTCATATTGGCGTTGGCATAACGCACTTTAAATTATCTACTACTTTTAGTGAAATTTGTTCTATACTATACGAACAAAATGATTAAAAAGTAAATGAATTATCTACTACTTTTTAGCGAGATCTGTTGTAATGTAACTAACAAATATTTGTAATTAAATGCTCTCG
>NZ_CACXXB010000035.1 GCF_902771435.1 uncultured Methanobrevibacter sp. | reverse complement strand
TGCAATAGGTGCAAGTCTTGCAACCGGCGAGCAGGTAATTTCAATCAATGGGGATGGCGGCATTCAGATGAACATCCAGGAGCTGGCCACCCTGAAGGCGAATGACCTGGATGTCATAGTGTTCATTATAAACAACTCTGAGTTTGGAATTATCAGGCAATGGGAAGAGCAGAATTATGACATGAAACCATATCAGGTAAAACTTGAAAATCCTGACTTTGTAAAACTTGCCTCAAGCTATTTGATTGATGGGGTGAGAGTTGACAATTTGGCCGACCTTGAATATCTGCTGGAAAGTGACCTTAGGGGACCTCTTGTTGTGGAGGTTGTTGTTCGAAGCGAAGACATTCCCCTTCCCTAGTATGAGTTAACCTTAACCGGTTATTTCATATTTTCAAAGTCAGTTGTTATTTTAATATTTCCTCAACATAACCTTTAACTACTGCTTCTATTTCATCAACTACATCTATATGGGATAGATAATATTTACCATTTTCTTCATAAATTATTGCGATGGGTTTTATTTCACAGGTTGAAATTTGGTCATTGATGAACAAGTCCACTCTTTTAAAGACAAATGTGAATCCGCATACCTCACGATAATGATACTCGGTTACCTCTTCAATCCTCAGGATGTCTTCAACCAGCTGCTTGATATCATCATCCATTTCTAACACCTTTTATCAGATTGCGAATCTCTTTTTTGGAAATCAGTTTTATTGCCGGAGGTATCAGTTTCAAGATGTTAATGTCAAGTTCATTTTCACCCTTCGCATCCAGAACACTTCCGGTGAATGAAGGCTCTGCAGTTAACCTGGCATTTTCATGTGTGCTGTTAACAATAACAAGCAGACTCCAGATGCATCCGATGTATTTTGCAGTATCAACATATGAGTCAAGACCAAAGACAAGATGGTTTTCAAGTTTTGCAATATGAATGCATTTGGTAAATGATTTTAGAAATTCCTTGAAGTCTTCAAAACATGGTTTTGCAAGTTCAAAAATTTTTTTGATGTCACGGTCATTTTCCTCGTCGTCTTCTTCATCTTCATCTTTTTCATCATCTTCTGACGGGAACTCAATTGAGTAGACCTTAATCTTTTTTAAAATAAGTATTTTTAAACATCCTTTTAATTTGCTGCCTTTTTTATTATAGATGAATGCTATCTTAACTCCTATGTAGAGTAAAATAATAATAAATATGATGATTATTAGAATAATCATCAATAGGATGTTTAACATATAGCAGTTCCTATTCTTCGTCTACATCTATTTTGGTAGTATATTCAGGTTCTATGTATTCTGACTCATCGTAGTCGTCATCATTCTTGTTTCCGACATAGCTTTTTACAAGATCAGATATCATTAAACCTAAGTCTGTCAATGCTTTATTGGTTTCGGTTCCTTTGCTTAAGTTAAGTACGCGAACTCCTTCAGCGTCATTTCCTTTTTTAGGAATCATTACCATGGATATAGGTTCCACACCTGCACCGGCACCTACTGCTTCGGTTCCTTCATTTTCACCGATGTTTCCGCCGGCTCCAAATCCTACTCCCATTCTCATTACAGGAATGAGGACTTTGTCATCAGTTTCGATCGGTTTTCCAATTACATTGTCTATGTTTATGAGTTTATGCAACTCTTCAACAGTTGTTTTGATATTTTTTGTCATGGTTTTCACATCCTATCGTTAATTTATATTTGTCGTTAATGTTTAAAATATTTTTAGTTATGAATGTCCCTTCAGATTAGTAATACTTTTTTTGAATTTTAGACATATGTTTCAAGTGTAACTTTTTTCTTATAACTTAAAATTTTTAGCTCGAGAGGTGCATTTCAAGTGTAACTTTTCACTTATAACTTATAAAGTTTACTCGAGAGGTGCATTTCAAGTGTAACTTTTCACTTATAACTTAAAATTTTTAACTCAAGGGGTGCATTTCAAGTGTAACTTCAAAGTTATAACTTATATGTCAAAAAAAATTTCAGGGTAAAAAAATAAGCTGATTATAACTTATAACAAAAAGATAATTAAAAAAAATTAGAAAACAGAATCATAAGTATGATTCTGCAATGGATGCAACACCTGCGCCTGCATCATCAATTACACCTAAACCTTTTAAGGTCATACCGATTGCCGCAAAGGTTTGGGTAAGTTCCTTGTAGGAAATATTTCCCATGTGTCCGATTCTGAAAATGTTTCCTTTAAGGTGATCTTGTCCTCCAGCCAATTCAACGCCGTATTTGTCACGTGTGGTGCCTCTGAACTCATCATCTGTGATTCCTTCAGGCATTTTGACTGCGGTTACGGTTGCAGATGAAACAGCTTCATCAGCGAATAATTCTAAACCTAATGCTTTAACGGCAGCTACGCTGGCTTTAGCCGCTTTGTGGTGACGTGCAACTCTTTCGTCAATTCCTTCTTCCATAACCATTTTCAAAGCTTCATTCATTGCATAGGTGAGTGAAACTGATGGGGTGTATGGGGTTTGAGGTGGAACTTTGTCTCCGCTTTTTCTTGCTGCTTTCAAGTCTAAATAGAAAGTATTGGTTTCGATTTTGTCAACAGCAGCCCATGCGTCGTCACTTAATGTAATTGCTGCCATGCCAGGAGGTGCAGCGAGACATTTTTGAGATCCGGTAAGACAGACGTCAATGCCGAACTTTTCAACATCAACATAGTCTCCTCCAAGGGAGGATACGGTATCTACAATGTATAATGCGTCATAGTTTTTCATTACTTTACCTATTTCTTCGATAGGTGCAGCAACACCGGTGGAAGTTTCATTGTGAATCACACTAACGGCTTTAATGTCTTCATCAGCATCTAAAGCTTCTTTGACTGCTTCAGGGGTAACTGCGGTTCCCCATTCAACTGCCAATTCCTGGGTGTCGATTCCATGAGCCTGAGCTATTTTCATGAAACGTTCACCGAATTTTCCACCAACTACATTTAACATTTTTTCTCCAGGTGCTACAGTATTTGCAATACCTGCTTCCATAGCTGCAGTTCCTGATCCAGTTAATAAATAAGAATTATTAGGGGTTTGGAAAACTTTACTCATCAATTCAGTAGTTTCAGTTAAGATTTCACCATATTTAGCGCCTCTGTGGTTAACAACAGCTTTTGACATTGCACTGAGTACTCTAGGGTGCACTGTTGTTGGTCCCGGAAGCATTAATAAGATATCGTTCATTAAATTCCTCCAAAATATTAGCTTAATCGCAAGCTATATATATTTTTTGTTTTTATACTTATTAAATATTTTTAATTTATCACTTTATTCAATTTTAATAATAGAATTAATCTCTATTTTGCGTTATTGTTTAATAAAATTTCATATTTTTTAAAATTTGGCTAATGTATTTTGATTTCATATGTCATGATTAAATGATATTTCAGTAAGTTTTTTATATTTGATTATATTCAAATAAATATATGATTAAGAGGATTTGTCAGTTTGTTGTAGGGTTGTTCATCATGTCGGTCGGTGTGGCGTTTTCCATTACCTCAACGCTTGGAACAACTCCGATCAGCTCCATTTCCTATGCTCTGACTTTAATAACCAACATTAACATTGGAATAACAACTTTCGTGTTTAATGCCGCACTGATATTGCTTCAGTTTTTAATTTTAAGGTCAAGATTCAATAAAAGAAGGCTGCTGCAGCTGATTAACTGCGTACTGTTCGGATATTTCACAGATCTGTCCCTTTATCTGGTTTCATTTATCCCATTTGAGCATACAATTCCATATTATATTGCATATCTGGCGATAAGTATCTTTTTGATAGCCTTTGGAATATTTGTATATATGCCTGCCGATATCGCACCTCTTCCGGGTGAAGGCTGTGTTGAGGCGGTAGCTATCGTGACCGATTGGAGATTTTCAACAATTAAAATAGGTTTTGATGCGACAATGGTTACAATTGCTCTGATAATGTGCGGATTATGGTATACGAACGTTTTTGGTGCGGTTTACATTGGAACAGTCATTTCAGCATTCATGGTGGGCTATACGTTAAGGCAAATCAGCAATCTATATGCCCGCATTACAGGTGAGGCCGTTAATGTTGTACATGAATGATTTAATCTTAAATCATCAGGAGTTTATTATATTTTTTGCTTCGGGAGTGTTTAAGTCTTCCATTTCTTTTAACTTTTCGATTCCTTTTTTGTATTCGCCATTTTCATTTTTTAGTGTGCCGTTTTCATTTTTTAGTGTGCCATTTTCATTTTTTAGTGTTCCATTTTCATTTTTTAGTGTGCCGTTTTCTAATTTTAGTTCATTGTTTTCTTTTTCTATTTCTTCAAGTTCTTCTTTAAATTCTTCCCTTGCTATAATTCGGATTGCATCTTTATCTAACATGTTGTTTTTCCTTTTTTTATTTTAATTAATTATTTGATTTTTTTTGTTTAAAGTGGATATGTGTTGTAGTTTATGATGTGTTTGAAGGATATTGCCTCTTGGAGTTTATTATATTTTTTGCTTCGGGAGTGTTTAAGTCTTCCATTTCTTTTAACTTTTCGATTCCTTTTTTGTATTCGCCATTTTCATTTTTTAGTGTTCCATTTTCATTTTTTAGTGTTCCATTTTCATTTTTTAGTGTGCCATTTTCATTTTTTAGTGTTCCATTTTCATTTTTTAGTGTGCCGTTTTCTAATTTTAGTTCATTGTTTTCCTTTTCTATTTCTTCAAGTTCTTCTTTGAATTCTTCCCTTGCTATGATTTTTATTTCATTTTCAATCTGTTTCATGCCGATTTCCTCCATCAGTTCATTTATTTTTTTCGCATCGTCGAAGTGTTTAAGTACCATTGCTCCTAAAAGAACTCCAATATCTCTTTTCATTATGGTTTCATGGATTTTAGCATGTTTAAATGCTTTGGATAGTGATTCAGTAATGAATTTCCCATTTTCTTTTGAGATGAACTTTGGAACAAATGCAATGTCCAACGTTTCATCTATAATTAATTGTTCTTTTTGTTTTATTTTCTTAATAATGTTTTCATATTTCCTCCAGAGGGTTTCCTGTGGAATGTATATGTAGTGCACTTTAATTATTATTGAAGGGGACCTTTCATAATATTCAAAAAGCTTTCCAGGATCCTTGTGGCAGATTATTGCGGAATATGGCCGTTTGGAATACATGAAATCTGCAAAAACCACATAATTGCTTATTTTTTCCAAAACTTTTTCTGTTATCTCTCCGCTTTCCTCTTCAAGATTGACCATCAGGCCTTCTTCTGTGGAGTAGAATTCATCGGCCCTTCCGGCATTCATGTTTGGAAAAACGATTTCCTGAGGGTATCTTGCCTCAAATTTGCCGGGCAACTTCAAATAGCGGTGCTGGTGCTTATTGAGTATCAATGATTTGTATTTCATGGTCCGGTCATTGATTTGATATATCTTTTTAGCTTTCATATTCTGATCTCTTTTTGCTTTGAGATTTCATGAAATCATTTTAAAACTACATTAATGCAAGTAATACTTTATACATCATTCATATATAAGCTTTTAAAAGCTAAAAAGACAATATTGCTTTTATTTTAGAATATAACGAGTTTTAATCAATATTTACTTTATCTTCGAAATGATAAATTATTTAATGATTAAAAGCTAAAATTAATATAGTGAGGTTTAAATATGGAATTTGGTCTCTGGGAAAAATATTATACAGAAATTCTTGATGATTTTGGATTTTCAAGAGAAAAAGATGAGGAATCCGCACATCTGCTGGATGAAATACTGTCAACTGAAGGATGCCTTACTTTAAACGATTTGGGAGAAATTGTAGGCTTTTCAGACAAGTACATCGTATTCGGTGCCGGCCCTTCTATTAAAGAGCACATTCAAATGTTGAAAGAGGATTATGATTTGAGGGATTATGTTCTCGTTGCAGCTGACGGCGCAACAACCGCAATGATTGAGGAAAAGATAGTTCCGGATATCGTAGTCACTGATCTAGACGGAAACATCGATGACATTTTGCTTGCAAATTTAAGGGGAGCAAATATTGTAATTCACGCTCATGGTGACAATATGGAAAGAATTGCCTCTTTAAGCTCATTTTTCAACAATGTGCTGGGCACAACCCAGGCACAGCCGGTCGGAAATCTCTATAACTTCGGCGGATTCACCGACGGGGACAGGGCAATATTCTTGGCCGTTGCTCTTGGAGCATCAGAAATCACCCTTGCAGGAATGGATTTCGGAGACATCGTAACCAAATATTCAAGACCTAACCTTCCTGACGTACTGGGTCAGGCCGATGAATTCAAGAAAAAAAAGCTGATGTATGCAGAAAAGTTCACCAATTGGATAAAAGAAAACGAGAATGTCGAAATAATTAACTTAAAAGAATAATCTTTTATAATATTTTAAACATATTTAGATAACATGGGAATCGAAGATATTTTAATGTATGATGAAAGCCTTTTTCAAAATATAAATGCTTTTGATCCGGATTATGTACCTCCTAATTATAATTTCAGAGACACACAGATGGAGGCAATGGCGATGGCAATAAGGCCTGCCATGAGAGGAGGACAGCCGTCAAATGCAATCATTTTAGGCTCACCGGCAACAGGTAAGACAACCGCAATCAGAAAGGTCTTTGAACTTGTCGAAAAAACCACGGAAAAGGTTGTCTGCGTTTACATTAACTGCCAGATTCATTCAACCCGTTTCGGAATATTTTCACAGATTCACAAAAAGGTGTTCGGTTTCATGCCTCCGGAAACTGGAGTTCCATTTTCAAGGGTTTATACCCAAATCATGAGCGAACTTCAAAAGAAAGGAAAATCCCTTGTAATTGCATTTGATGATATCAACTATCTGTTCCAGACAAAACATGCAAACAAGGTCGTTTATGATATATTAAGAGCATATGAGGAATATCCTGGCGTGAGAACTTCTATTTTTGCAATACTGTCCGATTTGGAATTCAAATATGCCTTTGACAAAAACGTCAACACAGTATTCATTCCTCAGGAAATAATGTTTCCTCTTTATACATACAATGAAATCGAAAACATCTTAAGGGACCGCGTAAATGCCGGATTTTTCCCTGGAGTATTGTCCGATGACATACTGGAGCAGATTTCAATGTATACTCTCGAAAACGGCGATTTGAGGGTGGGAATCAACCTTCTAAAATCCTGCGGAAATATCGCTGAGGCTTCAGCAAGCCGTGAAATTACCCAGGAACACTTCGATAAGGCCATTGAATCACTGGTTTCCGTCAATGTTGTCGAAACATTGAAATCCCTAAGTGATGATGAAAAAGAAGTATTGAAGATGATAGTGGACAATGACGGAAATTATACTGCCAAAAAGTTAGGTGATGAGTATAAGCAAAAGACAGGTTCCAGCTATGCATCATTCAACCGTATTTTAGATAAATTGGAATTTGTAAGACTTGTAGATACCAAATATTCAGGAAAAGGGTCACGGGGCAATTCCCGCCAGATCATTCTGCGTTTCAACCCCGAAGATTATAACATCTAGCCCTTCCTGAGGGAAATTAGTTTCTGTTAACATTAGATTTTTTGCATGGTAAGCTTGAAATCTAATGAGCAGCCAAGGGTTTGGTATTGTAAAAAAAATCAAATCCATTATATGAAAAACGGATTTTGAGCCGCTACAACAGAAATAACAGATAATAGCAATGCTGTTATTACTCCAAGCATTACCATGCAAGATTGAATGTCTATGTTGCTGTATGTAATTTCATCTACTATTGAACTTTTTTTTCTTAAATCTGCTTGAATTGTGGTGTCATTATTTCTCAACATGTTAATCACTATATTTTAATTGTTCAAAGTACATATATAAACAAAGAGCAAGAGAGCATTTGATGAGTATTATTTTCGGGGAAAATCATGAAAAAATATGAATATTTTGAAGCTACAGCGGATATAGGCTTTAATGCATACGGCAAAAATTTAAACGAGGCTTTTGAAAATGCCAGTGTTGCAATGTTTAACATAATAACCGATACAGAGGATGTGGAGCCAAAATCCAAAATAACATTCGAAATAACATCAGAAGACGAAGTTTCTCTTCTTTACGATTATCTGGAGGAGTTATTGTTCCATCACGAGATAGATTTCATGCTTTTCAGCGAATTTCATGTTGAAATAGATGCAGATTTGCATTTAAAAGCAACAATCGCAGGTGAAGAGATTGACTGGGACAAGCATGAGAGAAAAACGGAAATAAAGGCCATTACATTCCACAAGATGGAAGTTAAAAAGACAGATAATGTAAAGTTAAGGGCAATAGTCGACTTGTAAATATATATAATGACAAAAACATATTATTAAACATGAAAAGAACAACAACTTTATCAAGAAACTTTGAAATGTTGATGGGCTTGACAGGTTCCATCATTGGAATATTTTCAGGTTCTTTTTTAATATTCTTAAAAGAGGCAGGCAGTGCACATACTCCTTTTTTAGGCTTGATAGCCATTATAGCATCACTTTTGGGTATCCTTTCAAGCTGTTATGTTAAAACACATACGGAGCTGGCGGGTGTCGGATTCCTTATTGCGACAATGTTTGTAATACTCGGATCAGACTACATCAATGTTTTAAGTGCAATATTTTTACTTATTGCCGGAATATCTGCATTATTTAGAAAATAATCTGATTTCAGGGGAATTTAACTTTAACGGGACTTTTTTTAGCTATTGCTTTTTTTAATTTTTAGAGAGTATTCTTTTGAAGATTCATATAAATGCCCCTAAAATTTCATTTTTTAGCAAACCTTATTTAAACACCACAAACAAATATTAAAATATAACAAATTTTGTGATGTTTATGACAATTAAAGATGAAATCAAAAAAGTTAGGGATAACGTTTATGAAATTCCGGGAACCTATGACAAAAAAATGAGGGCTTCCGGAAGGTTTTATATTGCAGACGAATTTTTTGACAGTCTGGAGGAAGGTGCTGTTGAACAGATAGTCAATGTTGCCTGTCTTCCGGGCGTTCAAAGATACTCCATCGGACTTCCGGACATTCACTTCGGATATGGATTCCCGATTGGCGGCGTTGCGGCATTCAGCATGAGAAACGGTATCGTATCACCTGGTGGAGTCGGTTTTGACATTAACTGTGGTGTCAGGCTTATCAGATCCAATTTAACCATTGATGATATCGAAGACCACCTCGATGAACTTACAGAAAAGCTCTTTAAAAACATTCCTTCAGGAGTTGGAAGCAAAGGTAAAATCAGACTCGAAGAAGGCGAAATTGATAAAGTTCTTGATTATGGTGCAGAATGGGCAGTTGAAAACGGTTACGGATGGCCGGAAGATTTGGAAGTTCTTGAAGAAAACGGAAGGATGCTTGACGCAGATTCAAGCATTGTTTCAGATAAAGCTAAAAAAAGAGGAATTCCTCAATTAGGGTCTTTGGGTTCCGGTAACCACTTTTTGGAAGTTCAGGAAGTTGAAGAGATATATGATGAAGAGGTTGCAAAGGTATTCGGCCTTGAAAAGGGAATGATTGTTGTCATGGTTCATTCAGGTTCAAGAGGCTGCGGACACCAGGTATGTTCAGACTATCTCCGGATTATGGACAAGGCCTATAAGAAATACAAAATCCAGCTTAATGACAGACAGCTTGCATGCGCTCCTCTAGATTCAAAAGAAGCTCAAAACTACATTCAGGCTATGGCTGCTGCTGCCAATTATGCATGGGCAAACAGGCAAATGATGACTCACTGGATTCGCGAATCCTTTGAGGACGTACTTGGCAAATCCGCAAAGGATATGGAAATGGATATCGTTTATGATGTTGCCCACAATATCGTTAAAATGGAAAACCACAAGGTTTACAACCGCCAGGAAGACCTTTTGGTTCACAGAAAAGGCGCCACACGTGCATTCGGTCCTGGAAGGGAAGAAGTCCCTGAAAAATACAGGGCAGTCGGACAGCCGGTATTGATTCCTGGAACAATGGGAACCGCTTCATATGTGCTTCACGGAACCGAAACCGCAATGGAGGAAACTTTCGGGTCCACAGCTCACGGTGCAGGCAGAGTCCTTTCAAGATCCCGTGCCAAAAAGGATTATGATGCAGATGAAATCACATCCGATCTGGCTTCAAAAGGAATCAGGATTAAAGCTACAAGCAAACATGTAATAGAAGAGGAAGCGCCTGGAGCCTACAAGGACGTTGATAGTGTCGTAAGGGTATCAGACAGCACAGGAATTGCTAAACTCGTTGCCAAACTCAGACCACTGGCAGTTTGTAAAGGATAGTTTTAAAATGATCGGAATAATCGGCGGAAGCGGCGTATATGAGATTACTCAGAAGGCAGACTCCTGCACTACAGAAACTGTTAAGACAGCCTATGGGGAAGTGGAAGTTTCAATTCTGGACATATTTTCCAAAAAGGTAGCATTCATTCCCCGTCATGCGTCAGGTCATTCAATTCCGCCTCATAAAATTAATTTCAGAGCCAATATCGATGCTTTAAAATCAGTGGGCGTTACCAAAATAATAGCCACCAACTCAGTCGGTTCAATGAATGAGGAAATGCCTCCAGGCTCATTTGTTATCCCAGATGACTTTTTGGATTTCTCACAAAACAGGGCAAAAACATTCTTTGAAGACAAGGTGGTCCATATTGACGTAACCGAACCATATTGTCCTTCTTTAAGGGATGTTCTGGCCGAATGCGGTGACGTGATACTTGGCGGAACCTATGTATGCACTGAAGGACCAAGGTTTGAAACTCCTGCTGAAATTAAAATGTTCAGGATGCTTGGAGGAGACCTGGTTGGAATGACCGGACTTCCTGAGGTTACTCTGGCACGTGAAAGGGAAATGTGCTACAATTCAATATGCATCGTTTCCAACTTTGCTGCAGGAATCTCCGAGCAGGAACTGACAATCGATGAAGTGTTTGAAATGGTGGCTGAAAAAGAAGTTGAGCTACTTGAACTGATTTACAATTTTATTAAAAATGTGGATGATTCCTCAGATTGCATGTGCCATCATGCATTAGATGGTGCAGAAGTGTAAGTGTGATAATATGAGCAAAGTTATTTTATTAAATGCAAGCCCAAGGGCAAATTCAAACACTAAAATTGTTCTGGAGCAATGCGCACGTGAAATCGAAAAGGAAGGCGTTGAAGCCGAAATCATCTCTCTTAAAGGAAAGAACGTTTTATCCTGCATTGCATGTGGAAAATGTGCTGAAAAGGGCAACTGTATTCTTCCGGACGGTTTGGATGAAATAATAGAAAAAATCAGGCATGCCGACGGATTCATACCTGCAGCGCCGGTATACTTCGGAACCGCAAGAGGCGACATAATGTCTGCACTTCAAAGAATAGGCAAGGTCTCCCGTGGAGGGGACAAGTTCCTCGACTGGATGGTCGGAGGGCCAATTGCGGTTGCAAGGCGTGGGGGAGTTACATTAACGCTCCAGGAAATGTCCATGTTTTTTACAATCAACAACATGATTCTTGCAGGAAGCACATACTGGAACATGGTAATTGCAGGTCCTGAAGGAACCGCTTTGGCAGACACTGAAGGAATAGAGACAATCAGGCTTTTCGGAGCGAATGTTGCAAAAATAATCAAGAAGGTAAGGGATTAAAAATGCGTTTGGCTGTAGTGTCATCTGACGGTGAAAATGTAGATTTGCATTTGGGACGTGGAAAATCAGTATATGTCTACGATTATTATGATGAATTGAGCTTTGTGGAAATGAGATCAGTTGAGATTGCTGATGATGCAAAACATCAGGGAAGTAAAGTCCTAAAAGCCTGTGAAGATTGTGATGTATTAATTGCAGTTCAGTATGGGTTCAAATCCAAAATCAAGGCTGATGATGCCGGAATTAAGCTTGTCATGGATGAAGGTCCGATTGATGAGGTTCTGCAAAGATACATTGATCATTATAACTTCATGAATAATTAATCATATTTTCAAAACAGACTATTTGAGCTTTATTTTCAATTTAGGGCTCATTTTCATTTCTTTTCAAAAGCATTTGGAAATATGTGAAATTTTTATTTTTTTATTTTTTATAAAATTTTAGCTATTTTCTAAGATTTCAATAATCTTTATATAACATGAATTAAATAAATAATAACAACCTTTATGGGCGGGTTTTAAAAAAATAAAACTTAATTACAAATATTTCTTTAAATAAGGTGAGCAGAGCTCACAATAGTCGAATAAACGATTGTAAATATATACTTATTTAAAATCATTTTTACAGTTTAGTTAGTGTAGTATTTTGTAAACTACCAGTTTTAAGACTATTTTTAAAATTAAATGGCGAAACGCTAAATTACAATATATAATAAATTATTAAATTAAACGGTTGATATAATGGCAAAAGCAAAATCAAGACGCAGAGTACGTGATACATGGAAAGAAAAATCCTGGTATACTATTAAAACACCAGTGAACTTTGAAGATAAAGAAATCGGAGAAACTCCAGCAAAAGATCCAGAACTTCTCATAGGTAGAGGAGTAGAAGTTACCATGAGGGAATTAACCGGAGATTTCTCAAAACAATACATCAAACTCAGGTTTGAAATCGATAATGTTGCAGGTAATGTTGCAAACACCAAATTCACAGGACACAAAACAACTACCGATTATGTAAGAAGCATGATTAGAAGAGGAACTTCCAGAATCGATGCTTCCGCAATTGTTAAAACTAAAGATGACCGCAAATTAAAACTCCAAGTTTTAGCTGTAACCGTAAGAAGAGCTAAATCTTCCCAACAAAGATTCATGAGAAAAACCATTGAAGATTTACTCAGAGAAGCAGCAGCTGAAAGATCATTTGATGACTTGGTAAAAGTTTGCGTAAACGGTAAATTAGCATCTGAAATTTACCACAACGCTAAAAAAATCTACCCTCTCAAAAGAGTAGAAATCATCAAAAGTAAAGTAATCAAATAAGATTGCTTTTTTTACTTCTTTTTTTTAATTTTTTATATACAATATATTTTTTTTGTTTAAAATTTTCTATTGATTTTAGGGATTATTTTTCTACTATCTACAATTTAGGAATCTTTGTTTAATATTTTATATTATTTTTATTGATATGTTGACTTTATTTTTTCTGAAATTTTTTTCTATTGTCTATTGTCAATCAACTGTATCCTATGTTGAAATGTGGTTCAACCGGGAATTTGATGTCATGTTATAGATTATATTGGTCATTGTAATTTTTCCAGATGAAACTCCCCAAAATTCATTAAATATTATACACATCTAAAATGATGGTGCAATTTAATCGAATCAGTATTCAATATGCATTTCTATAATTGAATCAGTCGACAGTATTGGATAGTGAAGCTATACAATCCAGTTTAATTAAATAATGGTACCTATTTTTTTTCATTTCTTTATAATTTCTTTTAATCACATGTTATTTTTTGTATGTGTCTGTAATTATTTTATATCGTTTGATTATTTTTTATTAATTATCCTATCTGGATAACTTATTCAAAATTAACCTTTAGAAAATGGTGTAAATGAGTTATCACATATACATCATCTTATTGAAATAGGTCATTTATTTTAGTTAAAATTTGGGATTTTGATGGAATCTTCAAATATTCAACATTTGTGTAGGTAACCTCTTTTACATTTAAACGCAGATTTGAGTATTCCTGACGTTTTTCATTTGTGTTGACTAATTGTTTATTGGAGATATCACTGTTTCGTTTTAAAATAAGCTGTTTGCCGAAACTATATGTACGGAATATGTTGGAAATATGTGCATGATAACTATGAAATATCATTTTTTTCACGGATCTTATTTTTCCTTCAGCAGACAAATCATAAATTGCGTATTGCTAACTGGCCACTAATGCCTTTTTTTGCTTAGTTACGCCTTTATTTTCCTTTAATTTTTTAGTTATATGTTAATCTTTTATTAAATTATTCATTTTTAAACTATGTAATATATTTTTACATTTACTAATCCCATTTTTTAACTGGTGCGGTTTTGTAAAATATTGTTAAGGTTAGGTTTAATTAATTCAGATTTAGTTTGATATTAATCGAACAAGTGTTTCACATTTGTTTGTTTGGGATTTGGCTAATTTTAATTGGATATAAAAAATTCATTTTTTAGCACTTTTGCAAAGATTTTTTCATAAAATTATGAATAAAATTTAGAATTTTTATATTTTTTTAGAATTATTTATGATTCCTGATTTGTATTGTCTTTCATGTTTATTTTGTTCTTTTATTTTTGAAATTAATTTAATTTAGGCTTAACTAAATATTTTTTATTTAATATTATTATGCAATATTTATATTTTATTTAATTTTATTGGAATATTTTTTTATATCATTTAATATTGATTATCCTATATTATAACTATTTTAAATTTTTTCTGTAAAATTCAATAACTAAAATATATATATTAGTAAATATCAATATATATATCACGATAGACTCTCCCTGATATGATGAAAGATCATATCAAGAAATATGGGAGGGGGTGTATTATGAATAAAAAAGAGATATTGACAATAATTTTATTGATATGTGTTATTTTCTCACTTCAGGCAGTATCTGCTGCAGATGGAGGATCAAATAGCACTGACGGCAAAGTCTTGTCAGTCTCCAATGTCTCTGCATATGCACTTCCTAGCTCTGATACAAACAGTTTGGCGGAAGTGGCGAATGCAGATTCATTCAGCGACTTGCAAGACGCAGTAAATGGTGTATCAGAGTTAACTCTGGTTAAGAATTATACATATAAAAGTACAGATACAGGCAATGCAGGTATTTTAATAGACCATGATATAGTTATTGATGGTAATGGTAATGTAATCATTGACGCTGATCATAAGTCTAGAATATTCAATATTGCCGATGGTAAATCTGTAACTTTAAAAGGAATTACATTTATCAATGGTAATGCTACCGGTAACGGAGGGTCTATATTTTCAGATGGTAAATTAACATTAGATAATTGTAAATTCATTAACAACACTGCTAGTGAACATGGTGGTGCTGTGTTCTTCGGACCTGATGCAGGTGATTCAATCTTGAACTGTTACTTTGATAGTAATGCTGCGGGTATTAATGGTGGTGCAGTTGACTTCAATAGAGGTTCATCCCAAGCTACTATTACTGGTACAACATTTAATAATAATATAGCTAATAGGTCTGCCGGTGCTGTATACTGGTATGGTGCTAATGGTATTATTAAAGATTCTAACTTTACCAATAATGCCGCTTTAGGTATTGTTCCATATGAAGACTCTTATGGTAACGTTACTTATGGCGGTAATGGTGGAGCTATTATGTGGACAGGTTCTGATGGTAGTGTTTATAATTGTACTTTTGTTGATAATAATGCTACTTATAAAGGTGGTGCTGTTTACTTGCAAGGTAGTATTGAAGGGCTTTGTAACAATACTGTGTTTGATACTTGTACCTTCATTAGTAATATTGCTGGTGTGAATGGTGGTGCTATTGATTGGTATCGTGGTGCTAGAAATGGTCATGTTCTTAATTCTGTATTTGAGAATAATGTGGCTAATAGGTCTGGTGGTGCTATATTCTGGTCTGGTATTCGTGGTGAAATCAGGAATTCCAACTTTACTAACAATACTGCTTTAGGTATTAAGGAAGATGTTGACTCTTATGGTAATATTACTTCCGGAGGTAATGGTGGAGCTATCATGTGGGTAGGTTCTAATGGTACAGTATATGACTCTACTTTTACAGACAACGTAGCTAATAATCATGGTGGTGCTGTTTACTTACAAGGAAGCAGTGAAGGTATTTGCAGTAATAATATATTTGATACTTGTACCTTCATCAGCAATATTGCTGGTGTGAATGGTGGTGCTATTGATTGGTATCATGGTGCTGAAGATGGTGCACTGATTAATACTACTTTCATCAACAACACTGCTAAACGTAATGGTGGTGCAGTCTACTGGAATGGACTCAATGGTACTATTAAGAATTCCAGATTTGTTGACAATAGGGCTACCGGTGAAAATTGGCAATATACCATGCCTCTAACTATGGCAGATAAAGTGGTTATTGATGCTGATGGTAGTTTTACTAAAGGTAATATTGTTGTCCTTCAACATAGCCAATTACCATCAGAGTCATCTATATCAAGTTATGTAAATAAGTTAGTTGTGCTCAATTACTCATCTTCTGCTAACAGGCTTCATTTCGAATCTTATGTTGCAGTTGCTAATAGTTCCTCACCATATGGATATTCATGGAAACAGTTAGATGAAGAGGATATTAATGTTTCTGATTCTATTATTTCTCCAGTTGACTGGGCAGTAGACCATTATCTTGGAGGAGATGGTGGTACTATCTATTGGGGTGGTGATGTTGGTTTCATATACAACTGTACTTTTGTAGATTCAAACTCCGCTCGTCGTGGTGGTGCAGCATACATGACAGGATCTGACAATGTAACATTTGACTTATGTACATTCACTAACTGTACCTCAGGTACAAACGGTGGTGGAGTAGACTGGCTGGCTGGTGCAAACTACGGTAAAATCTACAACTCTGTATTCAACGGTACTCAAGCAGCCCGTTCTGCAGGTGCAATCTATTACGACGGTTGGTATGCTGACATGAAAAACATCACTATTATTAATACCCAATCCAATGGTGGAACTTTAAAACAAAGTAAAGATAAAAGAGTAAATTACGCCGGATGGGATTCCAGTCACTGGGATACCAATACTACAGGTGGTGATGCGGGCGCTATTATGTTTACCGGTTCATTCATTAATGTTTGTAATGTCACATTCATTAACGCTACTGCAGCCGGTCGTGGAGGAGCAGTGTTCTTGCAGGATAACCATAATGTGACATTTGATTTATGTACTTTCATTGGAAACGAGGCATTAGGTATTGCTACTAACACCTGGAACGATTACACTAAAGAAAGAAATGATGCTCGTGCAGATACTAAACTTGATTATAAACTCACAGGTCACGGTGGAGCTATTGCATTTGATATAGGCGCTCACGATTGTACAATCACAAACTCTGAATTTAACTATAACTATGCCCGTCGTGATGGTGGTGCACTCAACATTGCTAAAAATTCATCCAACTTCACTGTTGAAAATTCATTATTCAACAATGATACTACCGGAGATGACGGTGGTGCAATCAACTGGGAAGGTGATTCAGGTCTTATTAAGAATATAACCTGTTATAACTGTGTTGGTGTGGCATTTGCAGATCCTGTAACCGGTGCATCCACTTCAAAAGGTGGTACAATTTGTCTTACTGGGGATAACATTACAATCAC
>NZ_CACXXB010000034.1 GCF_902771435.1 uncultured Methanobrevibacter sp. | reverse complement strand
ATAGGTGCGGTTCCTCCAGGGTGTGCACCCCTATAGACAGTTGAACCTATTGTTTTTGGGTCAACTCCTGCTTTTTCTAGAATAAATCCTGCAGTTGCCACTCCCTCTGCCAGATATCTGATGTCGGTGATTGTATTTGTTTTGCCTACAGCACCGTCAGCACCGACAAATCCTTTTGATTCGTCCGGCGTTTTAACCATTATTGACAGTATGTCCTTGTCCTCAACGCCGTCATAAGGAATATTTCCCTTGATGAAAGATGAAAAATGAGGGGACAGAACAAAGTTTTTACCGACTACAAGGCCTGCCATCTGAACCTCAGTGTTGAAATTTATATCCTTTAAATATCCTCCAACAGAAACAAACGGATCAAAAAAGAGTTCCTCTCCAATTCCTTCAAGACCTGTGTTTTTCAATATTACTGCTGAGTCGATAGCTCCGGCACATAGGACGATTTTATCAGTTTTTAAAATCCTTTCCTCACCATCCGCAACATATTTAACTCCGCATGCCTTCATGTCGGACAGCATGATGTCAGTGACTTCAGCACCGGTGATTAATGTTGCTCCGGCTTCAACTGCCTCATCAACAAAGTCCTTTGCAGTCCATTTTGCATCGACAGGACATCCAAATGCACATTTTCCACATTGAATGCAGTCCTCTTCACGGATTGCCTTCGGCATCTTGGACACATTCAGCCCCAGTTCTTCGGCAGCATCCAAAAACAGTTGTGTTCCACGACCGATATGGGAATCATCGAGTTCATGAACTCCAACCAAATCCTCTACATATTCATATTCCTCACTCAAATCAATTCCAAACTGGTGAAGCTCCTCATCAAGAGCCCTTACCATATTTGCCATTGAAACTATTGTTGAGCCTCCAACACAGGTTGTTGCAAGCAAATCAACATCCTGAGGATAAACATTATAATAATTAAAAGCATCTTTCGAATCTATATAAGGTCCTTTTTCCAATATAGTGACCTCAATACCATTTTTGGCAAGTTCACGGGCCAGAAGCCCTCCACCTGCACCAGCGCCCACTATCGTAATCATTTTATGTCTCCAAATTAGTATACACTTTAACTATTAATTATTGATGCATATAAGCTTTTATATATTTAGTGGAAAAAATAGAGAACAAACATGCAAAATAGCTAAAAAAATTTAAACCATTACTTTTCAAATGCTCTTTCACTTGCTTTATATATAAAAAAGACAAAATATAATATACATAGCATATAATTATGAAGCAATACAAATAAATATAAAGCAAATAGATAGCAAATTGCTGCTGCAATAACAGAGGATTGCTCAAATACGAATTACTGCACTACTTATGAAATTTGCAACTCCCATATATGCTGGGAAAATTCGAAAAGACATGCAAGCTAATTAAAAGTGATAATATGGAAGAATATATTGATTTATTCGAAAAAGTTATTGAAAAAACAACCCCAAAAGTAGATTACATAGATATTCGCTCTGGAATTGGCGAAAACACTTCCATAATAATGAAAGATGGAGCCGTAGATGAAATTAACACCGGAATGAGTTTAGGTGCAAGAATTAGAGTTTTGAATAACGGAGCATGGGGTTTTGCATACACTACAGACTTATCAAAAATTAATGAAATAACCGAAACTGCAATTAAATTGTCAGAATCACTCAAAGGAGACGTCAAATTAAGTGAAAGCAAGGTCATTAAAGATAAAACTGCAGTTGACGTTGAAATTCCTTTCAAAGACATATCAATTGAAGAGAAAAAGGAAATCATGAAGGCAGCAAGCGACGCCGCTTCAATCGAGAAGGTGAACAGTACAACTGCAAGCTATGGTGACAGCGAAGTGAAAGAACTGTTCATGAACAGTGAAGGTTCAGAAATTCAGGTTAAAACCTCAAGGGTCAGAATGGCTTTGAATGCCTCTGCAACCGATGGCGAAATTATTCAATTCGGCCACGGAAGTCTTGGAGGAGTCAAAGGATTTGAAGTAATTGCCAATGAAGACATTGAAGAATTCGGACGAAATATCGGTGAAAAAGCTGTAAGGCTGCTCGATGCAAAACCTGCACCTTCAGGACAGTTTCCAGTAATTGCAGATCCCGAACTGACCGGCGTTCTGATTCATGAAGCCTTAGGCCATGCGGTTGAAGGTGATTTAATCCTGCAAAATGATTCAATCCTGAAAGGCAAGATGGGTGAGATGATAGCTTCCGATATTGTGAATATCTTTGATGACGCAAGCCTGAAAGAAGGGTTCGGATATTATCCTTATGATGTGGAAGGTGTCAAAACCAAGCCTAATCAGTTGGTTAAGGATGGAAAATTAATATCCCTTTTAAACTCAAGGGAAACCTCATCACAATTGGGCATGAAATCATCCGGAAATGCAAGATCAATTATTGCCGACAAACCAATTGTCAGAATGAGCAATACCTACCTGCAGCCTGGAGACAATACCTTTGAAGAGTTGCTTGAAGACATTCCGAATGGAATTTATCTGAAAGGCTCAAGAGGAGGACAGGTGGACACAGGCAAAGGAATTTTCCAATTCAATGCAGCTGAAGGATATTTGATTGAAAACGGTGAGCTGAAAACACCTTTAAGGGATGTTTCATTATCAGGAAATATCCTGGAAACTCTTAAAAACATTGACGCTATAGGAAACGACTTTAAATTAAGCGTCGGATTTTGTGGAAAAGATGGTCAGACCGCCCCTGTAGGTGATGGAGGACCCCACACAAGAATATTGAATGCACTAGTAGGAGGAATGGGATGATGATAAGTGATAAAGCTGGAGAATACCTAGTTGACATAGCAAAACAATCAATTGAACATTATATTGAAACCAAAGAAAAATTAGAAAAACCTGAAGATTATCCGATTGAATTAGATGAAAAATTAGGAGTGTTTGTTACATTAAATAAGAATAATGCATTGAGAGGCTGCATCGGATATGCAGAACCTATTGAAAGCGCAATCGATGCAACAATCGAAGTAGCTATTGCAGCTGCATTCAGAGATCCTAGATTCAGTGCCGTTACAAAAGACGAATTTCCAATACTTGATTTGGAAGTGACAGTTTTGACAAAACCTGAACTTATTGTTGTAGCACACCCTGACCAATACTTTGAGGAAATTGAAATTGGCCGTGACGGATTGATTATTCAGAAAGGATACTCCAGAGGCCTGTTGCTTCCGCAGGTAGCTACAGAAAATGCCTTCGGCATTGAAGAGTTTTTAGAAAATACCTGTATGAAGGCAGGAATCAGTGCAGACAGCTGGATGGATGAAAGCTGTGATGTATACAAATTCCAGGGACAAATTTTTAAATAGTGATAACCATGATGATACCGACAATACCTACGCCTGAAGAGATTTTGGATAAAGGATTCAGCAGAGGTAAAAAACAAGCCGACCTTATGAGGTCTCAAAAGATACCTAAACATTTAAAAGGTAAAAGAATTGAAGAGAGAAGAGTTGTAACCTCTTGCCAGGTTATTAAAGATAAATTAAAATCCATTCTTGATGCAGTTCCAGATATTGAAGAACTACATCCATTTTATCAAGATTACATAGACATTACCGTTGGCGTGGATGATATGAAACAGTCACTGGGGGCAGTCAATTGGGCTTATGGAATTATCGCCCAACTTGAAAAGGAATATGGTGCCAAAATCAGGAAAAATCCTTCAGAAAATGCAACTGCCATCCAAAAACAGGCATACGGTAGGATTTCATCTGTGATACATAAAATCAAAAAGGATTTGGATTTCCTTGACTTTGCAAAACAGAACCTGAGGAACATGCCAACCATTGACTTTGAAGCAACAACAATCGTTATTGCGGGTTTTCCGAATGTGGGAAAATCAACACTCCTAAAACAGATTACCGGAGCAGACCCACAGGTTGCAAATTATCCGTTTACAACAAAGGGTATCCAGATTGGACACACCGAAAGACACTGGAAACATATACAAATCATTGACACACCTGGACTTTTGGACAGACCGGTTCTGGAGATGAATGATATTGAGATGAACGCTATTGTTGCCCTTGAACACCTGGCTGATGCAATACTCTTTATTTTTGATGCATCCGAAACATGCGGATTCCACTTGGACAACCAGTACAATCTTTTAAAACAGATTGAAAAGATTTTTGCTGAAATTCCAGTGTTCTATCTATTTAACAAGATGGACCTTGTTGAGGACAGAGAATACCTTAACGAATATATTGACAATGAGGAAAATTCAATTTTCATATCCGCAATTGAAGGAGAGGGCATTGACATAATCAACAAGAAAATCGATACGATTAAAAAAATAGATCGCACACCACAAGAAGAAGACGACGATGAATATTACTGATATTCCATCTCCAACCATCAACCAAACTTTCTTTTTTTCCAACTGTTCAGAAAATATTAATAAGATTGTAAAACTATAATAATAATTAACAGTCCATTTGGTATTTATTTTCAATGATTACTAGAAAAAAATATTCCAAAAAGGCGACTTAAATAGGTGAGAGAGTTGGAGTTTAATGAAAGTGAAAAATATAAGGAATATATTGGAAAATCGCTGTTTGTATTAAGTTTATTTCTACTGGGTTTGATGATATTTTTAATCATACAGAAACCTTTTTTACATATTGATGAATGGTTTACACGAGGTTTGATGTACATTTCATTTAAGGAAATGGTTCATGTAACTGCAATTGACGTTCACCCCCCATTGTACTATGCAATTGCTTTGATTCCAGTGTATCTATTTAACTGGCTACACATTCCATATGACATGACTACGTTAATGAAAATGGTATCTGTTGCGGCCTATGTGGTTTTATACATACTGTCCATAACCAAAATCAGAAAGAATTACGGATGGCTGGCCGGAGGATTGTTTGCATTCGCACTCATAGCCATGTCCAATTTCCTAACAACATTTTCAATCGCAAGGATGTATCCTTGGGGAATGGTATTTTTAGTAATAAGCTTTTTGTATGCCAGTGAAATACTGAAAAATCCAACATTGAAAAATTGGATTCTTTTAGCATTTTTCTCCGTTTGCGGAGCTTATACTCATTACTTTACTGCAGTATCATCAGTAATCTTATATGTATTGTTGCTTGCATATGTTTTACTTAAAAATAAATCTGAAATCAAAAATTGGGTTATCTCAACAGTATTCGGAATAGTGTGTTTTGCCCCATGGCTCCTTTTCCTATTCAGACAAATGAAATCTGTAAAAGGGGACTATTGGATTGAACCTATTTCACTCAATGACTTCCTGCAGTTTTTTGCATCAATATTCACAGATACAGGGGAATTCTATATTAATCTGATTCTGGCAATAGTCTTTTTAGTGCTGTTCATTTTTATTGTACTTGAATATAAAAAATCACAGGAAGACAGCAACACTGTTCTTTTAGGATCATTAGTGTTTATCGGAACAATTCTTTTTGGAGTTGCCATATCCTTCCTGTTCAGACCGATTTTCATCGTAAGATATGCTGTTCCTGCAATGGGAGTAATGTGGTTATGCATTGCAATATTCATATCCAAGTTTGATTTGAAAAAGGTGATAATACCAGTCGTGGTTGTTTTATTAATATTCAGTGCATTCAATTTGGCTCATCAAATTGATGACATATCCAAAAATCATGAAAAGTTAGTTGAAAACGAGGCATTCCTAAAAAGCATAAACAACAACAATTCCGTTGTCATTATAGATGGAATGGTAAAGTATGTCCACTTCTATAATCAGTTAAATAATTCTATAGTCTACAGCGGATTTACGGTTGGCGAGCAGAAGAAAGCCGGAGGCTTTACGAAGTTTTATGATGACAAGGAGTATAAATTCCAAATGCCTAATGACTTCAACAAATACAAAAATAAAACAGTATATCTGGCATATCGTCAAGGTGCAGATTTTGAATTGCCGAAAAACGTTTCACATGAAAAAGTAGGCAAAATTGAAAACTGCAAATTCTGGAAATTGACATATGACGAAGGATAAACAAAACAATATTTAAAACATTTTAGGAGTTTAATTAAACTCCCAACTTCTTATTTTTTTATAGGTTTCATATAATGAAACACAACTCAAACAATAGTATTAAATTTTTAAATATATTATATTTAGATAATGCACTTCAAAAATATTTAAAAAGTCTGTTTATAATTCAAACTTGATTTTCTTTATTATTTTCATTTTCATACATTATGAAATATGGAAGAAAATTAAAAAAGATATTTCGCAACTATCACATATATCCATTTTACTTAACAAATTAAAAATAGGCATAATTTAATTTTAACAATAGAAAAACTATTATCCTCTTTATAAATTAAAAAAAATAATGATTTATAAAAAATAAAGTATCTCAATATTAAAAATCAATGATTAATAGAATTTACTTTTTAGTTACTTTCAGTAAATTTAATCGAAAACTTTATATACTAACAAAAAGTAAATAAAATACGTTCATAGAAATAATTCCTAAAAAGGAGTGTGAAAACTATGGTAGATTCAGATACAATTGAAACTAAAATTTCTGATAAAAAAGAAGAATTCGAAGAAAATGTCGAAGATATTGAAGAAGAAGAATTTGAAGAAGAAACCGCAGAAACCTTCGAAGACAAAAAAGAAAAAGGCAAAAATATTGCTGACAATGTTATTGCTGATTTATCAAAAACTATCGATGAATTCAGGGAAAACATTAAAAACATGCAAAAAAATGCTGATCAAAAATATCAAGATTATAAAAAATCAACCGTACAAACTTTAGACATTGATTTAGTTGAAACCAAAGATGTTTACTACATTAAAGCAGCCGTTCCTGGTGTAAGCAAAGATGAAATTAACATCGAAGCAGGTGACAATGACATTACCATTGAAACCACTTTCACCCCATACATCGAAGAGTTCGATGAAGAGGACGAAGCTGAATTAATCGTTTCTGCTATCAAATCCGGAAAATGTCAAAAAACCGTAAGATTTGAAAACAGCATTGATATTGAAAACATTAAAGCAAAATTCTCAAACGGAATTGTTCTTATAACTCTTCCTAAATTAATAATCCCTAAACATAAAGTCAATGTAGAATAATTATTCTACATTTTTCTCTCTTTTTTTAAACCTAAACATTTATATTCTTATTGATACAACTAATTTTATGAAAAAAATAGCTCTTGCTCCATGCAACGGAATGAGTCCGAACGGACTGGTGTGCCGTGTTGCGGTTGGAGACTTAAAAAAGGAAAATGAGAATGTGATATCCATCTGCATGGGTTCAACTTCCGCAGACATTGAAAACAAAAACACCCCAATGCTTAAAAAATATCCAATAATAGCTCTAAACGGATGTAAAAACAACTGCGTCAATACTATTTTAGAAAACAAGGGTATCAATGTTGCCAAAACCATCAATGCAAGTGACGTTTTAGAAAATTATGATGTATGCGCACGTGATCCATTCAGACTGGACAGTGAAGCAGAAGAGTGCGTAAAAATAGTGAAAAAAGAGTTGGAAAACTCTTTATAATTTTTTTTAGTATCTTACTTTTCCGATGTGTCTTGTTGCACCAGGATCTTCGCCGTTAAAGTGTGCAAGATAGTATACGAACCATTCAAGAGGAATTACGAATATGAATGGGGAAAGCAATTTGTCGACATTAGCATAGTCCTTAAGGTCAAAGAGGATTGTTTTCGCTTCAAGGTTTTCACAGAAGTCGATTGCCTTTTGTGTTATCTCATCGGATTCCAAATCGGACCTTAAAATTATGACAGGCACATCCTTTTCGGCCCTTTCTATAAGACCGTGCCTGAATTCTGCTGAATATTCAGGACAGGCATGTTTGATTGCGCCTTCCATAAGCATTGTCATTGCGAGTTTGTATGCAAGACCGAAGTTTGGACCGCTTCCCAAACAGTAGAATATGTCCTCTTTTGCGTATTTTTCAGCCAGTGCCTTGTTTTCGTCTTCAGTTAAAAGCAACAGTCTTTCAATCATTTCAGGCATGTCAACAAGTTCAGTCAAAAGCTGAGCCTTATCCTCATAATCTGATGCCCTGAAAAGAATATAGTAAAGGCATGCAAGTTGAGTTATATAGGTTTTGGTACCTAATATTGCTGTTTCTGTTTCACATCTTGTGACGATTGGAGTTTTAGCTTCTTTAATCATTGAACTTTCGCCTTCATTGGAAATAGAAACAGTGTGCAGGCCGAACTCGTTGGCTCTTCTTAATGATGCCAGAGTATCTGCGGTTTCACCGGATTGTGAGGTGAAAATCGCAATGGAATTCTCGTTTTCGACTAATTTCTTGTTATAGTAAAATTCATAACCGGTATACACTTCAATATTGATATTGGTACTGGACATTCGGATTGCATCGCGAACGCTGTAACAGGTTGAAATGGAACTTCCACATCCAATCAGGTAAACCTTATCAACATCCAAAACCAAATCTGACACTTCATCCAGTTTAAGCATTTCAGATTCAAAGGTCCTCTTAAGAGAATCAGGCTGCTCCATCATTTCATCATACATTTTATATTTCATAGCTTAAAACTCCTTTAAAATTAAATAATATTAATAATATATTGTAAATCAATATATAAAAATGTTTATCAAAAAAAATACAATAATGATTACTATGGAAATCGATTTATCTCTAATAGGAATGGAAAAGGGAAGGCAATACGAAACAATAATAACTACTGAAAACTGCGAAGGTGTTAAACATGCGGCACCTATCGGAGTCCTGTGTTCCGGCAGGGATACAATTTTAAACCGCATATTCAAGGGAAGTCACACTTTGGACAATATAGTCTCCCAAAAAGAGTTTGTTGTCAATATATGCAATTCACCACAGCTGTTTACAGAATCACTAATCGATGATTTAAGTGACGAACATTTCAATGATGATTTGTCCCTTAAAAAAGCAGATGCCCATTTCAAATGCAGAGTAATCAAACTGGTCGAAGCTGTAAAGCAAAGCGATCCAATCAAAAGCAGCGGTGAAGCACTTGTAATAAAATCAAAAGTGGTGGATATGACAATAAATAAAGAAACCGCAGCATTCAATCGTGGATTCGGCTATGTCATTGAGTCCCTGACCAATTTTTTACGTTTCGATTTGGTTGAAGGCGACGAGAAGGAATTTTATGTGAAACGTTTCAGGGAGGCGTACCGTATCGTCAATAAGGTGGGAACACGACAGGACATCGAAGCCATGCATAAAATAAAAAAAGAACTGGAAAATAAAGGCCATGACCTTTAGTTTCTTATAACATCAATAAATTCAAAGCTGTCACCATCAAACAGTCCCTTATCCGAGAGTTTAATTGACGGAATCACCAGCAGAGACATGAAAGCCATTGTCATGAACGGAGCGGTAAGTTCGCATCCCAAAGCGAATGCCATCTTCTGCAATATCCTCAATTTTTTTGCAATGGCAATTCCGTCCTGATTGCTCATGAGTCCTGCAATCGGAAGTGACAGGGAATCTGCGAAGTCCTCACTGACTACAGCTATTCCGCCCTTATTTTCTATTACCCTATTTACGGCTTCAGCCATTCTTTTTGGAGAGTATCCGATAGCAACAATATTGTGTGAGTCATGTGCAATTGATGCGGCAATAGCTCCCTTTTTAAGGCCAAACCCTTTGATGAAAGCATTGGCCACATTATTTGACCCGTGACGTTCAACAACGGCAATCTTCAATACGTCCTCGAATATGTCAGGCTGTACAATGCCATTTTCTGTTATGAGCCTTGCAGTTGTCTTTTTTGTTAACAATTCCCCGTCAAAACATTGGATGACATTTACCTCACACTCATCGCCGTCAAAGTAAACGTTGAAATCCTCAGGGGATTTTTTATCCACATTCATTGAATCTATGACTTCCACATCCTCGACATCAAACAGGACATTTTCACCGTCGAAGACACATTCTCCTGAAATGTATGTCTTCAAAACATTGAGATCATCAAGGTTATCCACAATGATGAAGTCAGCCTTTGAACCTGTGACGATTGATCCTCCATCCAGACCGTAATGTGCCGCCGGATTGATTGTTACCATTTCAATTGCCTTAATCAGGTCAACTCCAAGGTCAACCGCCTTTTTGACTGATTCATTCAAATGGCCATTAACCAGGTCTCTCGGATTTTTGTCGTCACTCACTATAAAGTCAAAGATAGGTGAGTGAAGCCTTCTTGAGAGAACCTCTGTAGGTATGATTCCAAAACTGTCCTGATTTTTGAAGAACTCAATACGTTGTGAAAAATCAAAAAGAGCATCCATATCTTTGGCAGATGACCCGTCACGAACCATAATTTTCATACCTTTCTGCTTTTTTTCGATAGCTTCAAGAAAATTACTGCATTCATGGTCAGTGACTATACCCTGTTCGATATATTTGTCCAATTCTTTTCCGGAAACGAGTGGCGCATGACCGTCGATAGGCTTGTTGTACTTTCTTGCAATCCTGAGTTTTTCTAAAACTTCCTCATCGGCACCTATGACTCCTGGAAAATTCATCATTTCTGCAAGCGCAACGACTTCCGGCTTTTGAAGAAGATATTCTATATCATCGGAATCCAGCACTGCGCCTGATGTTTCAAATGAAGTTGCAGGAACACAGGAAGGTGCTGCAAAATAAAAATTGAACGGAACGGTGGAGGCATTTTCAATCATGAATTCTACTCCATCGATTCCATGAACATTTGCAATCTCGTGAGGATCGCAGACAACAGCAGTTGTACCGTGCCTTACGGCAACCTTTGCAAACTGTGCAGGAGTCATCATGCTGCTTTCAATATGAATATGAGAGTCAATAAATCCCGGAAGCATCAGACCTTCCACATCCATTTCTGTTTCCTCACCAACCTGGATGGGAACGATTTCCTTGAAAATTCCATCCTCGATTGTTATTCTTGCAGGATACACAGAATCTGTCAAAACGTCCAATATATAGGATGTGAATTGCATTTTTACTCCTCATGCAAAGCATTATAAAGAAGCGGCAAGAATGTACCTATATCAGTTACAATACCTAAAACCTGAGCGCTTCCCCTGTCTGACAGTTTGGTAACTGTGGACGGATTGATGTCTACACAGATACTTTTAACTCTTGATGGGAGAAGGTTTCCTGTTGCAATAGAGTGAAGCATTGTAGCTATCATGATGACCATGTCCACTTCCTGAGCATATTTCCTCATCACCTTCTGTGCTTCAACAACATCGGTCATGACATCAGGAAGAGGTCCGTCGTCACGAATGGAACCTGCAAGAACATACGGAACATCATTTTTTATGCACTCATACATAATTCCACCAGTCAGTGTTCCATCATCGACAGCATTCTGAATGGAGCCTGAGCGATTTATCTTATTAATTGCCCTCATATGGTGAGTGTGACCGTGAGCAACGATTTTTCCGGTTTCAACCTCAATACCAAGTGAAGTTCCAAAAAGATTGGATTCAATATCGTGAGTGGCAAGTGCATTTCCTGCCATGATTACATCAATGTATCCTTCCCTGATAAGAGCGGCCAGATATTTGCCTGAACCTGTGTGTACAATGGCAGGTCCTCCAACAATTCCTATTTTTCCGCCTTTATCCTTGATTTCCTTCATTTCCTCGGCAATACCATATATCAGATTCATCAATGGCTTTTCGGAAGACACATCACTGTTCATGAACTCGAACACCTGCTGTTCTTCTCTTGATCTGTGAGGAGGAGTTACTCTGACACCGTCAAGACCTACAACAATCATGTCGCCTTCCCTAACATCAGCTATTGGCTTTACATAAGCTCTAGGAACATCCTCATCCACAACAACCAGACAGTCCATTTCAATTTCCTCAACAAGCATCCAGTTTCCCTTATAAAAAATATGAGTAGTGTGATTAGATGATGAATAAAAGCCTTCAGGAGCAACCTTGTCTTTAGTTGATGCAACCAGTTTCACTTCCTTAATCTCATCGATAGAAGCACCAAGAACTGACAGTTCATCCAAAATAGAATTCAATAACTCGGGAGAATCGGCAGAAACTTCAATTTTAGCTCTGCTGACATCTGATTTTTTTCTTCCAACATCAATTTCCAATATATCAAATTCTCCGCCTTTGTCCATGATTATACCCATTGTTTTAGTCAATGTCAATGAGTCGATAATATGACCAGAAAGCTCAATAGTTCTTTTATTCATAAGTATTTGCTCCATATTGTTAATATTATAATTATGGTTTTGGTAATATTTAATGGTATTGTTGATAAAGAATAAAAAAAAGAATTATAACCAAGATAGGCGGTCTCCCACAATATCTTGGATTTTTGATTTTAAAAACATATTTGAAACGTAAGCAACTATTACTGCTACGATGACCAGAAATATTATCTGACCTCCAAATAACCAGTCATATACTACAGCAACTAATTTTCCGAAACAGAATTGAATAATCGGATTTTCTAAAAATCCTAAAATCAGTCCGACAAATAATCCTGACACGATTGCATTTGCTTCATTATCAATCAAACCTGCAAAGAACCCTACGCTTAGAATAACTGCGATTATAAATGAAACCCATGAAAATCCAATTAACACAAAAATAATTGATAAAATAATTGAAACCACTAAAGCAACAAGAGTTGGTTTTATTATACTGTTGATGTTAATCTTATCAATGAATCCCTGATTTGAGTTTTTAGTTGGAATGGCGGCCATTTCACCAGTTTGTAAGTTTGCCCCACATTCAGGACAAAATGTGGCATCATCCTCTAATTGGAATCCACAATTGCGACAGATATTGACTTGTTGAGTTTTTTGAGGCTGTTTTACTTTAGTTCCACAAGTAGGACAGAATAAAACACCATCCGGAACTTCAGATCCACAAGTTTCACATCTGTTTGATTCATTTGCAATTTTTGTACCGCATTTTGAGCAGAAATCCGCATTAGGCTTTAATGATTCCCCACAAGAAGGGCATTTTAAATCTTCACTTGATTCGGCAGGTGTTTGTGATTCAGCAAGATTATTTCCACAATTTGGACAAATATCAAATGTATCAGCTATTTCAACACCACAACGACTGCATTTAACCATCTAAACACCTATCCAAATAACAAATCTTTTTTTAGCTGGTC
>NZ_CACXXB010000033.1 GCF_902771435.1 uncultured Methanobrevibacter sp. | reverse complement strand
GTGGACGGAAGCAAAAAACCTATAGTAAACAAGACAATTCAGATTTTATTTAAGGAAAAGACATACAATCTTACAACCAACGAGTTCGGTAAGGTTTACTTTAAGCTCAAAACCACAGGAAACCACAGGGTAACATATTCATTCAACGAACCGGGATACGTTCCGGCTACAGGTTACAGGGACATAACAATAGCTAAGGATAATGTGACAGCGCTTACCGGGGATTCATATTATGCGGCTTATGAAGGTGTCAAAAACCCGTATGTTGTCACTTTGACTGTCGGAGGAGTGCCTTTGCCTAATCAGGAAGTTATTTTCAAAATCAACGGAAAATACTATACCAAAAAGACAGATGCAAACGGAAAGGTCACTCTGGACTTCAACTATCCTCAGGGAACCTACAAGATCAAATACCTTTTCAAAAGCACTACAAACGCAATTTTTGCCAAAAGCTATGCAAAGATAAAGGTCAAAAAGGGCATGCCTACCAAGATAGTTAAACAGAACTCACCTGTTTTCAAGAACAACAAGCTGACAACCCTCAAGTTCAAGTACTTTGATTCACGCGGAAATCCGATCAACAAACAGAAAATCGTCCTTAAGGTTGACCGCGTAAAATATAAGCAAACAACAGACAAGAACGGTTTTGTCAAGTTCAAAATCAGATTGAAAACAGGAGATTACGCAGTTAAAGTCTATTCATACAATACCGTCTACAAGCAGTCCATTGAAAAATTCTACATAACCGTCAAATCCGACTATAAATACAATAACGGTTTCTGGCTGTTTGGAGCTGACATGAAAAGTGTGGATTTAAAGAAAATGGCTGACAACGGTGTAAATCAGATATTTTTAAACTTCTATGCAGTCAAGCTCCATGGAAGGGATGCGGTTCAGAATTTCGTCTCCGATGCTAAATCAGTTGGCATTAACGTTCACATCTGGATGCAGGCATTCTACAATGGCGGTTGGATTCTTCCTGTTGACGATTCAGGAAACTTCAAGTATTCCCTGTTTGATTCAATTGTAGATGAGGCAAAGGATTACGCATCCATCAAGGGCGTGGCAGGAATTCATTTCGATTACCTGAGGTTTGCAGGAACAGCATATAAGCATGCAAACGGTGTAGAGGCAATCAACTACTTTACAAAACAGGTTTGTGAAGAACTGCACAAGCAAAATCCGAGCCTTATAGTTTCAGCAGCAGTAATGCCCGAACCGTCAGGAATGATATACTATTACGGTCAGGACATTCCGACATTAAGTAAATATCTGGACGTAATCGTTCCTATGATTTATAAGGGAAATTACGCACAGGGCACATCCTGGATTAAGTCTACAACACAGAAGTTCATAGACATGTCCAACGGTGCGGAAATATGGACAGGTCTTCAAAGCTATTATTCCGACGATGACGTCAGCAAGCTTCCTGCTTCCGAAATAAAATCAGATTCAAAGGCAGGTATTGACGGTGGAGCCAAAGGAGTTATTCTCTTCAGGTTCGGACTGTTCAACCTGTTTGATTTCAATTCCCTTTAGGTGATTTGATGAGAAAGTCAGTTGTATTTCTAATATTGGCATTGGCCCTCATGTCACTTTCGGCCGTTTGCGCCGGTGAAAATGCAACCGGCAGTGATGGGGGCATGATTGGTGTTGATTCTGTTTTTGATGAGGTTTCCGATTCCGAAATTGAAGTAAACGATAGTGCTGAAATTGTAAAGTCAGACTCTGAAATTCATGCCTCATCAGCTACAGGCTATGAGAGCTTTTCAACAGAGTTCACATTAACATTAACATCCAACGGCACAGCTTTGGCATCCAAAAATGTCACAGTAAGCATCAACGGCAATGACTATGTAAAAACAACAGACAGTTCAGGCAATGTCAGCTTAAGTGTCAATCTTGCAAAAGGATCATACGTTGCCAAATGCTTCTTTGCAGGAGATAACCTTACCAATCCTTCAAATGCAACTGCAAATATCACTGTCAAATCTCCAATCAAAACTCACTTTAAGGTTACAGACAAGGACATCAGCTATCGTCAGGGGTCAAGATCCCTATTTTCAGTTTCCCTTCTGACCAGTTCCGGAGAGGCTGTCAAAAACAAGAGGGTTACATTTAAGGTCAACGGAAAGACATACAAGAGAACCACAGATTCCAAAGGTCGTGCTCAGCTGTTTGTTAAATTGAAAGCCGGAAAGCGTAAGGTGTCCTATTCATTCAAGGCCTCAAGCCCTTATCTTGCATCAGGCGGAAGCACATATCTCAAAGTGAAAAGTTATATGGGTAAAGGAAACGGATACTGGATGCTGTCATCAGGTATGTACTCCACAAGTCTCAAGACATTAAAATCAAAAGGAACAAAACAGATTTTCCTTCATTCCTATGCAATCAACAATTACGGAAGGAGTGCCGTAAGCTCCTGGATTAAGCAGGCAAACAGATATGGAATGAAAGTTCATATTTGGGTACAGGTATTCTACAATGGCAAATGGGTTGCCCCTATCAAAAATGACGGGTCACTTGATTACGGATATATGAAAAAGAAAGCCGCTGAGGTAGTCAGCTATGCTAAAATGAGCCGTGTTTCCGGAGTTCATCTTGATTATGTGAGATTTGGAGGAACAGCTGCGAATTATGAAAATTCCGTCAATGCAGTCAATTACTTTGTAAAGAAGGTCTGCAGTGAAGTGCGAAAGGTCAAGCCGAACTGCATAATTTCAGCGGCAGTGATGCCGGAACCGGGAATGACGGAATATTACTACGGTCAGGACATCTCAACAATGAGCAAATACCTTGATGTCATCGTTCCAATGGCATATAAGGGAAATTACCTCAAAAAGACTTCCTGGATAACATATGTAACAGATGCGTTTGTTAAGGAATCCAACAGCGCTCAGATATGGACAGGAATTCAGACATACAAATCCGATGATGATCCGAAAATATTGTCTTCCTCAGCACTTTTAAAGGATGCAAAGGCAGCCAAAAGCGGTGGGGCAAAAGGAGTTGTGCTGTTTAGATACGGCTATACAAAACTTCTGGATTTCACTAAGGTTTAAAAATCATTTTAGAAAAGATGGGCTGATTACCACTTTCTTTTGGAAAGTGCCTTCAGACGTTTTTTCTCTATACTTTTCTTTTTTTCAGACTGATACTGCCTATTTTGGCGATTGGTTGTTGTTTCGTTATTTCTCATTACTGTGACAAGGTCAATGGAGTTTCCGCTGCAGGCCATTACTACTCTGATTTCCTTATAGTCCTTTGATGGCGGTGCCTTAAATACGCATGCATATTTTTCCCTTTCAACATGTTCCCAGCTAATCGGTTCCTCATTTAAAAGACAGTCAACGACATATTCTCTTGACAGTCCGTTTTCATCCAATCTTTGGATAAAATGCCTGTTTTCAAAGCACCAGTTTATGCCGGTTGTCTCCCCCATGATAAATTTGTCAAAGACATTCATATGTAAACTTTATTATATATCTTTTTATAAAAATTTATGTATGTCTGAACAAGCGCAATGGGATTCGTCATTATCATTCATTCTTGCTATGATTGGGGCCGCTGTTGGGTTAGGTAATATCTGGCGTTTCAGTTATGTACTGTATTCTAATGGTGGTGGATCATTTTTCATCCCTTATTTTATAGCAATCGCAATTATGGGAGTTCCATTTTTAATATTAGAGTATGGTGTGGGATTCAGCTTCAAGGAATCATTTTCGAAGATTATGCGTAAGATTAATCCTAAATTCGAGATTATTGCCTGGATTCTGGTCCTTTTTGTTTTTATAGTAACGATTTATTACATGGTAATTCTAAGCTGGGACTTGGTTTACCTTTTAAGCAGTTTTACATTCCACTGGGGAACTGACACTGCGGCTTATTTCGTTCAGTCCGTAGGTGGAAGTTCCAATCTGTCAAATGCCAGCTTCCTGCTCATTCCAACAACCGTTGGCGTATTGATTTTGTGGGTTGTTCTATGGTTTATTTCCCACAGGGACGTTGACAAGGGTATCGGTAAGGTGTCCAAGCTTCTCATTCCGGCATTATTTGTCATAATGGGAATCATCATTGTCTATGCACTGACACTGCCTGGTGCATCAATAGGTATCAACACACTGCTGACTCCTAACTGGGGTATGCTTCTGGACGTAAACATCTGGCTTGCGGCATTTGCTCAAATCATCTTCTCATTGAGTATGGGTCAGGCCATTGCACTTACCTATGCAAGCTACCTGCCTGAAAATTCAAAACTGATAGACAACGTTCTGATTGTTGTTGCATCCAACTCCCTGTTTGAAATCTGTACCGCATTCGGTGTATTTTCAATTTTGGGATACATGTCAACCACTTCAGGTACACCTATGGTTCAGCTGGTTACTGAAGGTACAGGACTTGTGTTCATCGTATTCCCAATGATTTTCAACATTATGGGTCCTATTGGCCGTATTTTAGCCCCATTGCTGTTCTTAGCTATTTTGTTTGCGGGAGTTACATCTGCGCTCGGATTTTTCGAACCGATGTTGAGCTCAACATCTGCTAAACTCGGATGGTCACGTAAAAGGACTTCAACAATACTGTCAATCATCGGATGTGCATTTTCACTTCTCCTGACTACCGGAATCAGCAGCTATCTTGTAGGAATCATCGACTCATTTGTAAATGAGTTCGGAATACTGATCCTGATTGGTATTCAGTGTATCATATTTGCATGGTTCTACGGAATTGAACATTTCATTCCTGCATTAAACGAAGCATCAACATTCAAGGTTGGAAAGACTTGGACATTTATAATCAAATACCTCTTGCCTTTGGTTCTTATTGTAATGTGGGCAATCGGTATCTTTAAGCTGTTCTCATCTGCAAAGACATTTGAAATCATAATTGATTTGATAATTATCATTTCAGTGATGGCAGCGGCATTTGTCCTGACAAAAATCAAACCTGCTGGAGATGGCTAGTCGCCACTCCATTACTTATTTTTTTTCATCAAAATTAACTTATTGAATACTTGTTTTTAGATGTCATTAAATTGACTTTAATTTTAAAAGTAGGCTAATTCTTAAATATCACTTTAATTATATGGTGTTATGGTTAAAGTTTTAAAAAAAGTTTCAACGTAATCTATACATAAAAAAGTAAAAAAGAATAATTTATCTTATTTTAAATTATTCCTCAGCACACCTCATTGGCCATCATGTAGGTTGCATACAGTCCGTAAATCCACAGTATGATTGACAGGTATGAAAAGATGGATGTTACCCACATGCCCAGGCAGTTCAGCACGATTGCAGCACCGAAAAGGATCAGTCCCCTTTTTTCATCTCCCAGATATGCGATACCTAGACCCGTAAATATGAATGAGATGACCAGCGCAAGGGCCTTGTTTTTTTCAGCCATTTGTTTTCCTCCCTTAATGTTTTTCAAATATAATTTGTCCTATCCTGTATATATATTGTCCTTATCAATAGGGATGTAAAACAGTAAATTTTTAATATCTTCTTTTTGAAAATGTTAATCAGGAGATTGTTATGGACGATGAAACAATAGAAAGGCTTGCCTGTGTGGAACACCTCCAGTGGCAGGAATGGGCCGAATCGGTAGGCGGCGACATTGGAGTGCTTCTTGAAATAATAAACGACAATGTTGATTTGAATGATTTGGATTCCAGTCAGCTTGAAGTCATTGAAAGAAATGCAAGGCGGGTGAAAAACTGGCCGAAACTCATGGTGGACTATTCACAGCTGTCTGAAGAGGATAAGGAAAAGGACAGGGTGTATGCAAGAAAGGTCTATGAAATATGCAAAAACAGGTTCGAGTAATTTGTCAGGGCTTCAAGTTTCCCTGACAAACTTAAACTAAAAATTTTTTTTAGACCAACACGAGAATGTGTTGTAATTATTATTCTTTTTAAGCTATTATTTAAAGATTTAGTTATTTTTACACACCTAAATTTCATTTCCGGAAAAATATTTTGACTTAGGGTGCATGGATTTTTGGTGCCTGGGGAGTGAATATGCATAAACATTCCTACTCGGGTGCAATATTGTACCATAATATCATAACATATATAATCAATATTTGACAGATATTATTTTGAGGAAAAATTATGAGAGCCAGACCTATTTTGATAATTCTTATTATAATCGTTATTATTATTTTAGCCTGTTTAATGGGGCCTAAGCTTTTAACGACCCAATTTCAGAAACAGGACTCTCATTTGGAATTTACAAGCAACACCACAGTGTATAAGGGGGATAACCTGACCGTAAGGCTTTCTGATGTCAACGGAACAGGAATTCCCGATGCAAAGATAAACGTTTCAGTAATTAATGAGGAGGGTGCAGACCAGTATTCGGTAGTCACAGACTCCGACGGTGTTGGACACCTGCAAATAGATAAAATTAATGGTAAATACACTATCAACTGTACTTTTGGAGGGGATTGGACTTATAAGCCATCTCATACAATTCAAAGAATTGAAGTAACTACCGAAGGCGTCAAACCGGTTTATCATGTATTGAACCAGTCATTCAATTCATCCCTTAACAGCACAGTCTACTATGACGGCAATCTGAACGTGTACTATGGCAATAATTCCATAGCTTCAGATGACAGTAATAACGCTAATGGTTATATTAGCGTTTAATCAATCTTTATTTTTTAAAATACTCTTTTTCTATCTTTTTTTTACTATTTAACAATGCAAGTAAGCACTTACGTTCGAAAAACTTTATATATGTTGTTGTTTATATGATTATTTGAAGTTAAAGAGTTTCTTTAACTTTAGAGATTTGTAAAACCCATTAAGTGGTTTCGAAGGTTTTTTACTTCGCACCATTTTTCCATATAATTAAAAGTATGACAAATTCATACTTTTAATATCTCCCTTTTTATTTTCTTTTTTTTAAAGGCTTATTGAACGCTCCGGCTTTTTGAAGCCGGGGTTTTCTCACACGCTATGGTCAAAGCTTATTAGACTGGTTTGATATATATTATTTCATAGATTTTTTTAGTGGAAAATTATGCAGAACTCTTATGATTTGAACTGGGATTCGAAATTGAATATTTCAACTGAAAGCGTCGACTACAGCGAGGAGGATTTGCAGAACTACGGCTATGACCCGACACCCTATGTTGTTTTGGAAAGGCTGGCTAGCTTGAAGATTCTCAAAAAGGAGGATGTTGTAGTTGATTACGGCTGCGGAAAGGGGCGAATAGGCTTTTTTATCAATAGCCAGGTTGGATGCAGGGTCATCGGAATAGATCACAGCGAAAAGCTGCTTGAAGAGGCAGACAAAAACCTTAAAAGCTATGGGGACTGTGAAGATGTCATTTTTATCCGCTCCAAGGCCGAGGATTACGTTCCTGATGGGGCAAACCGCTTTTATTTTTTCAATCCCTTCTCTACGAGGATTTTCAGTGAAGTTCTAAAAAGGATTGAAGAGTCTTTTAAAAGAAATCCTCGAGATATTCTGATTTTTTTTTATTATTCTACCATCGAATATAAGCTTTATCTGCCTACACAACCGAGACTGGAACTTATTGAATCACTATACTTTAGTGAAGAGGAAATAAACAATTCTGCAAGTGCCAAATTGGACATATTCAGATTTCACCCTCTAAATGAATGAAAACATGACATGTTGCATATTGGTGTTAGGCTTTAGCTATTTTTTCACAGGTTAATGTTAAAGTTAACTCTTTAAAATTCTTTATTTTTTAAAATAAGTTTTTAAATTTCTTTATTTTATTTTTTAAGATGCAAGTGAGCACTTGCACTCGAAAAACTTTATATATGGTCTTTTCTATATATTTACTTGTGCAGTGGGGAGTTGATTTGAAATTACCTGACTAATTTCAAATTAACTTTCTACACAAAATTTAAATGGTGATAACATGGAACTTAAAACAAAATTATTCGCAATTCTCGCAATCTTCTGCGTATTATGCTCTGCATGCGCAGTATGTGCAGCTGACGACGTTGATGCAATGTCAGCTGATGATGGTATTTTTATGGACGGAAGCAGTCATGACGGACATGACGGTGCAATCATTCCACCTGACAACAGTCACGATGAAGCACAACACGCTGCCGGTATGGATCCTTACTTGGACGGAAGTCAAGACGGTCACAACGGTACAATAATTCCTCCTGATGCAGCTCACAATGAAGCAGCAATGGATAACGCAACCAACTCCACTCCTGCTGCGGGCGGTGATGTATCAAACTCAACCGGTATCAATGGCGTCAACAGCATTTTACCTGCAACCGGTAATCCTTTAGTTATCTTATTAGGATGTCTTGCCGTAGTTGGCGGCATATCTGTCTTAAGAAAAAGATAAGTAAAATTAAATTTCTATCCCAATGTTAAGGCATGACTGATTTCATGCTTTAACACTCTCCCTTTCATTCTCTTTTTTTTCATTTTAAAAGCATGATTAATTTCATGCTTTTTTCTCCCGTAATTTCAAGAAAGATTATTTTTAAAAAATAGTTAAAAATAGGGTGTCGAACCCTATCTTTTGACTTTAACTGTATATTTTATGGTTTCGCCAACGCAGGTTGCCTGGTAGGTGATTTTTTTGCCGACCTTAAGTTTTTTTAGGACAGATTTTGGAATGGTGACTTTAGCAACGCCCGCTTTGGTCATTACATTGTATTTTTTGCCGTTGAATTTGAATACGACCTTTTTGCCGTCATAGCTTCTGAGTAGCTTAGTTGTGAGAACAAGTTTTGAAGCTGACTTTTTCACTGTAACTTTGCTTAGTGAGACGTAATGGCCTACGGTTTTTCCTTTAGGAGCGGAATTTGATTTGAATGTTGATGAAGAGTATGCCACTCCGCATAATGCACCGCCGCATAATTCGGCAGAGTTTTTTGTAAACTTGCAGTTTGTTGCTGTGCATTTGTGAAGGTTGTATTTTTCTTCAGGGGTTCCGTAGATTGCAGCGCTTATCGCTCCTCCGCATGATTTTGCGTGATTGTTTGTAAAGACACAGTTTTTGGCGTTTCCGTAATAGATTGCTCCTCCGCATCTGTTTGCCTTACAGTTGGTGAAGGTACATTTGGTTGCAGAACCGTCATATATAGCACCGCCGTCCATATCTGCAAAGGAATTGGTGAATGTACAGTTGTTTGCACTTCCTCTAAGGGATCCTCCGCTTGATGTGGTGGATTTGCAGTCTGTAAACTTGCAGTTTATTGCTTCCCCTTTGTTGATTGCGCCGCCGTATTTTACGGACTGGCATTTGATGAATTCACAGTTTGTGGCTTTTCCCTGGTCAATGGCTCCGCCGTCGCTTGTTGTGTAGCATTTTGTGAAAATGCAGTTTTCAGCATTTCCTTTGCTTATGGCACCGCCGTCCTTACGGCATCCGCAGTTTGTAAAATTGGAATAATAAGCGTTTCCGCTGTCAATTGCACCGCCATAGTTTTCGGTGTAGCAGTCGATGAAGCTGCAGCCTGTTGCTGAACCCTTAAATATTGCACCGCCGTCACCGGTACCCAAATAGCTTGTTTTGGAATCGACCACTTTAAGTTTGGTGTCTCCGCATCTGCAGTTTTTGAAAATTGAATTGGTTGCTGAACCGTTATAGATTGCGCCTCCGAATTTGTCGGCACGGCAGTTTGTGAAGTTGCATCTGTCTGCCCAGCCGTTTGCGATGGCTCCTCCGTCATGGTTGTGGTCGTTTTTGAATTTGTTTCCAGCTTTGCAGTCTGTAAATGAGCATCCCACTGCAAATCCTGAAGTTATTGCCCCTCCGTCTTCACCTGAGGTACAGTTCCTGAATGTTGAGTCGTATGCTGAACCGTCAAAGATTGCTCCTCCATAGGTTCCGGAATAGCAGTTTATGATTTCACATCCGGTTGCCTTGCCGTTTACAAGAACGCCTCCGTTCATTTCACTGTAGCAGTTTTTAAATGTACAGTCGTTGGCGGTGGAGTCATATAATGCTCCTCCTCTCTGCGCATGGCAGTTGGTTATGGTACATCTGTTGAGGATGCTGTCAGTTGCCACGCCTCCTCTCTGGTCTGCAATGCAGTTTTTAAAGCTGCAGTCTGTAAGTGTGCCTCCGTTGATTGCACCGGCATTTCTTGTGGAGTGTCCGTTTGTAAATGTTATGCCGTTTAAAAATACTTTGTTTGTGGAATCCTCCAGTCTAACTTCAATGATTTTGGACTGGGATTTTGCGTCCAGAACCGCATTGTTCCCGTTGATGGTTATGGCCTTGCTGATTTTGATTGGTGTTCCGCTTCCCTCATAATATCCGTCAAGTTCAATTGTGTCGTTTTCATTTGCTGAATTGATGATGCTTTGAACATCTGCAAATGTCTTTGCTGTCTGTGCGTCTGCACTGTTATCCGACATCAGTGTTGAATTGTCATGGGCGCTGACTGCACCGACAGTTAATGCAATCAGCACAATACTGATGAATAATATTCTCTTAAACCTCATTTTAATCACCATGATAATATATTTTAGGTTATGTTTATATTAATTTTGTGCCGTGTATTGAGGTCTAAGTGGGTGCGGTCTAGTAATTTTCTCCAATCCATCCCTGATTTATGTCCGGATATCCGCAGTACTCGCAGTATCCGTCATATCCCGGCGCTCCGCAGGACGGACATTCGGAATATGTGCTTGGCGGGTAATTTCTGTTTGTTCTGCGTGTATTCACAGTTCTGCTTTGGTAGGTGTTGCTGTTTGTGTTTGTTGAGCCGCTGTCACTTGAACAGCATGCGGCAACGACAATCAATATGAACACTATTGCTATTATTGTTCCAATCATGATAATATATTATTGTCATCGTATTATATAAACATGTATAAAAATTTCCGATTTTTAGCAAATTCATCCGTTATAATGCAGATATTTCCTGAAAATCTGGTGATGGCCTTTTTGAAAATTCGTCAGTTAGCCCTCATCACAGAACTTCTCATATTTGGCGCACAGTGACTTGACCTCCTCGATGCAGGTGATTGAATTTACCCAATCCTGAGGTATTGAGTCATATCCGTAATAGATTCCGGCAAGGCCTCCGCAAATCGCAGCGGTTGTGTCGGTGTCTTCACCGAAATTGACTGCCTTTAAAACTGCGCTTCTGTAGCTGTCGGTAGTTAGCATACAGTGAATTACGCATTCAAGCGAACCGACAACAAATGACCTTCCCCGAACGTCATCCAAATCATTCGAAAAGATTCTCTCAAATTTCCCAAGCACTTCAGAATCCTTATAGTGCTCTTTTATTTTATCACATGCGTTGTCAATGTGCTCTTTGATTTCAAGGTCATTTTCAATCATTGATTTTGCTATTTCTACATATAATGCGCATGCTGTTCTGGATATCTCGTGTGCGTGTGTCAGGGATGAGACCGCTTCGACAGTGTCGTAGTCGATGTCTTTGATGAATGCCAGAGGCAGAATCCTCATAAGCGATCCGTTTCCGTTGTCACGTTCGCCTGTTCCCCCTGATTTGAGGGCAGGTGCTCCGTCGGCATATCTTCTAAGGGACCTTGATGTGGTGTTTTCCATGTCAAATGTTCCGCTGGCGCTGTTTGTGTAGTCATCAAGATATGCCCAGTTGAGGAATTCCTTCATGATGTCCTCGTAGTCAATTTTCTGTCTGTGGGTGATGCTTGCCATTGTAGCTATTGTCATGGAGGAGTCATCGGACCATGTTCCCTTTGGCTGGTCGTAGGTTCCGTATTCCCTCATGTCGGTGACGGGGTCTGCTTCACGCTCACGCCTGGTTGTAAACTCTACCGGAACGCCCAGGGCATCTCCAACTATCAAACCTATTATTCCATCTTTGACTTTCATATTTGAATCTTTGTTTCTAATAGTAATTAAAGGAGTCGTTATTTTGTGTGCATGGCTGGAATTAAATTGAACCTTGGGCTTTGAGTTTCATTAATTTTGACTGTGTTTTACATTAACTGCAGGCTTTTCGGTTTCTGGCCGCATTTTGTTTGTGGGATATATCCTCACTATATCAGTCGTTAAGATATTCATTGTTGGTGAAAGATATTTTTAAATGAGGTTTGGTGTGTTTTAAAAAAAGAAAAAAATTAGAAAGGATTTAAACCTTTCTATTTAACTGTTATTTTTACTTTCTTGCTTGCGGCTTCGTAGGTTTTATCACCTTTATAAGTGATTTTGGCAATGTATTTTCCAGCTTTCTTCAAGTTGTTTATTTTGAAGGTGGCCTGATATTTTGCATTTGTTTTAGCCGTATATGTTCTGCCGTTTACAGTGAGTTTGACTACTTTAGGGCTTAAATACATCTTACCGTCCACACCTTTGATTGTGGACAGGGTTACTGTGTATTTTTTGGTTTTGGTGGCAACTTTGTATGTTTTGGCTGAAGCCTTGATTGTAATCGGCTTTTTGTCCAGGTCCACACATACGCATGCGAATGCGTTGGTGTAGTTGTCATCGCCTGCAAAGTTGAATGCCATTGTGTATCTTCCAGCCCTTATCATGTTGAGCTTGTAAGGCTTGAAGCTGCCGTTTTCATAGGTTGTCCTGTTGTAGATTTTGTTGTTTACTGCAAATTCAATGTATACATTGGAAACCGGCTTGCCGTTTGCATCAAGCAATGTTGTTGCGTAGTATATTCCCTGTTCGTTTGCAGGACCGTCTACGGCATATCCGTTAATGGTTATTGCCCTGTCTGCAATGTCAAAGTGAGTAGCAATTTTAACAACGGAAGGAGCCGGAATATTTATTGTCAATGTTAAATTGGTCGGCAGAATTGTTTCATTTCCTGCATATTTGATGAAAACCTTTGCCCCGTTTGCAGCCTTGATTGTAAATGAACCGTCAGCGGCAGTGGTTGTTGTGCCTGCAGTGCCGTTTATTGTATATGTTATAGGAGCATTTGCAATAATATTGTCTGTTTCATCTTTTAAGACTATATAAATGACAAAATCATTTCCGACTGTCAGGTTCCTGAATCTGGATTCTTTTAAACTGATTGCCTGTTTTTTACCCACAGTAAATGAAACGGTTGTGCTGTTTGCATTATAGTTGTCATCGCCCATGTAAGTGATAACAGCAGTATAATCGCCGGTCTTTAAGGTATCCTCAAGAACGGTCTGACCATTTTCAACTTCAGTATAGACGATGTAGTTTTCAGGTCCTGTGATGTCAAATCTGACAAGGCCTGTGGCATTAGGATCAACATTGACTGTTATTGTGTCAACAGTAAAGCTGAATGAGGTTTCATTTGCGTTATAGTTAATGTCTCCTAAGTAAATTGCAGTGAATGTGTATTCGCCAGGTAAAAATATTCCTTTATATGTTGCCTTACCGTCTGCAACTTCAAGATTTGCGGTGCTGTTGCCATCTGACAGTTTTACAAATCCTGTAGCATTGGAATTTAGGCTGACAGTTATGACAACATCATAACCAACCATGTCAACGTCAGGAACGATTGTAGTGTTCTTTTTGACGTGACCGGTAACTGTAAATTCTTTTGAAGTACTGTTTGGATTGAAGCGTTCGTCTCCAAGATATGTTGCAGTTACATTATACTCACCGGCAGCCAACATGGTTTCATAGGTTGCAACACCGTTGTTTACAGGAATATATACGGCTTGACCTGTGATATTGAATTCTATAAGGCCGGTTGCAAGACTGTCGACTTTAGCTGTGATTGTAACGTTGTTTTCATTGCTTACAACATCAACGTCAATAGTAGTGTTTTCGAGTTCATTGACATTTCCAACAACAGTAAATGAAACGGTTGTGCTGTTGGTATTATAGTTTTCATCACCCATGTATTCTACATCAACTTGGTATGTTTCAGGGTTGTAGAAATCTGTCAATGATGCTTTTCCGTTTATAACTTCAGCAATTAATGTTTTGCCCATTATGGTGAATGTCACATAGCCAGTAGCAGCCGGATCAACATCAACGGTAATGGTAACCATGTTTCCGATTGCAGTAGCATTTGCTGAAATTGGAGTGTCCTTTTTAAGATGTCCGACAACTGTGAATTCCAGTTCGGTTGAATTAGGATTGAAATTGTCGTCGCCCATGTATGTGACAATTGCAGTGTAATTGCCGGTCATTAAGGTATCATTAAGAACAGCCTTACCATTTTTAACTTCAGTATAAACGGTGTAGTTTTCAGGTCCTGTGATGTCAAATCTGACAAGGCCTGTGGCATCAGGATCAACATTTGTCAACAGTAAAGCTGAATGAGGTTTCATTTGCGTTATAGTTAATGTCTCCTAAGTAAATTGCAGTGAATGTGTATTCGCCAGGTAAAAATATTCCTTCATATGTTACATTGCCGTTTTCAACTTCAAGATTTACGGTGCTGTTGCCATCTGACAGTTTAATGAAACCGGTAGCATTGGAATCCACGCTTACTGTTATGACAACATCATAACCAACCATATCGACGTCAGGAACGATTGTAGTGTTCTTTTTGACGTGACCGGTAACTGTAAATTCTTTTGAAGTACTGTTTGGGTTGTAATGTGCATCACCAAGGTAACTTACACCAACCTCGTAGTCACCGGCAGCCAACATGGTTTTATAGGTTGCAACACCATTAATTACTGCAATATAAACTGATTGACCGGCAATATCGAACTCTATAAGGCCGGTTGCAAGACTTTCGACTTGGGCGGTGATTGTAACATTGTTTTCAGTGCTTTCCACATCAACCTTGATTGTAGTGTTTTTCATTTCACCGACCTTTTCAATAACAGTAAATGAAACGGTTGTGCTGTTGGCATTGTAGTTCTCATCACCTGTGTAAGTCACATCAATTCTGTGGGTTCCAAAATTATAGAAATCAGCCAATACCGCTTTTCCATCTGTAACTTCAGCAATTAAGGTTTTACCTCTAAAATTAAATGTCACATAGCCTGTAGCAGCAGGGTCAACATTAACGGTAATGGTGACCAGGTCTCCGCTTACCTCAGGAACGGCTGAAATTGGAGTGTTCTTTTTGACATGGCCGACAACAGTAAACTCTAAATCTGTGGAGTTAGGGTTGAAATTATCGTCGCCCATGTATGTGACATGAGCAGTGTAATTGCCGCTCATTAAGGTATCATCAATGATGGCCCGACCATTTTCAACTTCACTATAAACGGTGTAGTTTTCAGGTCCGGTAATCTCAAATCTGACAAGGCCTGTGGCATTAGGATCAACATCCACTGTTATTGTTATGTTGTTTTCAACAACTGAAGCGTTAGCAGTTATTGTTGTGTTTTTAAGAGGAATCTCATCAACAGTAAAGCTGAATGCGGTTTCATTTGTGTTAAAGTCTTCATCTCCTAAGTAAATTGCATTGAATGTGTATATGTTGCTTTGCCGTCAGCAATTTCAATATTTATGGTATTTTCTCCGTTAACCAGTTTAACGAAACCGGTAGCATTGGAATCGACACTTACTGTTATGACAACATCATAACCGTCGACATCAACGTCGGCAACGATTGTAGTGTTCTTTTTGACGTGTCCTGAGACTGTAAATTCTTTTGAGGTTCTGTTTGGATTGAAGTGTTCATCACCGAGATAAGTCACATCCACACTATAATTGCCGGCGCCCAATATTGTTTCATAGATTGCAATACCGTTGTTTACAGGGATATATACTGCTTGACCTGCGATATTGAATTCTATGAGGCCGGTTGCAAGACTTTCGACTTGGGCGGTGATTTTAACATTATTTTCATTGCTTTCAACGTCAACTTTGATTGTAGTGTTTTTGAGTTCTGTGGCATTTTCAATGACTGTGAATGATACTGTTGTGCTGTTGGCGTTATAGTTGTCATCGCCCATGTAAGCTACCTCAACTTGGTATGTGCTTGGGACATAGAAATCAGTAAATACTGCTTTTCCGTCAGCAATTTCGGCTATTAAGGTTGTACCCATTATGCTGAATGTTACATAGCCTGTAGCATTTAAATCTACTTTAACTTCAATAGTGACCAGGTCTGCGTTTACAGTTGCGTTTGCTGTAATTGGGGTGTCCTTTTTGACATGTCCGACAACAGTAAACTCTAAATCTGTGGAGTTAGGGTTGAAATTGTCGTCGCCCATGTAGGTGATAACGGCTGTGTAATTGCCTGCCATTAAGTTGTCATCAAGAACGGCCTGGCCATTTTCAGCTTCGGTATAAACTGTGTAGTTTTTAGGTCCTGTGATGTCAAATCTGGCAAGGCCTGTGGCATTAGGATCAATATCAACTGTTATTGTTACGTTGTTTTCAACAACTGAAGCGTCAGCGACTATTGTTGTGTTTTTAAGAGAAATCTCATCAACAGTAAAGCTGAATGCGGTTTATGTTGCTTTGCCGTCAGCAATTTCAATATTTATGGTATTTTCTCCGTTAACCAGTTTAACGAAACCGGTAGCATTGGAATCGACACTTACTGTTATGGTGACATCATAACCGTCGACATCAACGTCGGCAACGATTGTAGTGTTCTTTTTGATGTGGTCAGTAACTGTAAATTCTTTTGAGGTTCTGTTTGGGTTGAAGCGTTCGTCTCCAAGGTATGTTGCAGTTACATTATAATCGCCAGCTGTTAATATGGTTTCATAGGTTGCAATGCCGTTGTTTACAGGGATATATACTGCTTGACCTGCGATATTGAATTCTATGAGGCCGGTTGCATGACTGTCGACTTGGGCGGTGATTTTAACATTGTTTTCATTGCTTACAACGTCAACGTTGATTGTTGTGTTTTTAAGTTCACTGTCAGTTTCTATGACGGTGAATGATACTGTTGTGCTGTTGGCGTTATAGTTTTCATCGCCCAGGTATTCTACATCTACTTGGTATGTTTCTGAGGCATAGAAATCTGTTAAAGTTGCTTTTCCTTTTGAGATTTCGGCTATTAATGTTTTGCCCATTATGCTGAATGTTACATAGCCTGTAGCATTTAAATCAACATTAACATCAATGGTGACCATGTCTCCGTTTACAGTTGCGTTTGCTGTAATTGGGGTGTCCTTTTTGACATGTCCGACAACTGTGAATTCCAGTTCGGTTGAATTAGGATTGAAATTTTCATCGCCCATGTAGGTTATAACGGCTGTGTAATTGCCGGTCTTTAATGTATCATAAAGAACGGTCTGACCATTTTTAATTTCAGTATAAACTGTGTAGGTTTCAGGTCCGGCGATGTCAAATCTGACAAGACCTGTGGCAGCAGAATCAACATCAACAGTAATGGTAATGTTATTTTCAACAACAGAAACGTCAGCAGTTATTGTTGTGTCTTTAAGAGAGTTGTCGTAAATGGTGATTGGAATATCGGTTGTATTGCTGTTGAATTCATCATCACCAAGGTAAGTTGCAGTCACTACATAATTTCCAGGAAGCAGCATTGTGTTCCATTTTGCTTTGCCTTTATCAACTTTAGCATAAATGCTGTTGCCATTTAATGTGAACTCTATAAATCCGGTTGCCCTTTCATTTACTGTAACGGTAATGTTTGCACCATATTCTGAAGATACAACATCATATTCGATTGGAGTGTTCTGTTTGACATGATCTGATACTGTGAAGTCTGTGGATGTGCTGTTTCCATTGAAGTTGGAATCACCCATATAAGTTACTGTTACCTCATAGTCTCCAGCAGGCAGATTTGTTTTATAAACGGCCTTACCATTATTGATGGCAATGTATACGGCATTGCCTTCGATATTAAATTCTATAAGGCCACTGGCCATAGGATTAACACTGGCAGTTATTGTCACATTATTATCGACAGAACTGGCTGTAACGCCAATTGTTGTGTTTTTCAGCTCAGTTGAAATCTCATTTACTGTGAATGAAACGTCTGTTGAAGCCATATTGAAGTTATCATCACCATAATATGTTACAAGTCCATTATATATTCCAGGGAAGAAATCATATGTGAAAACTGCATTTCCATTATCCAAAGGAAGAAGGAAATTCTGTCCTGAAACACCAACAGTAACATTGCCTGAAGGAACAGCAGAAGCACCATCAGAACTTACAGCTATGTTGATGGTAACTGTTTTTCCGTTGACGGATGGAACGGCAGTAACCTTTGCATCCATCTTGGTCTTATTTGTAACTGTAAATGATGTGGATGTGCTTGAAGGGTTGTATTCATTATTACCTAAATAGTTTATATCAGCTTCATAGTCTCCTGGGTTGAAATTGGAATTGAGAACGCCGATTCCATTTTCCAACTCAACAGCATATTTGGCATTTCCAATTTCAATAGTTACCATACCGCTTATGCCGGATGAATCGTCATCATTGTCTTTGTCACTGACAACAACCCTGATTGAAACGGATTCGCCATTAACTGTAGGAGTTGCAATAACTTTACTGTCTTTTTTGGTTTCTTCTTTAACGGTAAATGATGTGGATGTGCTTGAAGGGTTGTATTTATCATTGCCCAGATAGTTTACATCTGCATCATAGTCTCCTGGGTTGAAATTGGAATTGAGAACGCCGATTCCATTTTCCAACTCAACAGCATATTTTACATTGTTGATTTCAATAATTGCTATACCATTGATAGGGGATGAACTTTCGGAAGGTGAACCTTCAGAACCAGAACCTGAGTCGCTGAAGATGAGGTTAGATACTAGGTTGACTGCAATTGTGCCTGCAGGACCGTAAGCGTTACCTGCTGCAATGCCCGCTATATTTGTGATGAGTCCGGTTAGGGAATCTGAATTTCCTGAGCTTCCTGAGCTTCGTTTGTCAGTCCGCTGTATTCGCCGGATTCACTGCCGGTGGCTGCGCTGATTGCTCCGCTGATGATTGCGTTTAAAGCGTCGTTGGAGCCTCCTTCTGATCCGCCCCCAATGAGTCCTGAAAGATAATTTGTAAGGGTATCGCTGTCAATGCTGTTTTCGCCTGTAACGACGACCATGATTGAGACGGATTCGCCGTCAACCATTGGTGTTGCAATAACTGTGGTGTCTTTTTTGGCTTCTTCTTTAACGGTAAATGATGTGGATGTGCTTGAAGGGTTGTATTTATCATTGCCTAAGTAATTTACATCTGCATCATATTCTCCTGGGTTGAAATTGGAATTGAGAACGCCGATTCCATTTTTTAGTTCAACAGCATATTTTACATTGTTGATTTCAATGATTGCCATTCCGCTGATGTCGGATGAACCTTCGGGAGCTGAACCTGAACCTGAGCTGGATCCTGAGTCTGAGCCTCCGAAGATGAGGCCGGATACTATGTTGACTGCGATTGTGCCTGCTGGGCCGTATGCGTCTCCAGCTGCGACACCTGCTATGTTTGTGATGAGTCCGGTTAGGGAGTCGGAGTTTCCTGAGCTTCCTGAGCTTCCTGAGCTTCCGTTTGTCAGTCCGCTGTATTCGCCGGATTCACTGCCGGTGGCTGCGCTGATTGCTCCGCTGATGATTGCGTTTAAAGCGTCGTTGGAGCCTCCTTCTGACCCGCCGCCGATGAGTCCTGAAAGATAATTTGTAAGGGTATCGCTGCTGGCGCCACTTCCATCTGTGACGACAACCATGATTGAGACGGTTTCGCCGTTGACCATTGGTGTTGCAATAACGGTAGTGTCTTTTTTGGCTTCTTCTTTAACGGTAAATGATGTGGATGTGCTTGAAGGGTTGTATTTATCATTGCCTAGGTAGTTTACATCTGCATCATAGTCTCCCGGATTAAAATTAGTAGTTAATACGCCCATTCCATTTTTTAGTTCAACGGCATATTTTACATTGTTGATTTCAATAGTTGCCATTCCGCTGATGTCGGATGAACCTTCAGAACCTGAACCTGAACTGGAGCCTCCGAAGATGAGGCCGGATACTATGTTGACTGCGATTGTGCCTGCTGGGCCGTATGCGTCTCCGGCTGCAATGCCTGCTATGTTTGTGATGAGTCCTGTTAGGGAGTCGGAGTTTCCTGAGCTTCCTGAGTTTCCTCCTCCTAGGTAGTCGCCTATGAATCCTGAGATGACGTTTGTTAGTGCGCTGTATTCGCCGGATTCGGTGCCGGTGGCTGCGCTGATTGCTCCGCTGATGATTGCGTTTAGGGCGTCGTTGGAGCCTCCTTCTGATCCGCCGCCGATGAGTCCGGTGAGGTAAGTTGTAAGGTCATCGCTGTTAATGCTGTTTCCGTCTGTGACGACGACCATGATTGAGACGGTTTCGCCGTTGACCATTGGTGTTGCAATAACGGTGGTGTCTTTTTTGGTTTCTTCTTTAACGGTAAATGATGTGGATGTGCTTGAAGAGTTGTATTTATCATTGCCCAGAAATTCCACATCTGCATCATAACGTCCAGGAGTAAAAGTAGAAGTAAAAACACCCATTCCATTTCTCACTTCAACAGGATGTTCTACATTGTCAATTTTAATAGTTGCCATTCCGTTGATGTCGGATGAACCTTCGGGAGTTGAACCTGAGCCTGAACTGGAACCTCCGAAGATGAGGTTGGATACTAGGTTGACTGCGATTGTGCCGGCAGGACCATATGCATCACCAGCAGCAACACCTGCAATATTGGTGATAAGAGCTGTCAGGGAATCAGAATCGCCTGAACCTCCTGAATTTCCGCCTCCTAGGTAGTCGCCTATGAATCCTGAGATGACGTTTGTTAGTGCGCTGTATTCGCCGGATTCGGTGCCGGTTGCTGCGCTGATTGCTCCGCTGATGATTGCGTTTAATGCGTCGTTGGAGCCTCCTTCTGATCCTCCGCCAATGAGTCCTGAAAGGTAATTTGTAAGGTCATTGCTGCTTGAGCTGCTTCTGTCTGTAACAACAACCATGATAGAAACAGATTCACCATTAACCATAGGAGTAGCAATAACCACAGTATCCTTCTTACCTCCTTCTTTAACACTAAATGATTTAGATGTTGAGTTAGGATTGAATACGGAATCTCCAGAGTAATATACGTCAACATCATAATCTCCAAGTGGTAAAAATACCTCATAAACAGCTTTTCCTTTATTAACCGGTACATAAACAAGTTTATCTCCAATGACAAACTCAATAACTCCAGTAGCAGATGGATTAACAGTAGCGGTAATGCGCACATCATTGACTATCTCACCAAAAGCAACGTCAACATTTATGTTTGTATTCCTGCTGATAACTGTTATTGTAGCGTTTTTTGTTACGGAGTTATAGCCAAAAACAGGTATTGTTGTTACTGTTAATGTATAATTGCCTTTATCCAAACCTGAAATCGGAATGGTGAAATTATTGACAACACTGACCTCCTTGCCGTCAATCATTGCAGTTATACCAGTTGCATTTTTAGTCATCACAGTTAGATTGATTGATTCACCAATATTTAAAACTACATCCTCCAGCGTTAATGTTGAATAAGTATCAGTGATGATAACAGTTCCATTCTGGATATTAACATTATTTAATCCATTATATAATGCACTTATCGGATAAACTCCATAGTCATCAAATGTATATTCTGCCCACCAGGTACCGTTAGCACCATAATTAGCATCGATGATATCACCGTTTGGTAAAACAAACTGTAAATAACCTTGCACAACTTCATTATATATATTGGAATTTGCAGTGAGGTTTACAGTCATCTTGTCAGTTGTAAGAGAAGTTACATTTACATAGAACCTCATATTTGAAGATATATAGTCAGCTGATGTATAATAGGTATCTTCATCATGGCGAATACTAATGTAAAAGTTGCCATCAAGATTTTGATTCAAAATAACCTTTCCTTCATCATTTGTGATGATAACATCATTAAAAACAATACCTGCATTATTTACAATTCCAACAGTTATATTTTGACCTGCTTCCCTAGTGGATCTGGATGGCTTGACAGGGTTAGGGCCTGTGGTTGAAATACCTTCTGAGCTCCAATAAGTCACACTGGTTAAACGGACCTCCATATTACTATTAGAATAAATCGCATTTATAAGGTTATTCTGACCTGAGAAAATAATTTCAATTTGGTTATCATTTAGTGTCACGTGTAAAGGAATATTTTCATCCACATTTGCCCTATTGTCTAAGAAAATAGAATTTGAAATAGTATTATTTGTTTTAGGATTAGTGTTGGAGAAATAAATTGCAGAACCGGAAGTAGCATTATTGCCTGTAAAACTAGAAGATGTCACACTACCTGAATTCATATAGACAGCACCACCGTTTCCCTCGGTCACGATATTGCCGTAAAATTCACAACGCCCTACATTTCCGACATCTCCAAAATAAACTGCACCTCCATAAATCAACGCTTGGTTATTATAAAACTCACTATCTTTCACATTAACATTACCGTTAGCGTAAACCGCACCGCCACGACCGTTATTACTTGTTACTTTGTTGTCAGTGAAATTAGAACCACTCACTTCACCATCATTCTCGAAGAATACTGCACCACCGGCATTATTAGCAGTGTTGCCTGTAAATTTACAATCTGTCACAGCACTATTATTATATAAGTAAAATTATATAAGTAAACTGCACCTCCCTGGTCTGCATGGTTATCATTAAAATTACAATTTTCAACACTACCTGTCTCCCTCACAATAGCACCGCCATAGGTGGCTTGGTTATTAGTAAAATAACAATTTTTAATACTAACAGATTTTTCAATGATATAAATCGCACCACCATATTCTCCGGAGTTATTGATAAAATTACAATTTGTTACAGACCCCATAGAGTTCACATTGAAATAGATTGCACCACCACTATAGGTAGCATGATTATCAACAAAATTACAATTTATCACGTCACCATTGCCATTGAAGAAAATTGCACCACCATAACTGTAACCTCTATATGCTTTGTTATCAGTAAAATTACAATCTGTCACAGTACCTTTAACCCTAAAGTAAACTGCACCACCATTACTAATGGCAGTGTTGCCTATAAAATTACAATCTGTCACAGCACCATTACTATCGAAGTAAACTGCACCTCCCTCGTCTGCATGGTTATCATTAAAATTACAATTTTTGACATTTCCTGAATTAGATAAATAAACCGCACCACCATCACTAATAGCAGAGTTATTATTAAAATTACAATCTGTCACAGTACCCTTATCATAGAAGTAAACTGCACCACCTGCATTATTAGCAGTGTTGCCTGTAAAATTACAATCATTATATAAGTAAACTGCACCTCCCTGGTCTGCATGGTTATCATTAAAATTACAATTTTCAACACTACCTGTCTCCCTCACAATAGCACCGCCATAGGTTGCTTGGTTATCACTAAAATTACAATTTTCAACACTAACATATTTTTCAATGATATAAATTGCACCACCATATTCTCCGGAGTTATTGATAAAATTACAATTTGTTACAGACCCCATAGAGTTCACATTGAAATCGATTGCACCACCACTATAGGTAGCATGATTATCAACAAAATTACAATTTATCACGTCACCATTGCCATTGAAGGAAATTGCACCACCATAACTGTAACCTCTATATGCTTTGTTATCAGTAAAATTACAATCTGTCACAGTACCCTTATCATAGAAGTAAACTGCACCACCATTACTAATGGCAGTGTTGCCTATAAAATTACAATCTGTCACAGCACCATTACTATCGAAGTAAACTGCACCTCCCGCGTCTGCATGGTTATCACTAAAATTACAATTTTTGACATTGCCTGAATTAGATAAATAAACCGCACCACCATTATAAGAAGCAGAGTTATTATTAAAATTACAATTTGTCACCTGAGTACTAGATAATCTGTCAATAAAAATAGCCCCTCCATAAATTGCTTTGTTATTACTAAAATTAGAATCTGTCACACTGCCTTCTTCCCAAAAAATTGCACCCGATTTAGTCGCAGAGTTATTAGAAAAAAAACAATTTATCGCAGTTCCATGTTGGGCATTAACTGCACCACCTATCTCAATAGCAGAGTTGCCAGTAAAAGTACAATTTATCATAATGCCCTCACCATCAAAATGAACTGCACCACCGTAATTGGCTTGGTTATTAACAAAATTACAATTTATCAAAATACAAGGATCTAAACTATGAACACAAATAGCAGCAGCACATTCTGCACCATGACCCGGATTAATAACGTATTTAGCATTTTGAATAGTCAAATCCTTAAATATTACATTCGCCGCAGATACCCTAAATGTAGGCATATTAATTCCGGACATGTCAATAATTGCACCGTTACCCTCAATGGTCATAGTAGATTTAATTTCAATTGTATTTCCATTACCATTTACATAGCGGTAAAAGCTTTTGGTTAAAATTCCCCCATTACTAATATCATTTCTTAAATCTGCATAAGTACCTTCATCAGCACCCAATATTTCCGAATTTCCTTCACTCACACTTTTTTCATTGTTTATTTGTATCACTGTATTATTTTCTTCGCTTATTTGCAGATTATCCTCTATTACTCCATCATTTGAGGACAATTCCATCTGCCCTATATCTTCACTGGCCACTGCAGTATCATTCACATCACCTGCACTTGCAGTCGCTATTGTGAATAGAAATATAGCGAGCACCAGTGTTATCATGATTTTTTTGTACTTCATTTTCTTGACACCATAATTCTAATTCAATAAAATGTTTTATGCTTAACAAAAAATATTAAAATCAAATTTTTTTGCAGATAACATTCAATACATTTAAAAAATATATAAATGAAAATATAAATAAATTTAGTAAAAAATAGTTTACAAACTGTTGCTTTGGATTAAAAAATGATTTTTTTGATATGAATCTTAAAGAAGTAATTGGATAATTGTTTAAATTTTGAATGAGGTTATTTTTTAAAAATTAAACTCATTATCCATAATAATTTTGGAAGTAGCTTGTGAACCGATTATTTTTTATAAAAAGTCTTTAAATTAGTTTATTTTATTTTTTAAGATGCAAGTGAGCATTCACACTCGAAAAACTTTATATATGTACTTATTCATATATTTGCTTGTGCAGAGATGTGTTAAATCAAAAACAAAAACGACACATTTCGATTTTAATTTAGGGATTGGTGATAACGATGGAGACTAAAACAAAACTATTCGCAATATTGGCAGTACTTTGCGTTATTTTCTCGGCATGCGCTGTAAGTGCAGTCGACTATAACAACGGGTATTATGAAGTAGACTATGATGACGGGCACTACGAAGTTGACTATGATGACGGACCTTATGACTACGAC
>NZ_CACXXB010000032.1 GCF_902771435.1 uncultured Methanobrevibacter sp. | reverse complement strand
AGTAGTTTTCCTGTTGGATTCATGAAAGCCTCATATGGTACTTTTTTAACTGCACTAAACACTATCAAAATGTATGATGAATTTATGGAAAATGCTTCAGGCATATGTAATGTTTCAGCAGTTAGAGAAGATTATGTAGTTTCTATGTGTGGTGTTGAATATGGTGGCACTGCTTATGTCCACTGCCCTGATCCAACAATGAAATATAAAATTACTGGAATCTGGGAAAATGTTTACACATGCAGATATATTTCATCATTACTATTATCCGAATTCGAAACAATTGCATTAAATTTTGCAGGTATTCCATCAACATCAGCTGTTAATTTCATTTTTGACAGCATTATTAATCAAAAAAATTTCACTGTTACCTCTTCTGAAAATTATATTATCATTCAAATTAATGGAAATTCTGAATATCAACTTAAATTAAATTTAAATAATGGTGAAATGTATGATTTATCAATTTTAAATAATTTTTTATACAAAGGCGCAATTTCAAATCTTACAGACAATTATTGTTTCCATGATGTTATAACAAATAATATTATTAATAATATAACAAAATTTAATAATAGAAATAACTCGGCAGAGAATTTCACACTATCTGATAGAGATATGGAATTAATTAATGATCTTTTAAGTGGATTTCCATTAGCGATAGCATCTGTAATGATTCCTAATATGTTAGCATCTACATTATTTTTACCATCAACTCCCGTGTTAATTGGTATTGTTGCAACGCTTATTATTGTAAGTATCGCAATAAAATATCAAGGGAATGGCAATAACATTAATAAAGCTATTTATGATTCAATAACCGAATTACTGCTTGATATGGCATGATATTATGAAAGATAAATTATTAAAATATATTTTTTTAACTAATCCTGGAAGTTTATCTATGAAGGAAAGAATTCTGATTATTCTTATGCCTTTAGTTATAATAACTTGTATTTTATTATATCTATGTATAGATTCACAGGAATATTTAATATTGTTATTATTATTTGGTATTTATGTATTTTTTATTGGTTTAGCTTATCCATTAATATATTTTGAAAGATTTGACGAAAAGTATGGGTTTTATTCTAAATTAAGGATAGGAAGTACATATCAAATTATTTCCAAAACTATTTCATGTCTCATGCCCGGCATGATTATAATTATATTAAGTATTGGACTTATACTTGATAATATAACAAAATCATCTTTGATTGCTTTTGCACTGGTGCTTCCTTTTTTAGCTTTATTTTTTAGGATTGATGTTTTTAATGATGAGAGTTCTATTTATGGTGATAAAATTGTTTTAGGATATCATCCTAGTTTATATGGGTTTTTGAGTTTATTTTTAGGTATTTATGGTTATATAAATACCAATACCTTATTAAATTCAAATTTTAACTTAGCAATTATATTATTCATCATGACAATTATATTCCAAACATTGTTATTAATTCCAGACAAATTAAATAAAGTTTTATTTTTTGAAGTGAGAAAAAAAGAAGGATTTTTAGCATATATTTGTCTGTTGATATTATCTTATGCAATATTATACTTTATCATCCTAGGAAGTAATTTTTTTAATGGAATTAATATTGATTTATCTATTGAAATTATCATACAAAAAGCTATTATTTGGAGTGCCACAATTATTTTTGCACTACTATTCATTAAACAAATAAAAAAGATGAATAACAAGTAAAAGAGAATAAATTTTGAAGATATTTATATAAACTAATGATTTTGTTCTTAATCAAATCATTAAAGATAATATCTTCTAAAACATAGTTCTGAAAATTAGTTAAAAATTAGTAACAATATATCTGTTCACTTTAAGAAATATTACTGGCAATCAGTACATCAAAACACAAAGTTTTGCTGAACAGCTTGATAGTTAACTAAATATTCATACTATAACTATGAAATAACATATTGTCAATTAGATGAACTGAAGTTCAGGTGTTCTAATTAATGGATTTAAAATTAATTGTTTGGTTAAATTTAAGAACCGGCCGTTTACCTGTCGGTTCTAGGATTAAGTAATGAAAAACTTTATGTCCTTGCATTGCCATAATGTTGATTAAATTGGGCGCCTGTCCCCCATTAATTAGGCATTAAGGGTTTCAATGCAAGAAATTTCGGGAGAAGTAAAATACTACTCCTCCCAACAAATAAATAACGAGCCTATGTCGAAGTTTAGCTCCGGTGAAAAGCAATAAAAACATCATCATCGCTAAATTCTTGTGCGATTAAAACCCATATCTTTTAATATCTTATTGTATTCCTCACGAGTCCTAAAGGATGGAGCATCCTCATCTCCAACATTTCCAGTTTCACCTACTTCATCAGAGTTTGAAGGATTTCTTCCGCCTGGGGTGGAGCCGTCACTGGTAGCTTCAATTTTAATTCTTCTCTCAGCAAGTTTTTCCATAAGCTCCATATCAACGTCCCCAGACAATAGCTTATCGATTATTTCCTTATCCTGCGCGTTTTCATTATAGTTAAAGTTGTATTTGGCTTCGTACTCTTTTATTTTCCTTTTGTTTTCAGCTTTTCTTAAAATTGACAATTCGTTTAGGATTTCCTCTTTATTGTCTATGAATTCCTTATTTTCTTCTATGGATTTTTTAATCTTTTCATACTTTTTGGATTCTTTTTTTAAGCTGTTGATTTCATCCTGCAGTTTTCCGATTTCTGCATCTTTTCCTTGAAGTTTTTCCAAAAGTAGGCTTGTTGCTACATTTTTATCTTCACTTGACTGTGGTTGCGGTGCAGGTTCGCGATTTCCACTTTCACCAGTTTCACCTGTCGCTCCGGTTTCTCCAGTTATTTCTGAATTCAACAATCTTATTTTTCTTGGGTGTTTGGTAACGCCTACATCTATTAAGCTCATAGTATCAATTCCGAATGAATCTCCTTTATCTTTAAGTAAGACATCAACTTTGGGAGAAAGGCCTTTTCCTTTCATGTCCAGTTCGTCCGGTACTTCAATGAATAGCTTTCCTTCCTCATACTCGATATTGTTTCCAATGCCGATGTAGATATTGTCGTGCTCTGAGGTTAAAGGGATTCCTCCACGGTAGTTTTCTGCTATCATTTTTAAATCATCTTCTGTCCATCTTACAGGTTTGGTTAGCCTTTCATCCAAATCGGAGTAGTCATATGTTCCGACTTCAAATAGTTCATGTCTCATCTCAATCACTTTTTATTATATTATTTATTATATATTTTATTACTTATTTTATATAAATATTTATATTTCAACACCACTGTCACTAAGGATTCTCTCACCCACAGGCTGTTCCTCCTCAAAGTTACTTAAATAATTTTTATAGATTTCATCACCTTCAGCGGTGAGTTCCATAATGTAGCGAAGCACATCATCTCTTGAATAGCTGAAATAAATATCCAATGTTTCACTTACACCCATCAGCTCAAGCTGCATATTCAAAAGCTGATTGCAATACTTCAAAACCCATTTCTGGTCATTGGCCACATTAACAATAAACCCTGTAATGGCCGAATCGTTGATGTATTCCGCCACGTTCTGGTTTGACCTTTCGTTTCCTGCCTGAGACTGAGGAGTGACGAAAGTCCTCAGGATATTGTTTCTAAAGATTTCAGTCTGCCTTGTATAGTCGGACTGGTAGTTGTTACCACCTAAGATTTTTGATTCAATTCCAGGAGGCACAATAGCCACATTTGAATTTGCAGTGGTTCCGTAATCGGCATAAAGGTTTTCCTTAGCAGTTGAAGAGAGCTCCATGATTATTGGCTGTCCGTTAGCGTCAAGTGAAGGTTTGACTTCAATGATGTTGTCCTTGTTGATTCTTTCAACCTGATTTCTTTCGAGATTGCATTTATGATAAATGTCATCAAGGCAGTTTAAGATAATGCTTTGTGCTTCCGAGTAGATTTCATTGTACATGAAGTTAATGACCTCATCAGGTTCGTATTTAACAGTCAATGTTCCTTCCTCAACACTGACATAATTGTCAAACTCCTCCGGTGATCCGTTGACAATATCTTTAGGCATCTCATGCAGGTACAGCTGCACATCATTGTCATCATTGAATTCCTTTTTCAACCCATAGCCGTGAGCACCGATTTCAAGAAATATCGGCTTGATGTATTTTCCTATGGATTTGTCCCATCTCTGCACCGGTTTGATTAGACCTTCACCGTCAACCATTCCGCCCTGCAGGATGTTTTTAGCAATTTGGCGAATGTCAATTTTTCGAGCCCAAAGAATTAATGTAAGTTTCTGCTCTTGGGAGAGTTTGTTTTCCTTATCAACAAGCACCACATTAACATTGGCTTTGTCAATTCTGTTTTTCAATATTCCTGAAGTGTAACCGTCAAGCTTGACAGCATAACGTGCATTAGCTATTGTCTTGTTGATGACCGGAGGAAGAGCATCCGGCAAATCAAGGCCAGTATTTATTCCATCGACTCTAGGTTGCCTTTCACTTTCACCCCAATAGCTGCGCTTGGTGTTGTACTGTTCCACACGGTTGTTAAGTAATCTAGTTTTGATGTAATCAGTAATTCCCATGTCAATCATTTCCATTACAATTATTTATTATATTGTTTATTATATTTTTTATATAAAATATATAATAAATTTTATCCATACACTTTCACCACCATTTAGCTAAATCCACCATACATACACTGCGATTCATATCCAAATATCCGTCCGCCCTTGTGCGGGCAAACTTAGTTAATGACAAATCACCAATTAAAACAGGGTCAGGAGATTTCGTGCCTCTTAAAAAATAGCTATTTCCACCAACATCATATCCATTACCCAACTCATCATATAATGTAACAGATTCTGTTTCACGAAGTATGCCAGATAGATGAATTGCATATATGACTTCGTTGGCAATGTCTAAAGCAAAGACCTTTCCAAAATATGCCGTGTGTGCTTTTTTAATAATCTCATTAACCCTCACCTCTTCTTTAAAGGAATTGTCCTTATTTAGAAAACGAGTTAAATTGAAAATCCATAAGCAATAGATTTCCCTATCAAAATAATATTCACTCTTGTTAGTAAACTCATCAATGTCATTGTGCCTGTATACGCATTCAACGGCAACCTTGCGAATATTACCTCTAGCATCCCTGATTTCACAATAGTAATCTGCAATCCTTGAGCCGATTTTCCATTCCAATTCTGAAAATACAACATCATTATCTCTTTCGATAATTTCCTTGATTTTCTTTTTCATTGTTTGGTGGATGATTGACTCACCACTTTTTCCTTTTCTGAATAGACAAATTGTATTTCCATCCTTGTGGCTGAAATGCCATATGTTTTTGCTTCCTTGCTTTAGTGTCAATTCAGACCCACAATCCGGACAATAAAATTTATTCTTATTTCCATTAGCATCTCTTTTTTGTGCTTCATCTGCATAAATGCGATTTCCATTTTCTGTTAATGCAACTAACATATTATCTAACTCCTCAGTAATTTTCTTCTGCCTCGCCAGATTAACTGGCTCTGCCTTTTTCTTAACTCCTTATATTGCCAATACATCTGTGATGTGACATATCCATGCAGTCTTCTAAACTCATCTATCCGGACAATTCCTGCTTGCACAATAGCTGCTTCGCCTTCATGCCAACAGTAATATGGATGGTGGCAGGCAACATCATATTCTGAAGCCAATCCTGTTTTGCAGTTGTTACAGTAATCTACAAACCACATCTCTCCCTCCCTTTCTCTTTTTTCTTTTTTGGCTTCAATTATCTGTTGTTTTATAGATTTCATAAAAATCAATTTTTATAAAAACCTTAAAAACCATAAAAACTATTGAGAACTTTTGGGATGGTTTTTTTAAAAACTCTTTAAAAATCTTTAAATCAAATAATAATGATTCTCCTTAGTTTTCACAAAAATGAAATTTTAAAAAACCATATTTTTCCAGAGTATGCGGGGACACTTGTTAAACTTGCCCCCACTTATCCTCAAAACCTTAGTTTTTTAATAAAATCCACATCATCAAAACCAACACAAAATCCTTCAATTACTCTAAAAACAACTGTAAGCAATTTTTTATAAAAACTTTTTAAAAAGTTTTTTAAAGTTTACATGGTTTTTATAGTTTTTTAGTTTTTATGGTTTTCATGGTTTTATCAGTTTTTATGGTTTTTATCTATCCATGTTGGTTTTTTAACCGTTGAATCAAAGTTCATAATACTTAACCCCTCAACAAATTTATCTTCCTTCATAATGTCTACAACCCATTCGCCAATTTCATAGCAGATGTTTTCATATGTTGAATCGTCAATGTGCTTTAAGTCATAGTTTATGGATTCAACTTCACTTTTGGCCAGATCATATACATTGGATCTGCCGACATGATCAGTAATCTGTAGAAATCCCTTGTCTGCCAGTTCATACATGTATTTCCTTGCTGATGCCTTGCTCAGTCCGAGGCTCTGAAGTGAGAAGTAATCGTTGGTTGTGATTCCCATATCCAGCACTTCCCTATCCTTGCTCATTCTCCACTCATCAATATTGTTCCTGATATCGTTCAAAACCTCAACAGCTTTCGGAGCAAGGTTGGCTGATATACTTTCCTTGTATGGCTTAAGCAGACTCATAAACAGCTGCACATCTGCAATATTTGTCAATATCACCTTCTTGCCACCAATGTCATAGACTTCATGGTTGTAATAGTTCAAGGCCGTTATTGTTTTTAAAAGTCCATTGAACTTGTCAAAATCCCTTTTATAGAAAGAAGAGTTTTTAAGGAAGTTTATGACAAAATACACATATGGATTAATCACCACAATATCTTCAAAGACTTCTTTAAGGTGCAGCAGCATGTATGGCACTAGCTCAGCTTCCCTTTCATATTGTTTTAGAATCTTGTAGCTTCGTCCATGCTTGAATTCCAGTGCACTGTTTCTTTGATTGAATATCTTTTGGTTATCCATTCTTGGAGTGATAAAGATACTTCTGCTCATTTCCTGGTCATCAAAATAATGGTTAGGCACTGTAGTATATGTAAGACAGGGCCTGCCGACAAGCTCCAAATCTTTTACATCCCATCCTCCTTCACCATCGGAAATGTTTAAAGGCTTGTTTAGAAAGCCGTCGGATTGAAGTTCCTTCATTAGGTTTTTAGACTCTTCCATGAATTCATGGTCGTTGCTTCCACCCATATCACCATAGTTAACGATTTTACCGTCATAGAAATATTTGTCCTTTTTGGCACGGTTGAAGAGTGCCGCTTCAGTGATTTTCTTTTCATTGACAACAAATCTTTTAGGAATCAGTTTCAGTGCGGTTTCCTGGATGTGGGATTTGCCGCTGCTTGCCTCACCCAGACATATTACTGATACCGGATTTTGCAAAATGACTTGACCTGCATATACAGTAAATGCATAAAGGATATTGTTGCGTTCTCCTGCTGTAAACCATTCAACAATGCTTCCAATATAAATCAATGGACAGTCCAGCGATTGCAGTTTAGTGATAGCTTCCTTTAATTTGGAGGCATCTTTTTCCTGTTCGGCCTGCTTTTTGTCAGCTATTTCCTGCTCAATTACCGATAGTTCATTTTCATAGTTAAGTTGCAATAGCTGTTTTAGTTCGCTGAACTGGTTGTTGACCTGTCTGGGTTTGAGGTCACCTTTAGGATTTACGATTTGTTTGAACTGCCTTGCGACATTACTCTGAGAAGATAATGTAGCTGGAGATTTATTAGTATACTCTCCGATTTTATTACCGTACCTGTTTTTAAATACATATGTAACCTTATCCACATTCTTTTTGTTGATGATTAGGGTTATTGTATCCTTTGTCGGTAATTCAGCTACATTACTCATGTTTATACTCCATTTACTTAACTTGGACATCACGTACAATGAAACTGTAATAGATGTAGCTTCCTGATTTCTCTTTAACCTGTATGGTCATTTCATCTAAGCTATTGACGAATTCACGGTATTCAGCAAGGTTGACGTTTCTAAGGATATTGGATCTGCCTACTGAACCAGCATTTTCCAATTCTAAAATAGAGGTTATGAAGTCAAAGAGTACGCTTCCTTTTCTGATGTTTTTGTGAAGGTCACTGTCATTTTTAAGATTCACGTTTATTTCAACGTATAGTTTTTCGCTGTCTTTGAAAATGAATAACTTGAAACGGTTGACGGTTTTTTCTTCACCGTCATCATCGAAAGTGTATGATGTGACTGATGACATTTCAGGCCTGCCGGTTATTAAAGTTCCATCTTCAAAGTCCCTTAGTTCGGCTTTTTCATATCCGTCTGGTATTTCAACTATTTCTTCAAAGTCCAATTCTGTTCCGGTAAATATGGTTTGTTTTGTGTTTTCAAAACTCATTTTAATTCTCTCCTAAAAAATTATTTAAGAGGAGTTATCCTCTTTTAGAAATTTTGATTGAGTTACAATCTTTTCTGCTGTCATTTCTTCTGCTGATGTTTCACCTGCACCTATCAGTTCAGCTATTGCACGATTGGTTGCACGGGTCTTTGCAGTTGACATTATTGTGTGGTCAGACACTTTGTCTTTTCCTTTCTCAGACCTTGAGCATAGTGCATCTGATTCTACACTTCTGCCGTTAGGCAAGGTTGCACGAACGCAGTAGTATGCTTCTCTGATTCTGCCCATTTTGGTTCTCTCCAAATCACGGTCAATGATTTCAGTATCAACATTGAATGCACGGGATAGCTTTTGCCATGCTGACTTTTTCTTGAAGTGTCTTTTCACTTTAACGTAATTTCCGTCTTCGTCTTTTTCCTTGACTATGATTTCCTGATAGTCACTGTCATTGAGTAACCCTTTGCAGAGTTTTTGATAAGCGTCCCACTGTTCAATAGCTACACCAACATCCGGGACATTATCAGCAGCAGCGACAATTTCACTCACTTGCGGTTCTTCTATTAGTTCTGCTTTTACCATTTTTTATCACCTTGAAAAATTTTGGAGGATTAATTTATAATCCTCCTGTACTTGTTGCTATTCCAATCCAGCCGATAGCCACGGCAAATAACATGCTTCCAATAAAAATCATTTTTGGATTGGGATCCATCGGTTCTTCTTTTGGATATAATCGTGCTGGTTTAGGCATACTGACCAACTCTCCTGATGCAGACCTCAATAATAAAATTCAAGTTAATTATTGTAGTTCTTCCATCGTTTTTGTGAATAACAACTGTTTTACTGTCCGGGAAATTCAATTCATCTGACTTCATTACTGCACAATAGGGATTTTCATTTGCAGATACAAATGCAATGAAATGTCCTTCATCGAGATTCTTTTGCATTTCAAGAATTGTATTTTCCATGTCAGTCACTCCTGTTTTTCCTGAACCCTACAATGTAGGCTTCTCCTCTTATGAACTTGATGAATCCTGTATCTCCAGCTGTTGCATAATGAATCAATGGCAATAGCTTGGAGTGTATTACTGTTTGGTATGCCTTTTTTCCACCGTCCACCAATACGATACCGTCGTCATCGATATAGAGGATTTTCTGTTCGACATCACCTTTGGCAATTTTGATTTCACCACTGTGAGTTAAAATGCCGCAGAAATTGTCTTCAAATTGATTAATTGAGGTTGTCATAATTAATCAACCTCAATTAATGCAATAGGTGAATAGCCATTCATTTGAATTCACCCAAGTTTTCAATTCTATCAAAGACCAACCATATTCTAGCCCAGATGTCTTTTGGGACTAAAACATGGGTTTCTCCATTTACTTCTTGTTCCAACATTATTTTTAGACTCCCGATTTTATCTTAAATTTTTAGTTCGTCTTAACGTGTTTAATCAAGTTTCATTATCTTGATTCTGTATGACTCGAAGAATTCCCTTTCATTTCTGATGTTTTCTGTTTGTGAAATTTCGTCAATGGCTTCTTCAAGTGCCCTGAAATTATTGAAAATTATTATTTCGTTAGGCCGGGGTTTTATTACTTCACACATATTTTTGTATCTCCTTTTTGCCCATCATCTTGGATGGGACTATATGTTCAACAATATAAAACACACAAGTGGCCAGAAGTCTTTGAAAATAAAAATAGTATGTTGGTAAAATCAATATTCAATTCTCAATCGCAATATTTAGAATAAAATAAGTTTTGCTTTATTTAATTTGAAAATCTTTATATATTCCTTAAAATAAACTAGATATTGGGTTAAGTTTTGAAAAGTATTAATTTTTAGCTTGTTTCGTCGCATGCATAATTATTTTTATTTTTCTACTTGCCCACTTGTATTATACCTATTTTTTCATAATCTTTTTTTTCACTGTTTTTTTGATATTTTACCTCCTTAAACTGGTTTTAAAGCCTTACTAAAAAAAAGTTGTACGAGAGTGGAAAATTGCTCCCACTTCGTAAAATTGCTCCCAGTTAGTAATGGCTAATACTAGTCTGTAATTTTGGCTATTTAAACATTTCTATTTGATAAAATATCAAAATTGTTTAATTATTACAATGTTATACTTGAAGATAAGGCATGTATTTTTCCAAAATTCTATAAACAATTTGACAAAAAAATATGACAAGAAATAGTAAAATGTATAAATCAAACTCATGATGAAACCATCATGTTGAAAAATTGTAGTTAAAAAAAATAAAAAAAATGGAAAAGAACTTTTAAGTCTTATTTCTCAAAGCTCTTTTGATATAATCAACTTCACTCTTAAGACCATCCAGTTCAGCATTCAATTTTTGATTTTCACTCTCCATCGCCTGAAACTCCGGAGATTTGATGGATAACCTCTCAACATCAAGATTGATTGTGACAGCACCCATGTGCTCAATATATTTTTCCCTTAAACGCAAAGGGTCTTCCATAAAATAGGAAGTTCTGGTCTGATCCTTTCCTCTGCCCTGAAGTTCATCGATTTCATCCATGCTCAAACCGTCATTGTACAGCTGGCTTGCATGAAACTTCCTCAGCATGTGGGAACGGAAGCGGTTGTATGAACCTGCCTTTCCAAGGTTCAGCTTGTTGTTGATTTTGCCGAAGGTATTGTTCATGTGAGTGGAACTGATATTGAAAAGAGGAGTTGAATTTGTAAGTTTCCTCTCATCTATCACAAGATAGTGAATTATTTCTGCTGTAGATTCAGGACTTGAAAAAGTGGTATAGTACTTGTTGGTTTTCTGTCTTCTTAACCTCCAGGACGGAACCACATCATCACGGCCGTGCAATGCTTCAATAACATCATCTATATTATCCTTGTGATGATAATCATAGGTTGCATCAATGAAATCCTGTACAGTTATGTTTAAAGTTTCCCTTTTTGCGCATCCGCTGCTGGTCATGAAGAGAATTATCGCCTTCATCAACGGATTGACCATCTTCAGGATATGCCTAAGCAATTCCTTGTCGGGCAAATCATTATAAGAAATAGGCATAGGCCTTTTGACATTTTTCTGATTTAACTTTGGCATTTTACCGATTTCAATGTCAAAACCTTCTTCATATACGGTCATAACCCTGCTGACATAATTCTTGACTGTAGTTGCAAGATGTCCTTTCTTCATCAAATGGTTTCTGAATGCAAGAAGTCTTGCCCTCAATTGTGAATGCTTCCATTTGACTTCTTCTTTCTCTTCCTTTTCGGCTTCTTTTAACAACTGGTAGAATGGCTTTTTATGGTATCTGGAATATAAACCAATGGCGGTGGCGTAGCTTTCATAAGTTACATCTTTAAGACCTCTCTCATCACAAAAGCTTCTTAAAAGTTGCTCATCTTTTTTGTGCATATCCATATTTATTACTCCTATATAAAATGTGTTTTTGGTAAGAGCATTTGATAAGTAATAAATATTTTGATGAGTGTTGCCCGTATACTAACTCTCTTGAATCATCGCTAGAATACCCTTCGCTCCTCGAGTAACCCTCGAAACGGGCAGCCTATCCAATGCTGGGTTTCTCCTAATCATCGACAGCTAAAACTTTCCTCATAAAAGGACCGTAGGCATTGGTCAAAAAATGATACGACAAATAATAATATATAAAAAATAATATTTAACTATTTTCAAAAAAATAAAAAAAATGATTAAAAAGTAATTAATACTCATTTAATCATCTATAATGCAGGACTTAAGTTAAGTTTTTCAGATAATGCCTTATATCTGTTTCTGATAGTTACTTCTGAAACCTTTGCGATTTCAGCGACCTGTCTTTGAGTGATTTTTTCACCAAGCAATACTGCCGCTATGTAGATAGTTGCAGCTGCAACACCGGTAGGTTCCGGACCGTTGAGCAATCCTTGCTCTTTGGATTTGTGAACAATATCGATTGCCTTTGATTCAACTTCACCAGACACGCCTAAAAGAGAGGCAAATCTAGGAATGAAATCTGCAGGAGAAGGAGGGCTTATTTTGATATTTAATTCCCTTCTTAAAAATCTGTAATTTTTACCAATTTGTTTTTTAGTGACATTGGAAGCTTCGGAAACTTCATCTAAAGTACGCGGTAACTTGCAACGTTTTGCTGCAGTGTAAACTGAAGCGGCAACCATACCTTCAATACTTCTGCCACGAACAAGATTTGCTTTTGCAGCTCTTCTGTAAATTATGGCGGCATCTTCTTTAACTGGTTTTGGAAGACCTAATCTGGAACATTCGCGGTTGAGTTCACTTAGGGCAATTGCCAAGTTTCTCTCACCTGTACCGGAAATTCTGATTTTCTGATTTAATTTGTTGATTCTGTACATTTGGGCTTTATTCCTTTCAGGAACATTGCTTGCATTAATGTCTCTATTGCCTCTACCCATACTTGTAGTTAATCCTTTATCGGATACTGCATAAGTTGTTGGAGCTCCGGTACGGGAACGCTTGTCTCTTTGTTCATGATCAAATGCTCTCCATTCCTGACCCATATCTATTATGCTGTCCTCAAGAACATATCCACAACGTCTACAGGAAATTTCAGCTTTTTGATAGTCATGTTCTAAATTAGGAGAATTACATTTAGGACAACAATCAATCTCCTGTACTCTTGGTGGTTCTTTTTGCATGCGTTTTCTTCTCATACGTCTAAAATTTTCTGCTCTAGACATTCCATATTGAATAGATGTTATAATATCATCCCCCTAGGATTAAATATTAAATACAAAAAGTTCTACAACAAGTTACAAAATAAAAAGTGAAATGTATCAGATTGTTAAATCCCAAACATTAATTAAATTTCCAATATCCATTCTTAATACCTCCTTGGTGAAATATTTGTGATGTTGATAAGTATTAAAACTGAATTTGTATAAAGTCATGGTTACGGTTAAATTATAATTATAATTATAATGAGCTTGCAGCGAAATGAAATTCCCATAGAAAACCATAGTACACAAACAAAACACAAAAGGACTTCACTACTGGGATCGAAACGAGACCAGGT
>NZ_CACXXB010000031.1 GCF_902771435.1 uncultured Methanobrevibacter sp. | reverse complement strand
ACCGACTTATTCACAACTGACATTACCGATGTTTTCACTGCTTCAAATAACATTTCATTTGTTGCTACAGGCAGTACTATCCTGGCATTGCCTCAAATTATAGTTGCTGACACAGGAATGGCCTTAAGTATTGATTCAATAAAAACTGAATACACCTCAGTTCCTACAGCTTATGCGGGCACTGTCAATCTCATTAAAGCAACAATAACAGTTACTAAAGAGGGTAATTACACAATTGCTTTATATGATGGATTAAAAGTTGTGGATGAAGTGAATGTTTCCTTAACCAACGGTACCAATACTGTTGAATTGTTTGACGATACTGTCAGACCTGTTGATGAGACTACTGTAAACGGTGCAGATAATAAAAACATTACTTATACTGTTGCAGTATTAAAAGATGATTATATTTGTTATGATTACATAACAGTTCCTTTATTGTACAACGGTTATTTGGATAAAAAGTTCGAGTACAATGCAACCTATATCGAAGATGTTGAAGAATATGCCGTAACCGGTGGCGTTGAAGTGGATGTCAAAGATGACAGTACTTATATGTCAACCTCTGCTTTAAACAGAACCGATGTGTGGAATATTGATTTGGGTGAAAATGAATCTTTAGCTAATGCATTTATTTACCTTTCTTATAACTGGGATAAAACAGGCACTGCCGGTCCTGCATTGAATGTGACCTTCAACGGAAATGCAATCACTCCTAAATCAACTTACAGAGATCAAGGAAACCTTGGCCGATATGGAAGTTACGGATACGGTCTCTACATTTATGATGTCTCCGAGCTTGCCCAAGCGGGTGACAATACACTGTTCATAAGTAAGGAAAAAGGAATGACTGCATTGTATCCAACTTCATTCATATACTTATACAATAGCACTGACAGCAGTGTCATAACTACTGTATACATGGCAAACGGTGCGGATTTACTTTCAGATGACTATAATGCCGCTGAAAGACTTGTAATGTCAGACAATGTTATGGATGTCAATGCCAAAGATATAACCTGTGCAAAATTATATGTCTTTGCCGCCAGCGCCCAAAAAGGCGAAGGTAACATCATTTTCAATGATAACATTATCAAGGATGTCTGGGACGGTTCCTCCAATTCAGTAGGCATGTACTGTGAGGATATCACTGAGAATATTGCTGATTCAAACACCATTTCATTTATAGCCACAGGTTCCACAATCCTGGCCCTAAACCAGATGATTGTAACAGAATCTGTTGTTAAACAGACTCCTGAAATAACTATCGAGGTTCCTAGCGATGTTAAAGTTGGCGATAGTGTTAATGTAACAGTCAAAACTAATGTGGATGGAAATATCACTATCGTTGTTGACGATTTGATATATGATGATGTTCCTTTGGATGAAAATGGAACTGTTGAATTTTCAATTATGAATCTATCTGCCGGAAAACACAGTGTTGTTGCAGTATATCCTGGTGATGAAGATTTCAAATTTGGAATTGAAACCAATGCATTTGAAGTTGCAGCCGAACCTGCTCCAATTGCATCCGAATTTACAGACATTGTCGTTCAGGATGATTTAAACATTTCATTCGTGCTTAAGGATGCAAACGGAAACGTTATTGCCAATGCTCCAGTTGCATATCTCATCAACGGCACTGCAAACACAACTGTAACCGCTGCTGACGGTTCATTTGTTATTCCTGCTGCTGACGGTGTAAAGATTGATGTTCAATTTGCAGGTAACGAAACAGTATTGGGTGCAAACACTACAATAACATTGAATGTTCCTGCCGTTCCTACTGTCGTTAAAGTTGCAAGCCAATTCAATATCACCAACCGTACAATAACCCTTAACGGCTATGCTGTAGACGGTCCTGCAGGTGAACAGGGAATCTACTATGCAACCGAACTGTTGGATGAAAATGGAAACCCGATTCCAAATGCATACATTGAATTTGCCGTAAACAACAAAATCTACAACAGGACAACCTATGAAAACGGCAGTTTCAAACCGTACAAACTCAACATGGTAAGGGCTGGAAGGTACACAATGGCATTCAACTTTGCTGGAGATGACAACTACACAAATGCATTCGCATGCGTATGTGTTGACCTGGACAAAAAGCCAATCACAATCAAGGCTTCAGCAAAATCATATAAAGCCGCTACCAAAACCAAAAAATACACTGCAACCCTATCCACAATCAAAGGACTGGACGGTAAAATGTATTTAAGCCCTAAAAAGGTATCATTCAAAGTGAACGGTAAAACATTCACTGCCAAAACCAACGACAAAGGACAGGTCACCTTCAAAATAACCAATCTCACCAAAAAGGCCAAATACACTGCTGTGATTAGTTATGACGGTGACAAAACATATGAATCTGCAAGCAAAAAAGTAAAATTAACTGTCAAATAGTGAGACTCACCTCTCACTACTTTTTTTATTTTTAAAATTCGACCATTTATTCTGATGGTTTATATTATAATTATTAGTTTAATTCTAGTTTTCTTTTATAATATTGCAGGAATATTTCTAATATTCATGTTTTAAAAAGTACATGTAGATATTGTGCAAACATTTTTTCATTTTCGCAAATTTTTTAAAATCACATTAATTTTTAAAAGTTGATTTTCATTGAAAAATTCGTTCTAATTTGATAACATTTATATACTAACAACCATAATTAATATTGTTAATCACTTGGAGTTGATAGTATGAAGAAAAGTGATTGGGAAGATATCGATGTAAATGAAAGAAGTACAGATAAGGTTTTCTTCGAATCCAGCTTTCTGCAAAACATTTCTGACAGCATTGACTTTTTAAAGGAGGAAGCTACAGGAATCCTACAGGATTTGGATTCAACAGAATTCAAACAAAGCCTCGATGAATTTGATTTGGAAGAGTTCGGTGAAAATACAGTCAATCAGATTGATGATGTTTTGGATGAGATTTACAAGTTCAAGGACGATTACGTTTCATCACAGGAAATTCCTGATGGAGTAAAGGAATTCTCCAAAACAACAAAATCCTTCCTCAACAGGGATGAAATTTACATTAGAAAAGCATACAGAAGACTTGAACGCAATGACTCATATGATTCAAATGAAAGGGCTATCGAACTGTGCGACAAGGCAATTGATCTTAATGAACGCAATGTAGATGCATATTACATTAAAGGCAGGGCTTACATTAACCTTAAAAAATATGACCTTGCCATTGAGGAGTTCATTAACGTACTTGCCCTCGATAGTGATAATCTGGATGCAAGACTGGGCATTGGTGATGCCAACAGATTGAACGGCGACCTTGATGACGCTCTTGATATTTATAATTCAGTCTTAAGAATCGATGGCGATTCCTCAGAAGCTTTCAAAGGAAAAGCATTGGTTTATGCAGACATGGAAAAATACGAAAGGGCATGTGATTATTTCAGAAAAGCCGATTCCCTCAGCTCTTTGAATGATGACTCCAGAGACATTTGGGATTTGTGCATTGACAAACTGGATTAAGGATCGCTTTTTGAAATTTAAAGTATGAGGCTGGATTTTCCAACCTCACACGCCAATTTTAAAATTCAGAAACTAATTTTTCGCATGATTTTGTAAAAGTTTGGGATTACTTCTACAAATCTAGTTTGTAATCCGATTTATATATCTTTTTTCTTATATTCAAGCTCAATTTCATTGTTTACGGGCAATTTAACCTTTCAGACACAATTTTAAATATCCTTATATCTGAGCTTGCAAATTTTGAATAATCAACTAATTTTTCATTTTATTTTGTATTTCAAATTAAAAATTGTATAAGATATCCCTTTTTTAAGGTAACTTTTATATATCTTTTTTTATATAGTTATAAATACTTAAATAGTTTTAAGTAACAATCCAAAAATGAGTGAAAATATATGACAAACGAAGATTTTGCAAAAAAGATAAAAGACATTAGAGCTAGACAGGACATGACTATAGAGGAACTTTCCGAGAGAAGCGGTGTAAAACTTGAAGTTTTAGAAGCTATGGAAGCAGGGGAAGTAATTCCGTCATTAACACCTTTAACCAAAATGGCAAGGGCATTAGGTGTAAGATTAGGTACTTTTCTTGACGATACACCTGAACTTGGACCTGTAGTTACAAGAGGCGGAAAAACCGAAAACTCACTTTATTTCTCAGGAAGGGAAGATGTCACAAATGCAACCAATCTAGAATTCCACTCCTTAGGTGCAGGAAAGATAGACAGGAACATCGACCCGTTCATAATCGACATAGAATTTGAAGAGGGCGAAAAGGAACTCTCATCACACGAAGGCGAAGAGTTCATCTATGTGCTTGAAGGGGAAATAGAAGTCATCTACGGAAAGGACACATTCACTATCGGTGAAGGGGACACAATATTTTATGATTCAGTAGTGCCTCACCACCTTCACGCAAGCGGAAATGAAAAGGCTAAAATATTAGCCGTACTCTACACTCCATACTAGAAAATATTAGAGAGGCTTGATTAATATGTTTAAATCAGAATTAAAACACAATGTATCAGGATATATGGACTTGTTTACTCATGAGTTGGGATTGTTATTGTTGCGTTTAGACATATTGGGCCAAGGAATTGAATCAGACAAAAACAATGGAGGAATATTATGAGTGAATTATTTACAGAACTACCGCTAGGAAAATTTTTCGAATCAATGGTTGAAAAACAGCCTGACCATGAATTTATCGTATATCCGGACAGGAACTTAAGATTTACATACAAGGAATTTGATGAAAGAATAGATAATCTTGCAAAAGGAATGCTTGCTATCGGAATTGAAAAGGGAGATCATGTTGGAATATGGGCAAAGAATGTCCCTGAATGGCTGACATACATGTTTGCAACAGCAAAAATCGGTGCAACTATCGTGACAGTCAACACAGCATACCAGTCACATGAACTCGAATATGTTTTAAGGCAGTCAGACATGAAGGCACTGGCAATGACTGACGGATTCAGGGATACAAGCTATTTCGACATTATAAATGAACTTGTTCCGGAACTTAAAAGCTGTGCAAGAGGACATCTTGTGGCTGAAAAGTTCCCTCATTTAAAGTTCATATTCCACGTCGGTCAGGAAAAGCACCGCGGAATGTATAACACCAACGAACTCATTCTGCTCGGTATGAACTATGATGATGAGGAATACCAGAAGATTAAGGATTCAGTAACACAGTATGACGTTATCAATATGCAGTATACCTCCGGAACAGAAGGTTTTCCTAAAGGCGTAATGCTTACAAGCCGTAACATTGTAAACGACGGTTATTATATTGGGGAAAATATGAACTACTCTCCAAAAGACAGGCTTCTGCTTCAAGTGCCTCTTTTCCATTGCTTCGGTACTGTTTTAGGTGTAATGGCAGTAATCACTCACGGCTCAACCATGGTCGTTTTGGAGGAATATGATCCTCTTCTTGCGATTTCATCAATTCAAAAGGAAAAATGCACATCAATCTACGGCGTTCCTACAATGTTTATCGGAATGATGAACCATCCTATGTTTGAGATGTTTGACATGAGCTCACTTCGTACAGGCATCATGGCAGGCTCAACCTGTCCTGTAGAAACCATGAAGGATGCAATCGAAAAGATGAACATGAAGGAAATCACCAGTGTATACGGACTTACAGAGGCCGCACCAGGTTTTACACAAACCAATGCTGCTGATTCATTCGAGAAAAAAATCAACACTGTAGGCCGCAAGTTCCCGAACATCGAGGTCAAGATTGTAGATCCTGAAACCGGTGAGGAACTGGGTCCTGGCGAAACCGGTGAGATAATGTGTAGAGGTTTCAACGTCATGAAAGGATACTATAACATGCCTGAAAAGACCGCAGAAACAATCGAACCTGACGGATGGCTTCACTCAGGGGATTTGGCTACTGTGGATGAGGACGGATACTACTCAATTGTCGGCCGTATCAAGGACATGATCATCCGTGGTGGAGAAAACATCTATCCTCGTGAAATTGAAGAGTTCCTATTTACCCATGAATGTGTGCAGGACGTGCAGGTTGCCGGAATTCCGGATGAAAAGTACGGTGAAATCGTCGGTGCGTTCATCATCAAGGAAGAAGGATTTGATGATGTAACCGAAGCTGATATCCGTGATTTCTGTATAGGTTCAATTGCACGTTATAAGGTGCCTAAATACGTATTCTTTGTAGATGAATTCCCGCTTACAACTAGTGGTAAAATCCAAAAATACAAATTAGGCGATTTAGGTCTTAAACTGCTTGATGAAAGACGTGAAAGGGGAGAGTTATAAAACTCTCTTTAAAACTTTTTTTTTAAAAAATTGCTTCGGGTTCGTAAAATTGCCCTCATTTGAAACTGACTGTTTTTTATAGTATTTTTAACAAATTCATAATTATGCAATATTACAGGCATAAATAAATATTGTTTTGAGCTTAAAATTTTAATATAGGTTTTAAGAAAACTTATTTATATAATTAAAGACTAGTTATTATTTGTAAATTTAATTAAAAACTTTACAGGTGATATTGTGAATGAAAATTTAACTTTTGATGAGAAATTTGATGCTCTTGGTGAGTATTATAATATCGAATCCCCCCAAGAAATAAAGGACTTTTTAAAAGATAATGCCAGAATATTTGTATTATTAAATGAGGTCAAACCTTATCTGAATGATACTTTTTCAAATGAAGAATATTGTCTTGAAATGGTTTATGATCCAGAATGTGAAAGTTGCAGTCATTTAGTTTTGAGGATCTATGTTTCATCTGAGCGATTTCACAATGGGGTAAGTGATGACATAGAATTTATCCGAAAAAATATTAGGCCTTTAAGAAGGCAATACAGGGTTTTATCAGAATTTGCCATTAGGGCAGGTGTTAAGAATGTTTGATTTTTCTAAATATTATGATTCTGCTGATTATTTGGTTAAAATTCCTAATGAAGCTAATGTCCGTTCGGGAATAAGCAGATATTATTATGCGGGATTTTGCACTGTTAGAAATTATCTTGTTGAAACCATGAACGAATCGGAATTTGTTATGGGTCATAATATTCATAGAAGAATATGTGATAGATTAATTGGTTCACAGGATGACACAGAAGCTTTCATTGGTGAGAAATTAAGCGATTTAAAAGAGCTTAGAAATGAAGCTGATTATGATTGGAGATTAGATTTAAATCATTTCAAAGAGAACCTTTCCAGTGTTCAAAAGGATTCAAAATTAATTCTTGAACAAATTGATTCACTTAAGACCTCACCTCCATTCGAGTTATGATATTTTTTTTTTAATTCAGATTGATTTTCATACTTACTGCAATATTGTTGTAAAAACAAAAGGTTTATATATAATGCGAAATATATTTAATATTATATTGAAATTTGATATAAAAACCACACCATTATATCGAAGTAATCTGACTCTATATGAACTTTTAACGAAAAGGAGTTGATAACAATGCCACAGGTAAAAATAACTACTGCATGGAGCGTAGTGATCCGTTAACCGTTTGTCGTGTTTAGCGAATGCTTTAAACATTTGGTTAAACGGCATTATTTTTATAAGTAGTTCAAATAGCTACTCAAATTCAATCATCAGTCTTTATACAACCATTATTAATTAGCATGCTCTCTCTATGTCACCCAAACGTTAAATTAATCATCATCATTAAAGAGGAAATTAATATGGAAATTGTGAGAAAAAATAATTTAAATGTAAGAAAAACTGTTGAAAAAGCTATTAACAACCATCCTGAGTTTCATTTCTTTGTAGATGAACTTTCAGCCGATAACCGTATGCCGACCTATGCGGGAATTGCTGATGAAAAATACACTTTTGATGAGATGGATGACGGATTCTTTGATTTCATCAACCGCAAAATCCAGGAAAACGGAGTGTATTTAAGAATCTGTTATATGACCGGACAGGAAACAGCAGGCGAGGCAATTTTCGTTCTTGAGCTTGCCGGAGACCAGATGACCTTCAAAACCGACGAGCTGGATAAGGTTCAGGTAGTTGAAATGGCGGATTACGGAATCAAAATAACTCCTGATGAACTAATCTTTGGAGCAACAATTGACGGGGGATGCGCTCACACACCGTATTTTGCCGAGTTCGGTTCCAAAGACTGCAATGAAACGTTCATGTCACTTGAAAATCCGTTGAACAGACATATCATCACTTTGATGGGAGAGTTTCTTGATTCAATTTAATGTTTTTGCAGATTTAAATCTCGAGGGAGGTGGTAAAATTCATTTTTAGACGTTGAAATTTGCTGCTGTTAAAAATTTCTATAATGAATTTGCGAGGTTTAAATGAGACAAGATTTGGTTAGATACACAACAGAGATATTGGAGTTTCTCACAACTGAAACATTGGAAGCGATTGACTGGGGAGTCCTTGATTTGGGACCGGTAAAGGATTTGGAGCTTAAAAGCGTTTTAAGGATTTATGAAAGATCACTGACGCTTGAGCTGCAGGACAACTATAAAAACAACAGCACTGGAATATTCAGAGTCAGATATGATGATGACTTCTGGTGCTATGAAGAGTTCGGCTATACGATTAAGGCCGAAAGTCTTGATGAGCTTAGGGAAATTGTTGTTGGCCAAAATAGAATCTGGTATGTGTTTGACGAATTTTCAATGAATATATGGAGGTGATACTTTCAATTTAAAGGACAATTTGAAATTCATTGGTTTGATAGGATATCTGTTGGTTTGCGTTGCATTTGGAAATATATTGATTTAGGGAGTGTGTAAGTTTTGGTTATCTGTCCGAATTGCGGAAAAAGTTTAAGGGATAATTTTTCATATTGTAGAATCTGTGGGTCAAAAGTAGACGGCGGCGTGCCTGGTGACTATTCAACAGACATGCTGAATGTGTTCAAACACGGTGAGGACTACATTTACCTCTTTAGCGAAAAGGGAGCTCAGGTGGTTATCAAAGCCGGTTCAATGGATGAGCTGGCAGCCATTGTCTGCGACAGGCAATACCCATGGGAATTCAGGGACTGGAAGAATAACGTGCGTCACAGCGAAAGGAAAACAGTTGAAATACCTAAGTTCAAGACGGAATTTTTAAAGGCAAGCTCACTTAAGGAACCGGAAATAATTCCGACAGCTTCATTTAAAAGGAAAAAGGATGAAAACGAATCTTACGTTCCGGAATATGAGGTTGAAAGGGTGAGTGACGAATAGATCATGATGACAACCATTTGACCGCAAGTTTTTTTTTTCATTTTTCAACTCCTACACCTTTGTTTTTCTTGCGGTTGAATGGAAATAATTTTTTTTAGATAATATGGCTAAGGAAGGAATATACATTTTTGACGATGAAAAGGAGTTTCTAAAGGCATTGAAGGAACTTCAAAAGCAGTATGCAAACGATGAAGAATAATGTTTAATATGATGGGAGCAAATATAATAGTAATGACTTTGCTGAATATTCCAGAGGAGTTCATCTCTTCTGAAAGTGACGATAAAATCACATATGACTTCGGTCTGTCCGTATTTGTCAGGGATGATAAGCTCAGATTCTGTATTGATGATGCATGCACTTCCTGGATGGGTGCAGATGACCGCTTCACAGACAGAATCCGGTTTGAAAATCTTAATCCATGCTTTTTGAAAAGGCATCTGGCAAAGGAAATAGAAATCAAAAACACCCTGGACAGGGGTGTTAAGTTGCTTGGCAGTGAAAAGTTTTCCAAAGCCATTGAACTTTTTGACGAGGTCATATACTATGATCGATATTATGGCGAAGCGCTATTTTTTAAATCTAAAGCCCTTTTTGGCCAAAGGCACTATGTCAAATCCCTAAGGCACTACAAAAAGGCAATTAGAGCCGACGGGAGTTTGAAGGATGTCGAATATCATAAGATTCTTTTAAAGGAATCATCAGCCGAAAGGGACAATTTTCCAAAGATTAAAATAAACATCTATGCAGGTGACGAGTATTGTGCAAAGGGTGATTACGATAAGGCCCTTGAATGCTATGACAGGGCGCTTGCAGATTCCTCAAAATTCAAAAACAAAATACTCTCCAAATTATTGAACAAGAAAGGTAAAACATTAATTGAGTTAAAAAGGGTTGATGAAGCAATGGATGTGTTCAGACAGTCCCTGAATGTCGGGCCGACTGATTTTGCATATTACATGTTAGGCTTTTACTCTCCCGAGACAAACGATTATCTTAATAGGAGATTGAATATCACTAAAAAACAGCTTCTGTTGAAGTCCGTTAGGCTGTCCGAATTGGGTCAGTTCGAATACGCCCTGGATAGTTTGGATGAGTTTCTGGACAATCACTTTAAGCCTGATGAGGATTATGTCCTTGCTTTGAATTTAAAGATATCTGCCCTGAGGCAACTTGGAAAGGATGTCAGTGAAGAATTGTCAATCATCAAATCTTTATAACAATTTATTAACAAAAAGTTTATAACATATTAAACACAATTTATTATTATAGATTATTGACATTGAGTCAAAATTTGATTTTTTTTAAACAACTGTAGAACGTTACAATTTAGATTAAGGGAGTGATACATTGAAAAAATATGCAGATGAAGGCAAATATGCAGCTCCAAGATGGCTGGTTTATCCACAACTTTCTGCTTGGACAATCGGATGGAGAATGGGCTACGGTGAAGACTACGCATTAAATGAACCACCACGCAGCAGGGAATTTGGAAAACTATTCCCGCAGCCTAGAAACTGGCTGTTCAATCCGAGAAAATCAAAATTCAACAAGTTTCCGGGATTCGCCTATCTGTGGAGTGAAGACGGACTTCCAAAATACTCACAGATTGGTGAAGACTGCATTGAAGTGAATGATTTCATCACAATTGACACTGAAGGCGAGTTTCAACATGATTCATTCAGGTTTAATTCAATAGAACACATGATTCTGTTTTCAAAATATGCAAGCTTCGCAAAATGCGACCGTAACGTAACACTTGAAGAGCTGAGGAAAGGATTTGAACTCACATCCGATGAGCTTGAGTTCTGGCAAACATTCAAATACACAGTATGCCTCAACGCATGCTATTACAAGATCATGCAGGATAAGGATTTGAAGGAAAAACTGCTGGCAACAGGTGATAATGCCCTTGTCTATATATCAGACGACGAATGGGGCGGCAAGGACAATCTCTTCGGATTTGCACTGATGGAACTCAGAGATGAAATACGAAGACTTTGTGAAAATGAAGACCTGATTGACTGGGAATACACAGAGTACCTGCAGCACAAGAATCCCTACGAAAACAATCAAGTTCCGCAGAGGGGTGTCAATGACAAACAGTCCCCCGAATACAGGGTGATTGAATCCACATTTGAGAATGCTTCAAGATATGTCCGTGATGTAAATCTCGATTCCAAACTTGCTGAGAAATATGAAATCGGCCAGATAATACAGGAAAAGGCATTTGTCGATGCTTCCAACAGAATCGGCGGCATGATAACAACCCACAGGTATCTGATTCTCTCAGGATATATGGCTGACTTTTCCGGTTTTGAGCAGGGAACAGACTGGGGGCTCCATGTGGCCAAAAAGGATTCAAGGTTCAAGGTTGTGGATATTTACACTGTCGGCGATAAAACACAGATACTGCTTTTGCAGCTTCCGGAAGGCTTTGAAGGGGTATTTGTAAACCGAACAGAAGTGGAGGAGGAATTCATCGAAAGGGAACGCAAAAATTTTGAAGAGGATTTGAAAAAGGACATCATTGAAGATCTTGCAGAGGATTTGTGGCTTAAAAGATGCGATTTCCCTCTCGGAATGAGTGATGACGGGGAATTCTTCTAATATTGATGATTCCCTATTATAGTCATTAATGTTGATTTTTCCTGAATTCTGTCAAATATTTAGGCAACCGTTATTACATATATTGACACAATATTATGTATTGACTGATTAGATGCAGATTTAGGGAGGTAAAGAATGGATAACAAAAAGATAATCATTGTTCTGGCAGTCGTAGTAATAATTTTAGCTATAATGACAGGATTTTTGGCTTTGAATTCTTATAAGGAGGTCAATGAGGATTTTGTTCAGTTTCCAACTCCAAATGAGAAAGTAAAATTCAGCGGAACCTATCTGGGACCCTATGGCGGCATCTGGAATGTGGACCAGAGTTCAGGTGTTATCCAGGTTGGAAATGCATATGCGATAGTAAACACAGATAAGCTTCAGGGCATGGAAGGCGAGACAGTTACTGTTAAGGGATACTTCGTAAACGATAAGGTCGAATCATCTACAGTGCAGATTAACGGAAAATTCATAAACGGAGAAAGTTTCTGCATTCAGGAAGTGTTGTGAGGTAATTAGAATGGGAATTTGTCCAAGATGCGGCTCATGGGTTGATGAAGGCGAACCATATTGCTGCGAATGCAGTTATGTTTTTGAAAGTTCGCAATCGGGCTTCCGCGAATCGTCGATTGGCTCCGACATCATCACTGTCAATGGCTATGACTACAGCCGGAGTGATGTTGAGGATGCACTTGATGAAATGGGCTATGATTTCGATGACCTTGAAAGAGGTATTGTCGATGAGGATGAACTTGAAGAGATTCTGAATGATTTTTAATTTTTTTTATTTTTTTTCTCTTTTGATAAGACGTATGGCCTTAATATTTGATTTTCGCATAAATTTTGTTGGCCATATTGACGTCATAGGCCGGATTTTTCATGTTATCGTTAATCTGGAGTAAATATCAAAAAGGATTATATACAAATTAATTATAATATAATATATATTTTAGAATATTTAAAATAAGAGGCATGATATCATAAACATCAATAGAAAAAAATCATTAATTCGATCAAATGAGCTGGATAAAATAGCTATTGATGATATGGAGCATAAATCAAAGGTAAGAACAGGATTCAGTGAATTTTCCAAAAAATTATATGACAAAACAAAAAATAAAATTTTAAGGGAGCTTGATGCAACTGAGGATGACTGGAACGATCCGAAATGGCAGATGAAAAACCGCATCAGCACTGTTGATGAAATTTCAAGATATGTCAGCATTACAGACGAGGAATATGACAACATAAAAAAGGTAAGCGACGTATACAGATTTGCAATAACTCCATATTACTTTTCTTTGATTGATTTTGACAATCCAAAATGTCCTGTAAAACTGCAGTCCATTCCTGATATCAGGGAACTGGATGAGGGCGGACAGCTTGACCCCATGAATGAGGAGCAGTCAAACCCGTCAGGAAGAATAACCCGAAGGTATCCCAATAAGCTAATAATCAATGTTACAAATGCATGCCCGATGTACTGCAGGCACTGCCAGCGCCGCAGACTGATAGGCAGGCATGATAAGAATACTCCAAGCCGGGACATTGACGAGTCAATAGAATTCATCAGGAACAATGAAACAATAAGGGAAGTGCTTGTTACAGGCGGAGACGCATTGCTTTTGCCCAATGACCAGCTTGAAAGGATATTTGAAAAGCTATCTGAAATAAGCCATGTTGAAGTAATAAGAATCGGTACAAGGGTATTGTCAACTCTTCCGTTCAGAATAGATGAGGAACTGGCATGTCTGCTTAGAAAATATAGGGTGCAGCTCTCAACACAGTTCAACCATGCCTGTGAAATCACTCCTGAAGCGGTAAGGGCTATTGATATGCTGGTTGACCATGGAGTCCTTGTGAGAAACCAGATGGTGTTGCTTCGCAATGTCAATGATGACAAGTACTGCATTCAGAAAACCAATGAGGAACTGCACAAGTACCGTGTAATCAATTATTACCTGTTCCATCCAAAGGAGATAAAGGGCATCAATCATTTCAGGGTTGATATTTCCAAAGGCCTTGAGATAATGAAGCACCTTGAAGGCAGAACAAGCGGAATGTGCAAGCCAACATATGTTTTCAATGCTCCGGGAGGACTTGGAAAGGTACCTCTGGTGCCTATGCAGAACATCGAATGCGAAGATGACGGCTATAAGATGATAACATGGGAAAACAAAACTGTCAGGCATGATTACCTATGATTAGGAGGGAATTATTTTTTCTGATGCCCAAATTTCGTTTATTTGATTTATTTTTGAATGTAATTTAATTTTTGTTAAAAATATTTGACTAAAAATTTAAATCTAATGTTTAGTTAATGTATATCTGGTGATAATATGGAATTTTCAGATGAATTGTGGGCTGAGGTAGGATTTATTACAATCTCAAAAAACAGGGGTAAAGTAATGAAAATTCTCTCAGATGGTCCGAAAATACCTTCTCAAATTGGAAGGCAAGCAGGAATAAGAACCAATCATGTATCAAACAATCTCAAGCAGCTTTCCGAACATGGGCTTGTTGAATGCATTAACCCTGAAGCCAGAAAAGGCAGATTGTACAGACTGACTGAAAAAGGAAAAATGGTTGTTGAAAAAATATAGGGTTTTGGAAAAGGGCGTTCTTTGGTTTGTCCAAAAACTGCACCTTTACCGTTTTTAATTTTAAATGTTTTTAACTTTATTGTGCAAGAATTCTCCGGCTTCTTTAAGCCGGGGATGAATTGCACATTTAGTGGGTTAGTGTCTATATTTTTTTTTATGTGGATGGGG
>NZ_CACXXB010000030.1 GCF_902771435.1 uncultured Methanobrevibacter sp. | reverse complement strand
TATATTAGACGATTTGAGGTAGATTTAAGTGTCTATTAAATTTAGTGCAAATGAAATTAGATACATAGCTCTTTTCGAAAATATGACTGGAGCAATGGTAAAAGATTGCATTATCGATGATGAACATGGAAAAGTTACTTTCGTTGTAAAGAATGGTGACATGGGACTTGCTATAGGTAAAAAAGGAAGTTCAGTTTCTAAAGTTCAAAGAGCAGTAGACAAAGGTGTCGAAATCATCGAACTTGATGATGACCCTATACAGTTTATCAAAAATGTTTTGTCCCCTGCAAAACTGCAGACTGTAAAAATCAGTCAAAAGCAGTCAGGTGAAAAAATAGCTACTGTTACAGCAGACAATACCAACAAACGTATTGCTATCGGTAAAAATGGAATCAATATTGAAAGAGCTAAATTATTAGCAAATAGACAACATAATATTGACAATATTATTTTAAAATAGCTTTTTAGCTATTTTATAAATTTTATTTTTTTCAAAAAAACTTTTTTTTATTTAATTTTCGACCCAAAAATGAATACCTTTATAAAGGTTGAAAGATATATTTTATCTTAAGATATCTGTACTTTTTTAATAACTTGACTATGTGTGCTTTTTGTCTAAGTTTTGAATTTCATTTCAAGATATCTTCTTTTAGATGATTTAAATCGTCTAAATTATTAATTATACTGATTTATATCTTTGAATTTAGATTGTACTATAGATTATAGTATAAATCGCAGCGGTGGATTCTTAGATATGTTTTTAACAAAAAGATTAGAGGAATAAAATATGCCAGGACTTTTTGCTGCAAAAAAACTTAAAAAAAATAGACAAAATTTTAAGTGGAAAGATGTAGATTACAAAAGAAGAGCTTTAAGATTAGACGTTAAAGCTGATCCTCTCGAAGGAGCTCCTCAAGCTAGAGGTATTGTAATCGAGAAAGTAGGGATAGAAGCAAAACAACCTAACTCTGCTATTCGTAAATGTGTACGTGTTCAATTGATTAAAAATGGTAAACAATTAACTGCTTTCGCACCAGGTGACGGAGCTATTGGTTTTATCGATGAGCACGATGAAGTAATGATTGAAGGAATCGGAGGACCATCCGGAAGATCCATGGGAGATATTCCAGGGGTTCGTTGGAAAGTTTCCAAAGTTAACAATGTAGCTTTATCAGAAATGGTAAGTGGAAAAATAGAAAAACCTGTAAGATAAGGTGGTTATGTTTATGAGTAAATTATTTGATAAATGGGATCTCGATGAAGTAAAAGTTGAGGACTTAGGTTTAGTAAAATATATCTGCTTGGATGAAACTTTAGTTCCACATACTTCTGGTAGACATGTAAAAAGACAATTCGCAAAATCCAAAGTATCAATTGTTGAAAGATTAATGAACAAAATCATGAGAACCCATCTCAACTCCGGTAAGAAAAACAAAGCTTACAACATCGTTAAAGAAGCTTTAGAAATCATCAACAAAAGAACTAAAAAGAACCCTGTTCAAGTTTTAGTTACTGCAGTTGAAAACACAGCTCCTCGTGAAGAAACTACCCGTATCAAATACGGTGGTATCGGTTACCAAGTTGCTGTAGATATTTCTCCACAAAGAAGAGTTGACCTTTCATTAGGATTTTTAACCAGAGGTACTTTACAATCTTCATTCAAAAACAGAAAATCTGTTGCTGAATGTTTAGCTGATGAATTAATTCTTGCTTCTGAAGAAGATTCAAGAAGTTTCGCTTTACAAAAAGCTGAGGAAAAAGAAAGAGTTGCTAAAGCAGCACACTAATCATATAATGTTCATATTTTAGGTGGTTATTTTGAGTAGAAGAGACAAAATGATTGCAAAAATCAAAGAGTTAATGTACGAACCTGAACAAATCAGAAACATTGGTATCTGTGCTCACATCGATCACGGTAAAACCACTTTATCTGATAACCTCTTAGCAGGTGCAGGAATGATTTCCGAAGACCTTGCTGGAGACCAAAGATTCTTGGATTTTGACGAACAAGAACAAGCACGTGGTATTACTATCGATGCAGCTAACGTATCCATGGTACACGATTACAAAGACAGTGAATACTTAATCAACTTAATCGATACTCCAGGTCACGTTGACTTCGGTGGGGACGTAACCCGTGCAATGAGAGCTGTAGACGGTGCAGTAGTAGTAGTTTGTGCTGTAGAAGGTATCATGCCTCAAACCGAAACTGTATTCAGACAAGCTTTAAAAGAAAACGTAAAACCAGTATTATTCATTAACAAAGTTGACAGATTAATCAACGAGTTAAAATTAGAACCTGAAGAATTACAAAACAGATTCCTGAAAATCTTCATGGAAGCTAACAAATTGATCAAAAACATGGCTCCTGAAGAGAAAAAAGAAGAATGGAAATTGGACTTCACTGACGGTAGTGTAGCTTTCGGTTCAGCTTACCACAACTGGGCTATCAATGTTCCAACCATGCAGGAAACTGGTATCAACTTCAAAGATATTATTGATTATTGTAATGCAGAAAATGAAAAAGAGTTAGCTCAAAAAGTACCTTTATCTGATGTATTATTAGGTATGGTAGTAGAGCACTTGCCTTCCCCTAAAGAAGCTCAAGTTTACAGGGTACCTAACATCTGGGACGGAGACATCGAATCACCTGCTGGTGAATGTATGGTTTCCACTTCTCCTGACGGACCTTTAGCTGTAATGGTTACCAACGTTTCTGTAGATAAACACGCTGGTGAAATCGCAACAGGTAGGGTATACGGAGGATCCATCGAAAAAGGTACAGAAGTGTATCTCGTAGGTTCCCACGGTAAATCCAGAGTACAGCAAGTAGGTGTATACTTCGGACCTGAAAGAGTTAACACCGACAGAGTACCTGCTGGTAACATTGTTTACATTGCCGGTGCAAAAGGTGCTATTGCTGGTGAAACATTATGTTCTCCTGAAGACAAAATCAAAGAGTTCGAAGGATTAGAACACATCTCCGAACCTGTAGTTACCGTTGCTGTAGAAGCTAAAAATACCAAAGACTTACCAAAATTGATTGAAGTGTTAAGACAAACCGGTAAAGAAGACCCTACAGTCAAAATCGATATTAACGAAGAAACCGGTGAACACTTGGTATCAGGTATGGGAGAACTTCACCTTGAAGTTATCGGTTACAGAATTAAAGACAAAGGTGTAGACATCACAACTTCCGAACCTATTGTTGTATACAGGGAAACTGTAAGAAAACTCTCTCCACAAGTTGAAGGTAAATCCCCTAACAAACACAACAGATTCTACATTACTGTTGAACCTATTGAACAAAGTCTCTTTGAAGCTATTCAAGAAGGGGACATTAAAGAAGGCAGAGTTAAAGGTAAAGAATCTGCTAACGACTTCATGGAAGCTGGCTTAGATAAAGAAGAAGCTAGAAGAGTATGGGCTGTTCACAACAGAAGCATCTTCCTCAACATGACTCGTGGTATCCAATACTTGGATGAAGTAAAAGAACTTTTACTTGAAGGATTTGAATCCGCACTTGAAAACGGTCCTTTAGGAAACGAAATTTCCATGGGATTAAAATTCAAACTCCACGATGCAAAACTTCACGAAGATGCAGTTCACAGAGGACCTGCTCAAGTTTTACCTGCAATCAGAAACGCAATCTTAGGTTCCATGATGCTTGCAGAACCTTCATTACTCGAACCTATGCAAAAAGTAGTTATTGATACTCCTAACGATTATATGGGTGCATGTACTCGTGAGATTCAAAACAGAAGAGGTCAAATCGTAAATATGGGTCAAGAGACCGGAGATATGGCTAGAATTGAATCCAAAGTACCTGTAGCTGAAATGTTTGGTTTCGCTGGAGATATCAGATCCGCTGCTGAAGGTAGATGTTTATGGTCTACTGAAATCGCTGGATTTGAACCACTTCCTCGTGAAATGCAAAATCAAATCGTAAGAGAAATCAGACAAAGGAAAGGTTTATCCGAAGAACCGTTCCCTGCAAGCCACTACTTAGGCGACTTATAAAATTAAAATTTTTTAATTTTTATATTTTTTTATATTTTTATTAAAAATTCACGAAAAAAACATATCTTTTTATATGTTGAAGTATAAAATACTTTATTAAGCTAACATTTAGGCTTATAGATATGTTTGTTAATAATTACAAAAGAGGTTATTATAATGGCAAAAGAAAAAGAACATCTTAACTTAGCATTTATTGGACACGTTGACCACGGAAAATCCACTTTAGTTGGAAACTTATTAGTAAAAGCTGGTACTATCAATGAACAACAATTAGCTTCTGGAGAAGACAAATTCAGATTTATTATGGATACTACCAAAGAAGAACAAGAAAGAGGAGTAACCATTGACTTAGCTCACCAAAAATTCTCCACTAAAAAATACGACTACACTGTAGTAGACTGCCCAGGACACAGAGACTTCGTTAAAAACATGATTACTGGTGCTTCCCAAGCAGACGCAGCTGTATTAGTAGTAGCAGCTAACGACGGTGTAATGCCTCAAACCAAAGAACACATGTTCTTATCCATGACTTTAGGTATTAAACAAATTATTATCGGTATTAACAAAATGGATATGGAAGACTACAGCGAAGACAGATTCAATGAAGTTAAAGAAGACGTTTCCGTATTACTCAAATCCATCGGAAGAGACCCTAACTCTGTAACTTTCATCCCATTATCCGCATTTGAAGGAGACAACATTGTCGAAGCATCTCCAAACACTCCTTGGTACAAAGGACCAACATTAATCGAAGCTTTAGACGCTTTAAGTGCTCCTGAAAAACCAACCGACTTACCTTTAAGAATTCCTATTCAAGACGTTTACTCCATTACTGGTGTAGGTACCGTACCTGTAGGAAGAGTTGAAACCGGTGTTATGAAAAAAGGTGACAACGTTATTTTCTTACCATCTTCAACTGTTAACGGAGCTTCCGGTGAAGTAAAATCTATCGAAATGCACCACGAACAATTTGATATCGCTGAACCTGGTGACAACATCGGATTCAACGTAAGAGGTGTAGGTAAAAACGATATCAGAAGAGGAGACGTAGCAGGACACACTGACAGTGCTCCTACCGTAGCTAAACAATTCTCCGCACAAGTTGTTGTTTTACAACACCCTGGTGTAATTACCGTTGGATACACTCCTGTATTCCACTGTCACACTTCACAAACTGCATGTACTTTTATTGAATTAACCGCAAAACTCGACCCAGCTACTGGTCAACCTAAAACCAAAAACCCTGATTTCATCAAAACTGGTGATGCAGCTATCGTTGAAATTAAACCAACCAAACCTATGGTATTGGAAGAAGCTAAAAACATTCCACCTATGGGTAGATTTGCTATTAGGGATATGGGTCAAACTGTTGCTGCCGGTTTATGTCTTAAAATTACCGACCAATAAGTTTGTAAACATATAAATTAGAAAGTAATTTCTTACTTTCTTTTTTTAGTTTTTTTGGAGGATAATAAATGAATCAAGCAAGAATTAAGCTTACTGGAACCGACCCAGAAAAATTAGCATACGTATGTGATCAACTTAAAAAAATTGCTGAAAGAACTGGTGTTGACTTGTCCGGTCCTATTCCATTACCTACTAAAAAATTAGTAGTTCCTACAAGAAAATCTCCAGATGGAGAAGGTAAAGCTTCTTGGGATCCTTTTCATATGCCGAGATAGTCTAGTCTGGTAAGGCGCAGGACTTGAAATCCTGTGAGGTTTCCCTCGCCTGGGTTCAAATCCCAGTCTCGGCGTTTTTTCTTATAATTTATTTTTAAAAAAAGTTTTTTAATTTGTCGTCTAATTCATCTAAATCATTAACGACATCATTTTTATTTAATATTTCTATTTTTGGCCTTTTTATCATTATGACTGCAATGTCCTTTTCGTTTGCAGCTTCGATTTTTTCAATAACGCCACCGATTTCCCCGCTTTCTTTGGTAATCATCACACTTGCATCGTACTTTTCAATTAGATTGATATTCTCTTCTTTTGTGGCGGCTCCGGTCATTGGAATGATGTGGTCGGGATCTATATTCAGTGCATTGCATTTGTCGATGGAGCTTTTCACCTTTAGTATTCTTGGATAGAATCTCTCGACGCTTATGTGTTTCACGATATCTGCCATGGTGTTGGCTCCTGCAAAATGCAGCACTCCTCCTTGAGGAAATTCGTCGGCTATCAGTTTTCCTGCATCGTCAAATGAATCTGTGTAATGTATGTGTGATGTATCGATGTTTTCAAGGTTGGTGGTAGGTCTTTCAAAGCGGATGTATGGCATTTTCAGTTCATTTGCGATGGTGGCAGAGGTATGTGTGATGTGCTCTGCAAAGGGATGGGTTGCATCAATGAGAATATCAAAGCCGTCCCTTTCAATGATTTCAGTTATTTCATCTTTTAGAAGCGGACGGGCTATTGTGTCATCGCTTCCGGCTTCATTTGCAAGCCTTGCGCCGTATTCTGTTGTGGTTGTAGTCAGGATAAATGCATCATAGTTTTTCTTTATGTGTTCTATGATGTTTGTCGAATCCTTGGTGCCTCCCAATAAGAAAATCTTCATTTCATCACCCTGTCCATTATCTTCTGAGCTATAAGTATTGTTGATGCCACAATCACGATTACAATCCAGTCCATGATTCCTATGGATGTTGTTCTGAATATTGTCTGTAGCTGAGGAATGTAGAGGATCAGCAACTGAAGAATGAATGATATTATTATTCCCAAGTATAAAAATTTGCTTGATTTTTCTGAGTTTGCCCTTCCGTTGAATGCGTTTAACAGCTGATAGACTACAAAAAGGGTAAATGCAACAGTCATGGCTTTTCTGGTATCTGCTCCGCTATATATCTGCCAGCTGAATACCGCTATTGTTCCTATTGCCATTACAAGACCTAAAAACAATATCTGAAGCAATGTATTTTTGGTCAGTATGTCTCCTGTCTCAGGGGGCCTTTGCATTATGTCCCTTTCGGCTCCCTCAATACCCAGCATCTGTGCAGGAGGTCCGTCCATTACGATATTCAGCCATAGAAGCTGTGCAGGGTTGAACGGCAGAGGCAAATTCAAAAGTGAAGTTCCGACAATTGTCAGTATTGCCCCGACATTTGTGGAAACCTGATATTTGACGAACCTTTTGATGTTGTCGTAAATCTTTCTTCCGCCCTCAACGGCCTTGACGATTGTTGCAAAATCGTTGTTTTGAAGTATCATGTCTGAAGCTTCCTTTGCAACGTCGGTTCCGTCACCCATTGCAACTCCAATGGATGCCTTTTTAAGTGCAGGCGCATCATTTACTCCGTCACCTGTCATTGCAACAATGTTGCCGAGTTTCTTTAAAGCTTCAACGATTCTCATTTTCTGAGCGGGCTTCACCCTTGCGTAAACCTGTATATCTTTTGCAATCTTCAGATATTCCTCTTCGGAGAGCTCTTCAAGTTCTGCTCCGGTTATTATTTTGCCGGTTGTCAGGATTCCCAGTTCCCTTGCAATTGCACACGCTGTCTTTTCATGGTCTCCCGTAATCATTACAACGTCAATTCCTGCATTGATACAGTCGCTGACGGCTTTTTTCGCATCTTTTTTAGGAGGGTCCATCAGACCCAAAAGACCTGTAAATGTGAGGTCGGTTTCACATTCCATTTCATCCCTGATTTTGTATGCAAATCCTATTACCCTCAGTTCATGACCGCTCATTTCACCAACTTTTTCAAGTATCATTTGCTTGGTTTCATCATCAAGGATTTTGATAGTTCCATTATCATCAATGTGTTTGCACTTATCTAAAATTATTTCTGGAGCACCTTTTGATAAAACAATATCATTTGCACTGTCTAATCTATGTATAGTAGTCATCATTTTACGATTGCTGTCAAGTGGGATTTCATCCACCCTTTCCAAATCGCATTCATGACCTTTACAGTATCTTAAAATGGCGCCGTCAGTCTGATCTCCAATGGTTTCATCACCGGACATGACTGCATTATTGCACAATTTGCCGATAAGATGTGTTTTGTCTTCATTTGTGTAATAGCTCTCAACAACGGTCATTTTATTTTCAGTTAGTGTTCCTGTTTTATCGGAACAGATTACAGTGCATGAACCTAAGGTCTCTACGGAAAGCAGTCTTTTGACTATTGCCTTTGACTTTGCCATTTCATTCATTCCAAGGGCAAGTGTTAAAGTCAGAACTGCAGGAAGCCCTTCAGGTATTGCTGCAACCGCAAGTGAAACTGCAGTCATGAATGTTTCCACGATTGGAATTCCTTTCAACAGTTCCAATATGAAAATTGCAATACAAACGACAATTGCTATTGCGGAGAGAATCTTTCCAAGTCTTCCCACACGCTTTGCAAGCGGAGTTTCCTCATCATCTTCCTGAACAACATTTGCAATCCTGCCGATTTCAGTCTGCATTCCTATTGCCCTAACGACTCCGACTGCATTTCCTGAAAGGATATTCGAATCCATGTATAACATATCGTTAATGTCTTTTTTAACCGCTTCAGACTCTCCTGTCAGGTTGGATTCATCACAGGTCAAACGTTTTGCTTCTATCAGCTCCAAATCTGCCGGAACTTTAAGACCCTCTTCCAAAATTACAATATCTCCGATGGTAAGCTCTTCGGCATCAATTTCCCTGATTTCATTATCCCTTCTTACGACAGCGGTTTTGGTAATCAGGCCTTTGAGGCTTTCAACCGCACGCATGGATCTGTATTCCTGAATGAATCCCATGATGACATTCAGCAAAACCGCAAGCAGAATAACTCCCGCATCAATAATGTCGCCGATTGCAAGGGATGCAATGGCTGCAATTATTAAAAGAGCGATAAGAATATCTGCAAATTGGGAAAAGAATAATATTATTAAAGGTGTTGGCTTTTTTTCTTCAATCTTGTTTAATCCGTATTCGGCCTGTCTTTTTTGAACTTCACTTTGCGAAAGTCCATTAACTGATGTTTCGTATTTGGTTAATATGTCACTCATAACATCACCTTAATGTGTAGAAACTTGCCTTTCTGAAGTTTTTTAATTTCATTTTAACCCTTCCGGTATTTAAATCTTCGTTTGTAAGCGGCTTGATTATCAGCTGTGAGTCCACTTCCAGTGCCAGATTAACTAAATGTGGTTGAAGTTCACTTGGAGGTCTGATTGAATAGATGATATCGGTATCCCGGTATAAGTCAATGTTGGGGTTTGTAATGTCGTCTTTTATTACTGTTGCGTCTTTTGGAAGGATATCTGTTTTGATTAGTGTTATATTTTCATTTTCTGATAGTCTATTCGCAATCTGATCAAATTTTCCAACGCCGACTTCGGCAATTCTGACCTTGTCGGCGCCGACTTCACTTAAAATATAATCTCCAAAATCGTCCCACATTTTATTGTCCTCAGTTTAATATTAATCGTGGAAACTATTAAATACATTGCATTTTATATTTTATGTTTGTATGATTGTTAGAAAATTCAGACCAACTGATTTAAAAAGAGTCTATGAAATAGAGAATATGTCATTTGACCAGTCCTATGGCATTCAGATATTTCAGCAATTATACGAGATGGGCATTGGTTTTCTGGTGGCCGAGGAGAACGACTATGTAATAGGATATGTCATGTTCTGGCTTAAATATGAAAATCAGGGCCATATAATTTCCATTGCCGTTGACAAGGATTACAGAAGAAATGGCTATGGAACTCAGCTTTTGGCGAAAGCCATCGGCATTCTGTTTTTGATTACAGATACTATTTATCTTGAAGTGAGGGCATCAAATACCGGTGCGATAGAGTTTTACAAACGGTTCCACTTCAAGCAGGACCGCATTGTTCCGGGATATTATGAAAGCGGTGAAGATGCGGTAGTATTATATTTAAAGTCTAAGGGTCCCATTTCCAGCAATTAACTGTTTGTACTGTGCAATTGCATCTGGAGGAATATTTCCTGTAGCATATAGGGCTGCTATCAGTATAATGTAGAATAAGAAGATTGCCAGCTGAATGTATCCGTGCTTTTTAAGGCTTCTGTCTTTTCTGGTGATGAGATAAATTGCAATAATAAGTCCTACAAGACCTCCCAGAATTGAGAAAAGGTAACCCAGAACTACAAGAATTGTGTGGAATCTGGAGGGTTTTTCACCTACCGGTTCGCTTGCAGGGGTTTTGTTGATGACGACAGGATTGATATAGCTATTGTTTTCAAGCTGGTTTTTAAAAATAAGTGGAGTTCCACATTTAACGCAATAATCCGCTTCATCAGGATTTTGAAAACCGCATAACGGGCATGTTGTCTCTGTTTTTGGAATTTCAGGAAATTCATATCCGCATTTTATACAAAATCCGTAAGCGTCATCACTTGTTGAACCGCACTGTGGGCATCTTCTAAAAACCATACTATCACTTAAAATATAATTAAGAATAATTAGTTTATATAGTTTTTTAATTGATTTTATTTGTGATGATAAAAATAGGTGGAAGAAGGAGATTATCCTAATTCTTCCTTTTCATTATAAATATTCCGCCTGCAATACCAATCAGTGCACCGATTACGATACCTATGATTAATGGTGTTCCAAAGCTTGATTGCTGGGCGACATTTCCTGTCGGAGCATTCATGATGTCCTGAAGTCCCTGTTTAATGGTGTCGTTGTTGACATCATCCACAACGATTATTCGTTTGGACAATTCTTGATGGTCTTTCAGGAAGTTATTTGCAGTATCCTGATAGGCTACAAACAGCATTCTTTTGTTTGTGTTGTTTATACTATGTTCCAGGATGTGTGCCACTTCATCTTCTGAGGTGAATTTGTACACGCTTATATTTATTCCGTTGGTGTCTGCAAGGTCTTTAACGAGTATTCCGTTGGTGTCATTTGCAACAACCATAGTGTCTGATGTTACATCAACTCCGTGGGAGGATACTGCAGCAGCACCAAAAATCAGAACCAGCATTAAAATTAATATTTTTAGATATTTCATTTTATCTCCCTTTATATTTTGTTTATTTCGATTATTTCCGGTTTTGTTCTTTCAATGGCAGTTATTATAACCACATTTGCAAATCCTTCAATAATTGATATGAATAAGTAAAATGGAACTAATGTCGAAAGCAGTATGTCAAAATTCATTGCGCCTGAAATCAGCAGGATTGCCACCTGTCCGAATGTTGCAAACATAATTCCAATTATTGTTGATGCGAATATCGCTACCTTTTCATTCAGGTAACCGAATATTCTATAAAATCCATAGGTAACGATGGACAGTATGAAACCCATTACAAGGAAATTTGCACCTAATGTGGTTATGCCTCCCATGTTCAGGATCAGCGCCTGCATGAGCAGGGTTACAAAGGACACGATTGTGCTTGACAGCGGACCCAATATTATTGCTATCATCGGTATCAGGAAAAAGTGTATCGGAACGCCGAGAGGTGACGGGACTGATACGGATGTGACAACCATCGTGAATACGCTGAAAAGAGCTATTGAAATTATTCTCTTTTCCTTGTTTTCGTCTTTCGAAAATTTGTATAGAAATATTGAGATGATTATTAGAGTAATAATCCAGTATATTATTGCCTGTTCAAAACTTATGATTCCGTCGGGTAAGTGCAAGTTATCACCTTATTTTTGGTTTCATCATAACCTTTGAAGTAATACTATATAATATCATTTCGTATTATCTTTCCCCCTATTTTTTCAAATAAGTATTACTTATTGAACAAAATGCTATTTTTTTAATGTTTTTCAGATATCTTTTTAACATTTTTTTTAAAATAATAATTATAAATATTTTCTTAAATTATTTGTTTCGGTTAAGCGACGGCAGTAATGCAATTGAATTCTAAAAAAAGCATAGTATTACTTTTTATTTTTGTAATACTCATTCTGATTAATATAACGATGTTAATGTATTGATTTGAAGCTAATGTATGCAGTTTGGGGGTCTTTCAAAAATTAGGCATTTGATTCTTTAAATATGTGTTAAACTAGAATTAATAATCCTAATTTAACACTTTTTCAAATTTTGGAGGCTAATTTTAGGTAAACCTAAAAATTATCCTCAATCTATTATAGGCTTTAAAAGTATATAAATGTTTTTATTATTTGAATAAATGATTTGTATTAACTAGTTTCATTTTAATTTTTTTTACAGGTTTTTTCGTTGCAATCCAAATGGGATAATCTGTTTTTTTCCCTTTGAAAAAATATTGCTTTATAATAAAAAGGTATAACATTGTTAATTAATACTACGTTTTATGTCTATTTAGGATTAGTTATGTTATTGGTATTGGTGGGTTTAAAACAGGTTTTTTGCTTAATGGGGAATTTTCATATTTGTTTCTAAACTTTTAAAAATTTATGAATGGATAAAATAGTATTACTTTTTAATATATTTTTGCTATTATAGTAATAATTAACTTTATATGTTTATTACTAATAACATTAATGTGATATTCTATATTTTTTATGTAGTATATCATTTTTCAAATTTTGGAGGCGATATTATTAAAAAACAGGTTGTTTTGTTTATCACACTGATTGCTTGTTTAATGCTTGTAGTCGGTGCGGTATCTGCAGAAAGTACAGATGCCATTTCTGATTCTCAAAACAGTCTTCCTTTAGGTAATGATATCTCAGATGTTCTTGCTGAAGCTGACGATTCCTCTGCACTCGCAGATGATTCAAATGGTGCATCTTCTAAAGACACCAATCCGGTTTCAGTAAATGTAAAAGTTAATTACGAATATGCTGACGATGCAGGTAAATTGGTTCCTGATTTTTATGTGGTGTCCAATGACAAATATCTCAATTTCACTAAGAAGCTCGATTCAAACAATAACTATATTTTGAACGTGGAAAATTTCAATGGAGATAAATTGAACATCACCGCTATGACTGCAGGTTATGGCAGTGAAGTAAAAGTCATTAACGGTGCTGATTTAACCAAACTCATTTCCTTTGATTTAAAAGCAAGTGAAGCTTATAAATTAGGAAGAACTGTTACTGAAATTGCTGATAGTAAATTAGATTTTAAAAACGCTGATGATGTTCTTGCAATAACTACTGCAGGACTCGCTAAATTAAATGGTGTAACCAGTGAAGACGCAATGGAAGCCATTGTTAATTATGGAAAAGTATCTTACAGCAATGTGTTGATGTTACGTCAGAGCGCTGTTGATCCGATTGACTTCGCTTTCATCACTAAAAAAGGAAAAGAATTGAAAGCTATTGTTTTCCAAAATGCATCAACCAAATATTCCTATTTGGGAACCATATCTCAGGATATGACTAAATCACAATGGAATAAATATTATAAGGCGGTCATTGGTGAAAACGCATGGGCATTTGCAAGTCTGGCAAATGGTTGGTCTGCCGGTGTTTCAAGAGAAATACTTCAAGAGGCTGCTTTCCATGGTCACATTTGTGAAGGTACATTAGGCGGATACAGTATTATTCAAGCTTTATTAAAATACTATCCTCCTGAACAGGAAACCAACCCTGGCGGTGTTGGTTCTCCAGCAGACATCACTGCTTTTAAAGTACTTGGTGTTCCAGGCGGATCTGATGACGATGCAGCTTTATTCTTTTTAGACGATACAATTGGTAAAACCGGATATGTTGGTATGAATACCACCTACACCGGAGCTACTGAAAATATGCTTGGTTTTATTAAATGGAATTCAAAAACAAAAACTGGTGACTTAATCATCATGGCATTTAATTCAACCAATGTCAAAAAACTTTTCACTAAAGAAACTAAAATAAACCCTGACGCAGGTAGTTTAGAAGAATTAAAATACAATTCCTGGTGGATTAACAAAATAAATACAAATCCTGAAAAATTAGTAGACTTCTTATATGAATTTTCCGGATTAAATCAAGAGCAATACAATTACTTAATGGGAACTACTGACAATGTAACCTATGACGGTGAACCTTTCGATTACGGTATGGACGGTCATGGTCTTGATTTGGACTACATCTTGTCATTAAACCTCCCTAGTGCTAAAAGAGCATCAACTGATAATGCTCAAGGCAAATTAACCGATGCTCAAATTAAACAGATCGGTATTGATGCTGCTAAAAAAGCTAAAGAAATAATTAAAGATGAATTAGGCATTGATGTTGACCGTGATGATGTTGATTTCCTTGCATTAACTGATGCAGGATATGCTTTCTTAAACGGCCAAGACACTGTTATTGCACGTGATGGTCTTTATGAAGAGTTAGGTGGAACCTTATACAGTCAAAATGTAATGAGTCTTCACCAAGCTGTATGGAAACCATTATGGTTCGCATTTGCATTCCGTTACCCTGATTCTAATGCAGTCAACATGCTTTACTTAAGATACAATCCTGATACAAACGACTTCTTTGTAGGCACACTTGACGGAGATAAGATTGTCAATATAGGATTTGAAACCTTAAACAACAGCACTAAATTAAGAGCTATTGAAAAATCTTTTGTTCCTGATGGAAATTGGTTCAACGTACAAACTATCATTAATGCATGGAATGAACATCCGTTATATGATCAGATGTCAACTTTCCTATACCATGCACACGTATGTCCTGGTGTACAGCCTGGATTCTTCATAACTGACCATATCTTAAATGAATATCCGTTAGGTGAAAACGAATCCTATACTTACATTGCTTCCAGTATCTACTGTAAAGATGACAGTTTAACATATCTATTGGACTTATCTCCAGGTTTAGGTTCTTACTATGTTCAAAAATTGCCTAGTAACGAAACTGTATCCGAATATGTGGATGGTGGAACTCAAGAAGGTATTATTGTCGTATGGGATGATAACCTTAAAGTAGGTAGAGCATCAATTGTAAGCTTCAAATGGGCAACCATTGACAACAGCATGTACAGTACTTCTGAAGCAAAACGTGCAGCTCAAATCAAAGCATACATTGACATGTATGCAGATACCGAAAATCCAAACATCAAAGCACTTCCTGTTGTATCAACCGACTGTGAAAAATGGATTAATGAAGAACAGTATAACATGTTGAAACAAGGTTCTGGTGATGATTATAATGCTATCACTTACTTGAAGAGCTTAGACAATGTTACTAAAGAAGACTTATTGAAAGCTATGGAAGACAACTCTAAAAGCAATTCCAATAGCAATTCAAACAATGACGGTAAGTCAAACAGCAATGCTAACAGTAATTCCAACAGCAATGCTAACAGTAACTCTAACTCCAACAGTAATTCCAACAGTAATCCTGAAACCCAACCAACATACAGTCCTTCATACTCTGGCAGTGTTGGAACTTCTGGAGAAGTGGCTACTGAATCTCCAGTAACTGACAATTCAGCTCAAGATACTGCTGCTGACAATAATAAAGCAGATTCAAAAGCTCCTTCCAAATCTTATGAAGTTTCCAAATCTCCTGCAACAAAATCCGCTGATTCAAACAGTCTGGTATATGCATTGCTTGGTGTAGTCGCTATCGGCGCTGTACTCGGTTTCGGTTATATGAGACGTGGTAAAAAATAGATTTCAAATATTAATAACTCTTTTTTTGAGTTATTATTTTTTTATTTTTTTTATTGTAGGTTAAATTTAATTAAATGATGGTATCTGTGTTGTTATTTGATTAGATTTAATTTATTGATAATAGTGGTGATAAAATGAAATATAAATATCTGGCATTTCTGATTTCAATTATTTTTATTGTATCATTTGCCGCAACAGCTGTATGTTCCCATCCTGGGCACGGTTCGGAATATGTTGAAGAAGTAACCTCTTCTGATGTTTCTGCACCTTCAAGCAGTTCCAGTTCAAGTTATTCTTCAGCTTCGTCAAGTGAGTCCGGTTCATCTTCATCCGGTTCATCTTCCTCAGGGCAATCCGGGTCATCAGAAGGCTCATCTTCATATTCGGCTGGCTCTTCAGGTTCAAGTTCATCTTCATCTTCTTCAGACGGTTCAACATCCGCACAGGATTCATCATCAGGAGGGGACGCAGGTTCATCTTCAACTCATGAAAAGGCAAACAATACAAATAAAAATGTAACCAACAATACAAATCAGTCAGGTGAAAAGGTTGTTGAGGATAACGGCTTATTTACAACGGGCAACATCATACTTCTAATCGTTGCATTGCTGGGCGGATTTTTCATAGCGGTTATAATATCAAAATTCTTAATTAAATAAATTGGCGATATCATGGCTTTTAGTTTATTGTGGTCTTTCGGGCTTATCATTTCAATATTGATTTTTGCCGTTGCAATAGGTTTCTGTCTTGGCTATGCAGGAATTTCCAGAAAATCTTTGGCAATCGCATCTATCGGATCAATAATATGCACATTCATAGTGGTTTATGCAATCAGTCTGTTTAAAACTCAATTGAATTCAGTTATGGGTGCATATAACTATCTTTTATTGTTTATAATAGCATTTGTTCTGATGTTTATTGGATATTCAATTAATAAACATGATGAAGACAAAAGAAATTACACAAAGGCAATTTCATTGTCATATTTATGTTTCATACTGACTGTAGTGATGTGTGTCGGTTCGAAGGAATCATTGTTTGGATTGGATTCTTTACAGATTAGCTTATTGGCAGCAGTTCTGTTTGGATTGGTTATTGTTATGGTATTTTTCGGCTGCAGAAAGTTCAACGTTATTGATGTTTCCTATAACTCTTTGGGGAGCATGTATTTCATATTGGGAATTTACTGTCTTGTGGTTTCCCTGTTTCTTCCGAATATCATCGGATTGAATATGAATGATATGAAGCCGATTAATGTGGTTTCATTGCAGTCTGTTGCAATCACTATTGTTTTATTGATTGCGGTGATTGTGCTGGGCTTGGTGTATTACAAGAAAAATACGTTATTAAAATGATTAAATTTATGTTAAAAGTAGTTATGTGGTGATTTTTTATGGTGGCAATTCCTGGAAGTGAATTTTTGACTGCGGCTTTAAATGTCGTATCTCAAAGTTTACAGATTCCGGTAATTATATTTTTATTATTATTTGCAATTTTTGCGGTTTTTGCATTTGGAGGCCTTATTTCAGATTATAAAAGCCGTATAAAATTAACTCGAGAATACAAGGAAAAACTGGTATTTTCTTTGGTTAATGCAAGTTCTGTTGACAGTCTTATAGATATCGTTAACGGTTCTGCAATTTATGACAATCAGAAGGAAGTTCTGTTAAAAATAATCAATGCCCATTCCTTATCCTCCGATTCCCGTGAGGCTTGGGCTTTGAATTTGATTGAGGAGGAGGAAGTTGCAATGGCCAAATCTCTTGAAAGGGTAGACATCGTTACCCGTATCGGCCCGACTCTTGGTCTGATGGGTACATTGATTCCAATGGGTCCTGGTCTTGCGGCATTGGGAAGTGGTGATGTTACAACATTGGCAAATGCAATCATCGTCGCATTCGACACTACCGTTGTAGGTATTGGAGCGGGTGCTGTTGCCTATGTCATATCAAAAATCAGGCGCAGATGGTATGAGGAATATTCTTCCAACCTTCAATTGTTTGTAAATGCCGTTCTGGAAAATTTAAACAAATAGGTTTTGATGTTCATGATTAAAAGAAGAAAAGGCAAATTTCTATCTCAGGGTGAAGAGGATCCGATGGCAGGCACATCAAACCTTGTTGATGCAATGCTGGTCATTGCCGTTGGGCTTTTGGTGTTTCTGGTAATCTCATGGAACATGCAGAATATCGTATTCAACGAGAATATGGATGAGCAGCAAAAGCAAAGGGTAAAAAATGCAATTCAGGAAGTCTCTCAGCTTGATCAAGGACAGCAATTAAATGAGACTCCAGACATCAGTAAATCCTCCGGTGAGGGCTTTACTGAAATGGGTAAGGTTTACAGGGATTCGCAATCGGGCAAACTAATTATGGTTGAAGGTTAACTGCACTAACCTTCCCTAAACTTTTTTTTGGATAATTATATTAATCTTGCAATAGATATTAACATCAATGATAGAAAAGATAGAGATTACCCAACGCTTCAATTTCAAGCGTCTCAACAGACATTACGAATGCTTCACAATCGATTTTTTAAACAATTCCGGATATTACAAGATTTCAGAGCGCGGAAGCGGAGACAAGTTCCTCTCAGAAAGTCCGCTGTGTGACGATTCATGGATTGACATTCTGGTGGATTTGAGGCGCAGGATGACAAGTGAAATCCGCACATTCGACTTTAAGAAGGCCGATGAGTTTTTGGGCAGTTTCAATGAGCTTGATCTGTTTGAGGATTTTGAAAGCGAAAGGTTTCTGCTTTTCGAAAAGCTTGAAGTGATCTATTCCTGTGTGGTAATCATCTATTCGACTGACGGATATCATGAATACAGCTTTAAAAACAACTTCCCTAAAAATTGGGTTCGCTTCGGTGAAATTTTAGAGAATCTGGTCGGTTTTGATGTCCTGCACCTGAATCATCAAAGGCAGTTTGCAACACCTCTCTATCACGACATTCGAAAGGACGGAGTATACATTGACGGCGGGAAGTTAGCTATCAAAACCGTTGAATTCGGCCATTACAGAACATATCCATATGATTTACCCAATCCCAGATTAATCGTTAACTTTAACGAAAGGTCAATAGAAGGGTATGTCGAAAAGGAATTGGGCCGTGATGATGAGGAGCTGATTTTAGGGTTGTTTGAGAAGTATCATGTCTACAAGTGGATTTTCACGGAGTACCACAGGAAATCCCGGACCCGTGATCCCGATGATTTGGAAGGCTATGACTGGTATCTGGAAATCGTCTTTGAAGGTGATGTCATCTGGCATCTTTTCGGATACAACGAATATCCCGACACTTATGTTCATCTGGGCCGTGAAATAATCGAGATTACTGGAATGGATTTGCTTGAAATAGCAACAATTTCTCCAGATGATATCAAGTTATTTAATGAATTCGGCGATGAAATTCTATCATAAAAGCTATTTTTTCATTACTTATTTATAGTATTAAAAAGATAATTATTACTATTATATTAATTCAATTTTATAGGGGATAACATGGCTGATGTATCATCAAAAGAATTATATGAATTTAAAAAAGCTTTAAAAGAATTGGCACAAAAGAGAGGCAGAGGTACAGAGCTTGTTTCCGTTTACATTCCACCTGATAAGCAATTGAGTGATGTGGGTAAGCACATGAGAGATGAGCTTGGCCAGAGTGCAAACATCAAGAGTAAACAAACAAGAAAAAATGTACAGTCTGCTATTGAAGTAATCCTGCAGAGAATCCGTTTATACAAGCAACCTCCGGAACACGGTCTGGTTCTGTTTGTCGGAATGATTCCTAAAGGAGGGCCTGGAACCGAGAAAATGGAAACATACGTTCTCGAACCGCCTGAACCTATTACAACTTACTGGTATAAATGTAACAACGAATTTTTCCTTGAACCTCTTGAATATATGATTGAGGAAAGGGACACCTACGGTGTTGCTGTAATCGACAGAAGGGAAGCTACAATCGCATCAATGAAAGGTAAGAAAATCAACATACTGACCCACATTACCAGTGGAGTTCCTGGAAAGCATAAGGCAGGGGGACAATCCCAAAGAAGGTTTGACCGTGTAATCGAACAGGCCGCTCACGAGTTCTTAAAACGTATCGGCGACCACATGAACGATGACTTTATACCTCTTAAGGATGATTTGAAAGGAATCATTATTGGAGGACCTGGTTTTACCAAAAACGATTTTGCCGAAGGGGATTACCTTAACTATGAGCTTAAACAGAAGATACTGACAATTGAGGATACTTCATACACAGGGGAATTCGGTATTCGTGAAGTCATTGAAAAGGCAGCTCCTGTTTTAAGCGATCTTGATGTTATTCATGAAAAGCAGATTGTCCAGAAATTCCTTAAGGAACTGATCAACGACAAAGGTCTTGCTTCCTATGGTGAGGATGAGGTGAGAACCAACCTTACAATCGGTGCAGTCGATACCCTGCTTTTATCTGAAGATTTGACTGCAATGCGCAAAAGGTTTGTCTGCCCTAACTGCGGATTTGATAAGGAATTCACTGTAAAAACCCAAAGTGAAGCGGATAATATTGAAGAGAGATGTCCAAATTGCAATGAACTTATAAAAGAAGAAGAATCTGTTGATTTGACAGATTACTTTGTTGAAAAAGCTGAAGAAATGAGTACAAATGTTGAGTTCATTTCCACTGAAACCGATGAGGGCATGCAGCTGTTCAGGGCATTCGGTGGTATTGCTGCAATTTTGAGATATCACGTCGGACGATAATTTGGATAGTTATTATCCAAATTCTTTTTTTTTATTTATCTAAATGATGCAAGAATACCATGACCTCTTCAAGGTCATGGATGAATTGCATTATTGGGTGTACTATCTTTTTTAATTAATTTTATTGTGTTTAATTTTATTTTGTGTTTTTTGGAGGCTATTTTGGCTCTTGAATTTTTGTTTAGTATACTTTTTTTTTATGGATTTTTAATAATTGCTTTGGGTATGAAAAATTGTTTTGGGTTTGAAAATTTGAAAAATTGCTCTGAGTTCGTTATTCGATTACTTTTCAAATGCTCTCTCTCATTTTTTATATATGGGTAATTATAAATGAGATATTATTCAATTAAATGTGATTTTAATTGTTGTTTTAAAAAAGAGTAGATGTTTTTTCATTTTTTAGATATGAATGAAAATGGTATATAATGATGGACTGGGGATGAGATTTATGGGTGAGCATATTCGAGGTGTGGTTGTTAAGCTTCATGTAACTCCCGAACAAGAAGTCATGTTTAAACAAAACTATGGTTGTACTCGTAAAATCCATAATGAACTTTTAAATAAATATAAAGCCAAATATGGTGATTCTAATAAAATTCCAACTAAAAACGAGTTAAATCAATTCTTAAACGAATCCAAAAAAGAGTTACCATACTTGATGGAAACAGAGTCCACCAGTCTTCAACAGACACGTGATGATTTGCATAAAGC
>NZ_CACXXB010000029.1 GCF_902771435.1 uncultured Methanobrevibacter sp. | reverse complement strand
AAGGGTTTATGAGGAAATCCTCAAACTGGACACATATTACTAATTTTTTTATATCTTGAAAGTCTAATTTTAACTATGGAATTCATGGACGTTTTACTCAAGAGAAGATCAACTAGAAAATTCAATTCAGAACCTATTACTAAAGATGAGCTTGACTACATTTTAAAGGCAGGTCTTTTGGCACCTTCAAGCATGAACAGAAAACCTATCAATTTTTTAGTCGTTGAAAGGCCGGAAACATTGGCAGAACTTGCTGAGGCCAAGGACCATGGTGCAGAACTTCTTAAGGATGCCGATAAAGCAATTGTCGTCATTGCGGATACAATGATTTCAGACACATGGTGTGAAGACTCATCAATAGCTCTCACATATCTCCATCTTGCGGCAACCGACCTTGGCATCGGCAGCTGCTGGGTTCAGATTCACATGAGAAAAAAGGATGGAGTCTATGCCGAAAGCGTTGTAAGAGACATTGTCAAAATTGATGAGCATTACAGAATTGCAGGAATCCTTGCGCTTGGCCATTCAGATGACATTCCGTCTCCTCACACTCCTGAAGACATTGACAAGACCAAGATTCACTTTCTCGTATAACCGCAAACACACTTGCAAAGTGACAAAATCTTTAAATATCTACCTGAATAGAATAACAATCAGGAGTTTTTAAAATGCACGTTAAAGATTTATTGGATTATTTGGACCTGAGGCTGAAATTGCCTCAGCACTGGTATTCAACAGACATCGGGGATGAATTTGAAGAGCCAACACTTGTTGAAAACGGGGAAATAATAAAAATAGAAGCCCAAAGCGGGGACAAGAAAAAGGTAATTGTCATTGATGTCAATGACGGAATGAGCGTCGTTACAGTTTTTCCGGACAAAAAGGTCATCGGAGTCAAATATCTTGAAAACAAGGACGATTTCGAATATATAGGAAAACCGTCAGACCTTTACTTTTAGCCTTTAAGTTTTAAAACAACCACACCACTCACTACACCAACAGCCGCACCTACAATAACATCAAAGGGATAGTGAACACCAACGTAAACCCTGGAAAACGCAATCAGAATGGCAAATGCCATCAAAAGGGTTATGATTATCTTTTTATCCCTCAGACACCAGACCAGAACGGTCACAACGCTGAATGATGATGAAGTGTGTCCTGACGGAAATGAATTCGGTTCTGTTGGAACAATCAGCTGACGGACATGTTCAAGCTGTATGAAAGGTCGTGGACTCTGGTATGCAAGCTTCAGGCAGCCTACAATAATTCCGGATAGGACCAGCGAATACAGGCACATCTTGGCAATGTTTAGATATTTTTCATTTTTAAGATAATACTTCAACACCAGAATTGCCAGTATGCATAACACAAGCAATGTCAGAAATCCTCCGCAATCGCACAGGATCGGCATAATTGCATCGAAAAAAGGATTTGCAAGGTCATTGTTAATAAAATAAAATAAATCAATGTTTAAACTCATCACTATTACTTTATTCATCTTGATTAAAATAGTTACCCTCATCAAGTGACAAAATATTTAAATAGATTTAAAATATATTTTTAAATACCAAATATTAGGAGGATTATATCATGGCTGATAAAAAAGCTCCTGCAGACGGCTGGCCAGTAATCAGTGGGGATTACATTGTCGGCGATCCTGAAAGTCCGGTTGCAGTTACAACCCTTGCTTCCCACATTGAAGCTGAACTTTCCGGTGCGGCCATTGCAGGACCATGCAAGACAGAGAACTTAGGTATTGAAAAGGTAGTTGCAAATATTATTTCAAATCCTAATATTAGATTTTTAATTTTGGCTGGCGCTGAAGTACAAGGCCACATTACAGGCCAAAGTATTCAGGCATTATACGACAATGGTGCAGACCCTGATAAAAAGAAAATCATCGGTGCTACCGGGGCTATTCCATTTGTTGAAAACGTTCCTCTCGATGGTATTGAAAGATTCCAGAATCAGCTTGAAATAGTTGATTTAATCGACACTGAAGATATTGGAGCAATCCAATCCAAAATCAACGAATGTGTTGAAAAGGATCCTGGTGCCGTTGAAGGAGAACCGATTGTCATGGAAGTCGATGAAGAAAACGAAAGAATGGTAATCGTATCTCCGAAAGAAAAAAAGGACAAAAAAGAAGCTGAAGAATAATATTTTCAGCTTTTTATTCTATTTTTTTAATGTTTCATAAAAACTGTCACTTGCTTTTTAGTTTTTTTCACACCTGCACGCCCTCATCATTATGCTTTTTCTTAAAATATGCAATAAAAAAGCAAAGGTTTATATATAACCTAAATGAAATTATTATTTACAGTAGTGATAGGTTGTTTTTTCCTAGAAAATTTAAAAAAAATCGAAAGTTTTATATACTATTAAAAACAACTTATTATTACAAAAATGCATTCACTCAAAAAATGCAGTTGTTTTTAGAAAGTTTATTTCTAAAAAAGATTGTCGAACGCCACCACAGAAGTGGAAAATTATAAAAAAATAGTAGGTGATAACTATGAACCATCATGAATCAATTAACTGGAGCGACAAAGTAAAAAGTCTCGACAAAACCATAAGGGACGAAATCGGTATCGAAGGCGAAAATGAGGCCAAGCATATCCTAATCAAGGTGCAGACAAAGGCCGCCGAACCTATCGAACCGGCATTCATTGTGGGGGAGGATGAAAAGTTCCTTGACCTGTTTGTGCTTTCACCGCAGGGGTCTGGCATCACATCCACCGCCGTACTTAAGGACAACATCCAGAGTGTCGGTGTGATTGGAGGAGTGTCTGCAGAGAAGGTTGACCCGTCTGAAGTTCCGGAAGCCCCGCTTTTGGATGATGTGGACGGTTTGTACCAATGAGGTTAAAATGAGACACCGCAGAAAACCCAAATTCAAAAGGGACAATGATTATTACAGGCGAGAACAGGAGCTGAACCGCAAGATTCGGGATTTCCAGAATAAGTATTATGGTCTCCAGCGTCCGTCAACACCCGCTCAATACAGAGAGATGGACATGTTAAGAAGGGAGATCAAATATCTTCTCTCCATTCAGGGATCTCAGGTTTGGCAAAAATCCTACAATCGCAAACACGCTTATTTCGACCAGCTCACCTTGTTCAAATCAATGTATATGATGTGGAAACGGGACACGGCATTCACATATATCGAGGAATACCATGACGTTCCACACCACATCTCAATGTGGGCTAGAGATATAGGTGCAAATCAGGTTTCAACGCCAGTGTTTGGAACCTAATCTTTTATATTTCAAAGTCATAAATATAAACCAAGAGGCATAACATGAACAAGGTAAAGTTAAATGATATAGCAGAAATCCAGACAGGCCTTTCATACAGAAGATATCTGGATGGAAACGGCCGGGAATTCAATGTCATAGTCCAAAGGTCAATCCAGAAGGATGGAATACTGAAGGACTTTGAGAAAATCAGATTAAGCCCCGAAAACATCAAACCACACCATCTTACCGAACCTGGGGACGTGCTGATGAAGATGCCGTATCCCTATGACGTTGTCGTTGTTCGTGTTAGCCAACCTGGGCTGGTGGTAAGTGACAGAATAGCTATCATTCGCCTAAACCATCACCATGACCCTTCTTTTATAGCTCACTTGCTCACCAATGCCCACATTAAAAAGCAGCTTTATGAACTTTCAAGCACTGAGAGAATTTCCCACGCTTCCCTGAGACAGATCAAGGAATTGGAACTGGTCCTGCCGGACTTGGAAACACAGAAAAAATACGGTATGCTTCTAGACACAATCAATGAAAAGCTGTATGCCGACCAGAAGGTTGTCGAATATGACAGGGACCTAAAAGAGGGAATTCTCAACAGGCTATGGGAGGAGTTGTGATGTATCGCCGAAAAATGCCAAACAACTATAAAGTATTAAGAAATATCCTTTCCAAGACACGACAAGTTGAGATATCTGAGGACATGTCATATGTCCTAATCTATGCATTTCTGTATAAATATGCATCAGATCTGCTTAAAAATCATTTTTTAAGTGTCATTGAAGATGACCCGATAACACTTGATGAGGCATACAAAAATGAAAACTACCGAAGACAGTTCAGGGCAGATGCATTCAACATGTTCGGATATTATATTCCTGAATCAGAACTGTTTTTTGATGAGATTATAAACGAAAAATACACCGAAAGCTTTTTTATTCACGAATTCATCACAGCATTTTCAAAAAACGTCGAGTTTCCGTCTGATTCTTCCTATAGGTCATATTTCAATTTCATATTCAACGCCCTCAAGAGAGGAATCAACATGAACAAGTTCGAGTTTGAAGGCGAAAATCATCTGATAGTCAAGGATTTGATTTTCACAATCTCAAAGCTCGATATCTTTGATAGGGAATTTCCTTTTGAAAAGGTGTTTGACAGGATATGTGATTCAAAGATTATTAGTGTCGAAAAGGACCCTGAATACATAAATTCACTGCTTGCAGGGATTGTGACTTCCCAAAAAACCCATCTGGAGGATATATACAATCCGTTTTTAAATGATGCGTCCTCCCTGATTGACCTCTCCCATAACTACAATGATGGGATAGTCCACGTTCATGCAAAAAGCTTTAACCCTATCAGCTACTGTGCGGGCATCGTCAAGTTTTTCATCAGTTTCTTTGATTTGGACAATGTATTTCTAAGCTATGGAAGTCCGCTTTCATCACATGATGTGCTTGACACGGAATTTGATGTCGTTGTATCAAGAATACCTCCAATAACACCAAGGCGTTTCAAAAGATTCAGCAAAGCTCAAAATGATGAAATAATCAAAAGAAAAAACATGGATAAGGTAAAAAGCGTTCTGAGTGAATCATTGGGCATTGATGAGGATGCATTTGAAAACGACCCCGAACTTAAAAACACTCTTGATAACCTTGCAGTCAAAATGGCCCGTGGCAAGAATCCTGCAGATGAGCTGACAGGCGAGTATGAAGTACTGAAAAACAGCGAGTACCTGTTTTTGATTAACCTCATACACAGCCTGAAGGATGACGGAATAATGGCGGTAAGTCTGTCCCAGGGATTTTTAAACAAGAATTCACTTGAGATTTTAAGAAAATACCTGACAGTCGAGAAAAACTATATTGATTGCATAATAAGCCTTCCGGATGGACTTTCAAGACCAAAAAGGTCTGAAGTCATTGTTGTATTTCGCAAAAACAAGACTTCTGATGACATAGTGTTCATTGACCTTTCAAGCAATTACAATACTGTGCCTATCAGGTATCCTGTTTCAGGCACATTTAATAATAATCTCCTGCTGACACGGGAAACCCAGGACAAGGTTCTATGCGCATACAACAAACGCAAAACCATTGACAAGTTCTCAAATGTGGTTCCCCTTAGGGATCTGGTCAAAAATGAGTTTAACCTCTCCACTTCAAGATATGTGGATACATTTGAAGGGGATTTTGTCCGTCTTGAGGATTTGAAAAACCAGAAGGAGAAAATAACAGCCAACATTAAAAAATTAAATAAAAAAATAGATATGATGATGGATGATCTGGGCATTGATTTCTAGAGACCTACTCTTGCACTGGTAGGATTGTCATCAACAGATTTTTTTGATGTTTCATCGGTACCTGTGAAAAATGAGCAGTGAATGAGCTCGTCATTGTGAGTGTAGACTGTTCCGATTCCATCTTCGCTTTTTATTTCAAAGCGCTTTTCAAGACCGACGTTTTTAGCTTCAACAAGCTCGCTTTCGATTGCATTTGCTATTGTGGCTTTTGCGGCATCCATATTGATTGTGAAAACATTATCGTTAATGTCAGCGTCAATCACATAGCTTTTAAGAATCTTTTCATGGTACTGTGAGTAGACGTCTGAGTTAATTAGAAGTTCAAATCCCTTTATTTCACCGTCAACTATTACGACAACGCCAGTCTGTCCTTTTTCTGTTTTAAATGCGCCGATGAATTCATCCAGATCAGCATTCAGATTTTCATAGCTTTCAGACATTGCCTGTGTAGGGGAGTGAAATCCACGGTCAGCTTCAAGTTCATCAATTGAATTCCAGACGGCACTCTGAACGCTTTTGGATGAACGGTTTGCACTTATTGATGCGCATCGTGTTCTTGATGTTGCCATGAAGTTGGAATTTTTAAATTCATGCTTGTATCCCCATCTTCCGTGCTCTGTACAGTTTACAGGTATTTTCATCTCGCTTTTGGGTGCAATCAGAATGGTTCCGTTGACAATCCTGTTCTGATCCCCTCCGATTATCTCCTCACCGTCAATTAAAAGCAGCGGTGTCACTGAGTGGTTTTTAACAACAAGTGTGTTCACTGTTGATTTTTCACATTCCTTTACATTAACGAGACCAAGCTCAAAACCCTTTTTAAGGGTTATCACGTCCATGTTATAATTAAGTGGTGTTTTCAGAGGTATTATTGCAATGTTCTTGTGGGCCTGCGCATCCAAAAACTCTATTTCTTCCATGCTAACTGTCATCTTATTCACCTTGGAAGTTTTCTTCAATGAGTTCAGGGTCAATTTTTCCCAGGCTGTCACTTAAAAAGTGTACATCGCTTTCAGGATTTTCAATTTCTTCAACGTATTCGTCAGAACTTAATATCTTGGCTATTGCTACTTGATTGGTTATGAATTTGATTTTTGCAAAGTATTCGTCGTTGATTTTATCATAAACCCGGCCGCCGCTCATACATCCTTTGACGACTGTGCTGGTGCTGTTTGCAACATATCCTATTTTTCCGAAATGTCTCATTTCACAGGCTATTGCCTCTGTATCGTATTTGTTGTCCGGTTCCTTTACCAGTTTGACAATTGCGTCAAGTTTGAGCGGTTTTGTTCCGTAAAATTTTTGAAGTGCAGTAATGGTTATGTACATTTATTATCACCTTGTGTATATATTGTTATCAAAAGTATTTAAATGTTTTCAAAAAACTTGTCAATGTTTTCCCTGTGTCCGATAAAGAGAATCAGATCGTCCTCAAGGAACTTGAAATCGGGTTTGACTTCGATGAATGTGTCCTCTCCACGAACGACTCCTGTAACCTTCAGGCTGTGCTCCTCAAACGGAAATTCGTCAAGGTGTGCATTTTCGCTGACGCGCAGGGAGTCGATTTCCAGATCGGTGTATTTGTAGTTGAGATATGATGCGATGTCCTCGGTTGTCACTGTCCTGAACGCATCGTAGTTGTCTGATCTCAGATCGTTTATCGCGTTGGTAATCTCGTCAACGTCCTTGTTGTAGTAGTCCAGAATACGTGTAAACATCATGATACTTGTTTCGAATTCCTTAGGAATAACCTCGTCCGCTCCAGCTTCAATTACCTCATCGATGTTTTTGAGATACTGTGTACGTACGATGATGTGAATGTCCGGATTTAGCCTTCTGGCCGCATCAATGGTCTTCAGTGTTTCATCAAATGTTGAAGCGGATATGACAATGCACTGCGCTGAAGTAATGTTGAGCTCTTTTAAAACGTTTTCGCTGGATGCTTTTCCGAAAATGATTGGAATTCCAAGTGCCTGCTGGTTTTCGACGATTATCGGATTGGTATCGACAATGAGATAAGGTATCTTAAACTCGCTGCATGCCTTTGCCATCTGTTTCCCGTTAAGCCCCATACCGACAAGTATGACATGGTCTTCAATGGTCTGCGCTTCCTCCAGCTCTTCAGGCAGGCTTTTAAGCTCGCTGTCAACTTTGAAATAATCGATTTTTGAAAATACCTTAACGATTTTCGGAGTAAGCTTTTCCAGAAACGGTGTTGAGGACATTGTAAAGATGCTCACGCCCAAAAAGATGGAGAAAAACCTGTCGGTCATGAGACCGTATTTCATACCTTCCTTTGCAAGGACAAAGGAGAATTCCCCAATCTGGCTTAAAAGAATTGCAATGCTTATGGAAACTTTTGACGGAAGTTTCAATGCAATTCCGGTAATTAAGGTTGCTGTAAAGTTAATTATCAGTATTGCCGCTGTCAGTGAAACAATCGGCACGATATTGTATAGGAACATATGGAGATTGACCATCAGGCCTATACTTATGAAAAACAGGCTCATGAACACGTCCTGAAACGGTTGTATGTATCCTAAGGTCTGATGTGAGTATTCTGTATTTGAAATCAGAAGGCCTGCTATGAAAGCGCCGAGCTCCGGACCGATTCCTATTAAACTGGTTGCAAATGTTGTTCCCATACAGATGAACAGTGTCAGAAGCATGAACAGGTCTCTGTTTTTAGTTCTGGCGGCATCCCTCAATGCAAGCGGTATGAACCATTTGGCTCCAATGAATATCAGCAGTATGAGGCCCACGACCTTGATTATGAGTGTAGGAACAGAATGGACTTCAAGAGGCTGGCCTCCCAGAATGGGAGTAATCAGTATGACAATAATGACAGCTATGTCCTGAAATATCAGAATACCGAGTGTAACCCTTCCCTGTGCGGAATGTGTGATGTGCCTTTTCTGCATTATCTTCATGACAATTGCTGTTGAGGAAAATGCAACAAGGAATCCGAAAAATATTGCGCTGTTGATGTTGAGGCCTATTGCCAGACCCAAAAGCGCTACCAGAACGGTTGTCAGGACTACCTGCAGTATTCCTCCAATCAGTGCATAATGCTTGATTGCCGAGAATTTTTCAGCTGAAAACTCAAGACCTATGATGAACAGCAGAAATATCACTCCAAGTTCTGAAAGGCTTGATATCAATGCCGTATTGTTGATTGTGTGGCCTATAACGATTCCCGCTGTAAACAGACCTATCATTGTCGGCAGCTTCAGCTTGTTGAAAATCATCAATACAATCACTGCTGTGATTAGAATTATTGCCATGTTTTGAAGTATTAAAATATCCATGATTTCATCTATATTCCTATTTTTCAATTATCATATTTGTTTTACATTAATAATTAAATTAATCGTTGGTGTGATTAAAATAATGGTTTTTCATCATATGTGTATTTTGGATTGTCACTGCTTTTAAATTTGGACAGTCTATTGACATGTCATTTTCCGGATAATTTCAATCCCGAAATATCGGTTCAGGTGAATGGTTCAAAATCAGTGATTTAAAGTATAACTTAAAAAAATATTAAAAAGAGAAAATAGTAGTAGATTATAATCTACTAACTTTAATTAAAGATTCAACAGGTACTCCTTCAATTTCTGAAAGACCTGCTTTATCAATTAAAACGGTGACGCAGGTAGGCTCTCCGCCCAAGTCCTTAACTGTGTGAATGACTTCCTTGACGGTTTTTCCACTGGTGATTACGTCGTCGACGATGATGACCTTTTTACCTTCAACGGTTCCGAAATTGGTACTGATTGTACCTTCGTCATGGATTTCTTCATTGTCCTTTCTTTGTTTGTTAGGGTGGAAAATTGCAAGTGAAGTGTCCATTCCAGTCATATCTTCTAAAAACTCAGTCATTACAGTAGCAAATGGAATGCCGCTGACTGCAATACCACAAACAACATCTGCTTCACCATGGGTTAAAGCTATATCGCTTAAGGCACCTGAAACGTAACTTAAACGTGTTGAGTTTCCACCAATGCTTTTCCAGTTGATTGCAAAGTCAACAGGTGCATCAACCTTGACCTCTTCAGTCTTTTGGAGAACCAGCCATCTTGCTGTGTCCATACTTACATTAAGTTCATCGGCAATTTCGCCTGTGGTAAATCCGTGTTGTCTAAGTTCCTGAGCTTTTTGGATTAATTTTTCTTTCACAATATCACCTTATACAAGTTCATCAAAACTAATTGGTTTATGTTCTTTGGAAGATCTGTTAGCAGCAATAACCATCTTAAGAGCTTTGAGTCCATCTTCGCCTGTAATTTCAGGTTCCAAACCATTAACGACTGAATTCAGGAATGATTTCAATTCTCCCTTAAGTGGTTCTTCATGTTTGATTTCAATGTCCTGTGCAAACTTACCGAACACTTCAATGCTTTGTTTTATGTAGTCTACAGATATTATTCCTGCAGTACCGGTAAGTTCCAGCTCTCTGCGTTTATATGGGGTAAGCCAGTTTACTTCGATAATTCCGGTTGATTCATTGTCGAAGTTCACCATGATTTCTGCATGGTCCTCAAATTCGGAGTCATCGAAACTGCAGTTCATTGAACCGTAAACCTGAGTAACTTCCTCTTCAAATAAGTAATTCATAATGTCTAAATCGTGAATAGCTAAGTCTATTGATACACCAACGTCTTTTATCCTTGGTGGGAGTGGTCCTACTCTTTTTGCAAAAGCAGACACTACATCTCCTATTACTCCATCATCAATAAGTTCTTTAGCCTTTTGAACTGCGGGATTAAACCTTTCAACATGTCCTGTTGCAAGCATTACTCCTGCCTCTTTTGCAGCAGCAATCATTTCTTCCGCTTCTTTTAAAGTAAATGCGATTGGTTTTTCGACAAGTACGTGTTTTTTAGCCTTGATGGCTTCCATTACCACTGCATGGTGGAAAGTGGTTGGAACACAAACACTTACAGCTTCAATATCGGGATTTTCGAGTAGTTCGCTGTATTCAGTGTAACCTTTTGCACCGTATTTCTTCTCTATTTTCTTAAGAGCTCTTTCACTGACGTCAGAAACTGCAATCAAGTTAGCTTCTTCCATTTTATGGTAAACACGGACATGGTTTTCACCCATAGCTCCTACTCCAATAACTCCTACGTTTACAGTTTTCAATTCAATTCCTCCGTTTAAATATAATCCGCAAAAAGTCTTCCTATGCGCCCGCCAAGTTCAAGTGCATTCTTAACAGATCCTTTTTCCGAATGTTGTTTAAGGATTTCTCCTTCTTTAGTCAATAATATTGAATAAACATTAAGTTCCTTATCTTTCATGCGGGCAATAGAACCGATTGGCCATTGGCAGCCAACACCGAGTTCCTCAAGCACTTTTTTCTCTGCAAGTACTTCCTGCATTGAAAAATAATTATTTAACTTAGCAATAGTCCCCTTTTTATCGTAATCTTTCCTGGTGATGATAGCCAGCGCTCCCTGTCCTGCCGGAGGTGTGATGTAATCCAGCGGAAATACGGTTTTTATGTATTTGCTGAGATTCAGTCTTTTGATTCCTGCTTCGGCCATTATGGTTGCATCAAGCTCATCGCTTAAAGCTTTCCTGATTCTGGTTTCGATATTTCCTCTGATTGGTTTGAGGTCGAATTCCTTTTCATAGTGGTTGCAGAAAGCTTCTCTTCTGAGGCTGCTGGTTCCAAGTCTGGAGCCGGGGCCCAGTTCGTCCCAGGTCTTGTTGGATATGAGGACTTCATTTGGAGATTCTCGTTTCGGAACTGCAACGATTTCCAAATCTTCATCAAGTTCAGTTGGCAAATCCTTAAAACTGTGTACTGTAAAATCAACTTCCTCCTCCAAAAGTGCAATATCCAGTTCCTTGGTGAAAAGGCCTTTTGAATCCATATTGTACAGCTGTGAGGTTGTGATTTTATCTCCTTTTGTTTTAATTATTTCCACATCGATTTTCTCGCCAATTATTTTAGATAAGTCGCTGCAAACCTGATTTGTTTGAGCAAGGGCTAATTGGCTTCCGCGAGTTCCTACAATCATTATTTAAATCTCCGAATTTTTCTTTCTAGAAAAATTAATTTTTACTAGAATATAAGTTTTAACTTATAACTAGTCCTACATTGTTATTTTTTATAGGTTTTAATAATTAAATGTTTCAATTTTTTTGCTAAAAACAGTCGGAATTATCTCTGTGAAACCTTTTGGTAATCTGACCTGTATATGAAAAGAAGGTTCTTTTCGTTTTCAGTGGCCAGACTATAAATTTCATCAATGTTTTCGATAAATTCGGTTTTTCGGGACATCTTATCAGCTACTGAGAGTCCAACATCTCCGGTAAGGATGATGTCGCTTTCAATCGAGTCCAAATATTCTGCAACTTTATTTTCATCAATCTCTTCACAGGTTATTCCGTAATCTCCGCCGATTGCAACATACCAACCGCTCAAATCGTTTATCATGTTGATGGACTGTTTGATGGCATCGGTATTTATTCCAGGATTTATCTCTTCGATTATGGTCGAATTGCCATTACTTCTTTTTGTGGTTCTTCCAGTAATTCCTTTATAATTGACCAATCCCTCAACGATTTTCTCTTCATTTATTTTTAAGGTAAGGCATGTTAAAATAACTCCCAAAACATTTTTGACATGGTGACGTCCCGGTGCAAATGTTTCAACGGTTAATTCGCCTTTTAAAATCTCATCGCCTGTTGTCTTAACGTTATTGTATGAGACGGTAATTTCAGTTTTATCGAGGGAGTAGGTGGCGGTCTTGACATAAAGGTTGGCGGTTTCATCATCCAGGCTGAATGTGTTGACCTTCGGGTGTGAAACGTCAGAGTAGTATTCATCAAAGCTTTCCTTTTCACAGACTACTGTTTTGCATCTGAACACCTGATTTTTGGCTTCGGCTGCTGTGAGTCTTCCCTTGGCTATCGGGTAGTTTTCGGAAATGTTTGTCAAAAGCCCAACATCACCGATGCCGCTTGCACCAAGTGATGATTCAAAAATAGCTGAGTTGTATTTTCTCAGATTTTCGCTTTCCACAATGCCGTCGGCAATCTTGCAGATTGGATTTGCAATTTTATATGCCAGATCGATTGTTTCCTTGATGTTGGCAGGTGCAATCGAGATGTCCTTTTTGAGGATTATCTCATTCCCGTTTTCATATAACAGCGCCCCCAGACTTGACAGCAGCAATGGATTTTCATCGATGAATATTTCCTTAAGCATAAATACGCAGCTGGTCTTGCCCTTGACTCCAGTCACTTCGATTTTGTCAATGTCGCTTCCCCAGTCTTCAAGAAGTTCTTTGATGATTTCATGATGTGTTGAAAATGAGTAATTCAAATTTGGATTGTTTTCGATAATCTCATTTTGTGATAATGGAAGGTGAACAGGATGGATGACTCTCATATCTCCTCTGTAGGTTTCAAGTTCACCCAAATCATCAATCAGCCAGATATCGTATATCTCAAGCATCTTCCTGTCAATGACATTCAATGTATTGTATATGTCATATGCCAGAACGTTTCTTCCCTTTTTGGCAAGGCTGATGGCGATTTTAACGCCTCCATGGGTCATGTCAATGACAAGATTATTCATTTTTGCACCTGTTGGAGTCGCTGATTCCGCCTTCGCTTAAATTGTCTTTAACCTTTTTGTAGAAGTATTTTGTTGATGTTCTGATGAAGTATACGTCTTTGTCTGATTTCTTAAATTTGATTTCCTCTTCGTAGTCTGCCTCTTCGTTGCGCTGACCGTCCATAACGAACACTGCACTTTTACCCTTTTTAAGCAGTTTCACTGTAATTTCACTGTTGTCGGATACGACAAACGGCCTTGCTCCAAGCTTATAAGGACAAATTGGGATGATGATGAATCCTTCCACTTTAGGATCCATGATCGGGCCTCCTGCAGACATCGCATATGCTGTTGAACCACTCGGAGTTGATACAATCAGTCCGTCAGCCCTTACTTCATCAATGATTTCTCCGTCTACCTTGATTTCGAAATGCAGCATTTTTGCAGGCTTGTTTGTCATTATGACAACTTCATTGATTGCGGAATAGTGGTTGTTCTCGTGGGATACAACGAGCCTTGACCTTTTTTCCTTGTAGTAGTCTCCCCTCAGGATTTCATCAAGGGCCGTAAAGGTATCCTGGATTTCGGTATCGGTTAAAAATCCCACTGTTCCCATGTTGATTCCGAATATCGGAATTTCCGGTTTCATCTTTGCCTGTGCCCTCAGGAGTGTTCCGTCACCTCCAAGAATCACTGCCATATCACAGTCAAGGTCAAATGTGTTTCTTGAAATCTTTTCATAGTCTATGTTGAAGTCGATGTCTTCAAGATGGTTTGCCATTTGGGGATATTTCTGTTTGGTTTTTCGGATGATATCTTCAAGATTTGGATTTTCTTTCAGTTCAATAATCTTGTTGGCCAGTCTTTTTTCGATTTGGACCTCTATTCCGTTAGTCAAAAGATAATCGGCAATTTCTGCTGAAAACAGGATGCTTCTGTCCTGGTCGATACGGCCCACAATACCAACTTTTCCTATCACGTCGGTTTGGTTGTCATTTAAGATGTCTATCATCTGTTTGTGGAGTATCTTTGTATTTGCGGCAACAACGATTGTTTTTTCATAGATGCTTAGGGTACTGTTCAGTTTTTCGCCGTATTTGTCGGTGATTATTCCTCCGGCTTCCTCAAGAATCAGTTTGGCAGCTGCAATGTCGATTATTCTGCTTCCCCTCAAATCCAGGAATGCATCATATTTTCCGCTTGCGACATATGAAAGCTCCAGGACAACGCTGCCCATTACCCTCATTCTTCTTGCATTGTCGACGAGTTTGGATGCCTGTGATGTTCCGCTTTTTGTATATCCTCCTAATGTCAGGCGGCTGAAGCTGACTACATCACTTGGATGCACTTTTTTATTGTTAAGCCAGCATCCTTTCCCCTTTTCGGCTTCAAAGAAGTTACCGTTGGCCAGGTTGGATATAAATGCGAGTTCCACATCATTCAGTGTCGCAACCCTTCCGTCTGGAACGCTGGCAACTGCTATTGATATTGCAAATGCAGGAATTTCCTTGATTGCATTGCTGGTTCCGTCAATAGGGTCAACCAGAAATATGAAATGTGGCTTTTCATCTTCATCGAGATCGTCACGTCTGAGTTCCTGAGTAAGTGAAATGGCTCTTTTTGTACCTTTTCCCAGTCTAAGCTCACCTATTTCTTCACTGACAATGTATGAGTATACGGGTGCTTCCTTGAGTGTGTGAACCACTATATCTTCAGATATTACATCAATTAAAGATGTTGGAGTTCCATCAGCACCTATTTTGACTTTTTCACCCGCTTCAGGGGTTCCAATATAAGGCCTTATTGCTCTGCTTACTTCTTTAATGATTTCATAGGCAATATCAGTTGCTATTTTCTTGTCCTGAGCATCCATTTTTCCACCTCATTTTTTAGTAGGATATATTATTGTTGGTTATATTTAAGTAAACTAAAGTTTTCTGTTTATTCATCGTTAATGTAGACGACGCTGGATATTACCGAAGCGGTTTTCCTGACGGTTGCTGTTGATGTTTCGACAATCAGATTTTTTATTTCCTCGCCACGCCTGTCCATCATGTAGGTTACCATTTCCTTTGCTTCGCCAATTATTTCATCGGGGTTTTTGCCCCTGCCTGTTGTTTCGACTACGCAGCCAAGTTTCTCTCCAATTGCCACGGCCACTGTTGCAGTTATCTCTTCGCCGGGAACATCGGAGGTAACTTCTGCAAGAACGCAGTTTATCATCGCTCCTGGGCTGAGTTCAGGCAGTTCCACTATTTCGGCATTGCCTGCAAGCATGCTTGATACCTTTATCAGGTTCACGTCCCCTATTCCGGCATCACTTAGGGCATTGTCAAATGCATTCAGTTTTGTCGGACCTTCATCATTTCCACTTACGATAGCTATTTTCATATGTTAATATTTGTGTTAAACATATTTAAATAATGAATTATATAATTAGATTTAGGTGTACCTAATGATTTTTAACAAGTATCTTTCAATCATAATATCAGCATGCCTGTTTCTGTTCCTGATGGCATTGACATCAATGGTAACTCTGTCGTTTTTCAAGGGTGGATCAATACCGTTCATTGGTCTGTTTTTTGTTGTAATCTTTTATTTTATTTCAAGGGCATTCTACGCTTACCTCAGAAACGATGATTTCTACAAAAACACCAAACAGCACTCATCAGACAAGCCGGGCGAAAAATACTGGATAAAAGGAGAAAGGGACAACAAAAAGATATTTATAATAGTCTGGATACTGGCAATTCTTGTGCTTTCAATCATTTCACTGTGGCTTTATTCTTATGTCCACACAATTTAATTAATTTCATTTCGATTATTTTTTTTTTAAAATTTTTTAATTTTAGCGAATAGTTTATATAAAATAGAATATATAGTTAATACTAATCTAATAATAATGCTTATTATAAGATTAAAAACCGGTTTTTAATTAAATTTATGGAGGAAAAATTAATGTCAACAAAAGTTGTAGAAATTAAAACATTAAAAGTTGGAAAATACATTGTTTTAGGAGGAGAAGCTTGTAAAATAGTCAGTTACTCTACTTCATCCCCAGGTAAACACGGAGCTGCAAAAGCAAGAATCGAAGCTATTGGTGTATTCGACGGCCAAAAAAGAAGCCTCGTAAAACCTGTAGACAGTAAAGTAGACACTCCTATCATCGACAAAAGATTAGGACAAGTTATTTCAATCCAAGGTGACATGGTTCAATTGATGGATATGGAAAACTACGACACCATCGACTTACCAATGCCTGAAGACTTAAAAGACTCAATCGTCGAAGGTATTGAAGTTGAATACATTGTCGCTTTAGGAAACATGAAAATAATGAGAACCAGAGGATCTAACTAGATTCCCTCTCTTATTTATTTTCCTTTTTAGATAATTATGCTTTTCAATACATATGAACCATGGAAATTTGCATTCTCATCTGAAAATGAGGATATAAAAGAAAATTCATTTGGAATAATCGGAGTTCCATTTGACAGCACTACTTCTTATCACTCCGGTGCACGTTCAGGACCAATTGTTGTGCGAGAAGCCTCATTCGGTTTTGAAAAATACAATACTGTTTTTAACAAAGAACTCAACACCACATTCTATGATTTCGGAGACGTCAATGTCGTTCCTGGAAACTGCCAAAAGACATGCGAAATCGTAAAGGACACAGTCAACGAGCTTTTGGACATGAATCTGAAGCCTTTGATAATAGGCGGTGAACACTCAGCATCAATAGGGGCCATGGAGGCACTTATAGAAAGACATGAGAAGTTAACCGTAATACACCTTGACGCCCACAGGGATCTTGCATTTGAATTCATAGGAGAGAAATACTCCCATGCAACAGTAATGAGAAGGGCTCATGAAATGGGTGTAAACCTTGTCCAGATAGGTATAAGGTCATCATCTCTCGACGAGGAGGAATTCGTGAAGTCCACATACAACATCCAAACATTCAAGAACAGGGACGTTCACAAGCATATGGATGCAATCGAGTATTTCCTGGCAAACATCGACGGACCGATGTACGTTTCAATAGACATGGATGTCATGAATCCTGCCATTGCGCCAAGCGTCGGAAATCCAACCCCTGGCGGATTGGAAACATACAGTATGGAAAACATCCTTAAAACACTATGCCGCAAAAACATTGTCGGCTTTGATGTGGTGGAAACCGCAACAGATAAATTGGGTGATGTTACAGCTGTTGTGGCCGCTAAAATCATCTATGACTTTTTAACATTGATAGACTGATTTCTTTTTTTAAACAAAAATTAGCATGATAAATGTAATATTGATTAATCGTTATACTCTTTTTCAACCTTGTCAAGGTAATATTTGCCTTTATCGGTGATGCTATAAAACCTATAACGTTTATCCTCTTCGTTCAGGCATTCCACCAGCTCGGCATCTTTTAAGGTTTTCAGGTATTTGGAAACATGATTGCTGTTGTCGTTAATGTCCTTGCCGATTTTTGTTGGAATTTTATCTTCATTTTCAAGAGATTTCAATACGCTGATTCTTTTTTTAGACCTTGTAAGTAAAGATATGATGCTCATGTCCTCTTTTCTATTCATGATTTTAGATATGGATTTTAGCTATATAGTAGATATCTATATGATATTAGCATGCTAATAGCAATATTTATATGTTGTGTATATGATAATTAATATTACAAAGAAGGTTTTGGCTATGAACAAAAAGGTTTTAGTAATAATCATAATTCTGGCTGTAATCTCATTAACTGCAATATTTGCCCTAAATTCATCAAATCAGGATTTTGACGGGTTGTTTACAATGGATGTTCCCTTGGGAAAACATTACAGCGATACGGCATACTGTCGTGCCAATGGTGGATTGGGCAGTAAATGCGAATACCTGGAAGATAACGCCGGCTGCGATATTGAAGAAGGAGACATTGTGGTTTATTACTATAACACTTCTCTTTTAACGGGAGGTGAATCAAACGCTCTTGAGCATGTGCTAAATGGACTTACAACATCCTATTTCTATCAGGCATCTAAAGAAGGCGATTTGATAATTCTCACAAATGATGAAGATATGAAAAAAATGCCTCCGTATTTGGCAGGCAAAAGTAGTGAAAATGGAGATGAGGTTGTTTTTGTTGGTGGACGAAGCCTTAATGATGTAAAGCACTATGCAAATACTATTGAATTTAAATGAGGTAATTATGGACATTGTAGATATATTTGAAAATTTGGGTTTGGGATTAGGCATTGTCATTGGCATAATCGTATTATTATTTGTCATTTTAATCTTAAGCGCAATTATTCCAGGATTATTTTTATATTTTGGGGGATTATTATTTCTTTTAATCAAAATAATTGTCATAATTGCTGTAATTTATTTTATAGGTAAATTTGTGAAGGATTTTATTAAATGAGGTGTTTAATATGTTAGTACGTAATTTGGACTTTTTATCAATACCAAAAGAGTTCTCAAAAGTTGAAGTAGACATTTATGATGGAAAATCAATAGCTTTAGTATATATTGGAGGAAAAGGTTATTCTTTAGTTTTAAAGCAAAATGATGTTATTGACTCCATCTTCTTATTGAAAACTGATATTCTTCCAATAAAATGCTTTTGGATAAAATTTATTCTGTTGCCGATATCAAAGAATACGAAAAACAACATCAAGAACATGTATTTTTAAGGTTAATGGACATGTTAAACGATGGTGAAGCAGTAGAAATCATCACAGAATCATCTAAAGTTTACACTGATATTGAAAAAGGATTCATGAAACTGGAGATAGACATCCTGGAAAATAAAATTAATTCATTAAACAGTTCTATTGCAGATGTTTCAAGCAATTTACAATCCACTGTAAATCAAATGGAAGAAAAAGATTGGGGAAATAGGATTAAAAAAACAATTAATCAGCAATAGGTGATGAAAATGGTAAAATGTAGTAATTGTGGAGCGGAGGTTGTCGAATCTGATTTTTGCTTTAACTGTGGTGAAAAGGTTGAAAAATTTGACGGCACATCAGATATCTGTCCAAAATGTGGAACCAAAAACAATAAAAACACAAATTTCTGTGTTGGATGTGGTCATAAATTGGCCAATGGTGCTTCAGTATCTTTCAAACAACAGGAATGGAATGCAAGACGTGATGAAGTCCTTGCAAGATATGACCGGCTTGCAGAAGAATTTGGAATTAAGGATGAGGATTATTTCTTGACAAGTGTTCGCCGATTCAATAAATTAGAACAGGGAACATCAAAGCACAGGACCCTTAATGCACTGTTTACAGACAGATATTTATTTGATTCAGCAGGAATCCCTTTTATGAATATTTCTAAAGCTTTTGGAAATGAAACAATGATTGATGGATTCTTCATGATAAAAGAAGATAAATTTGTCTTCATGGAGATTGATAACAGGGACTGGGAAAAGGTAAACGCCGGAATAAACAACTTTTATTTTGACAAAATTGTATCAATGAGAGTAACACTGGGTCTTGGAGACGAGAGCAGATATGAGGATATTACTAAAAGGGCTCCAACTTCAGCTCATGATATAAAAAGGGTTATTCAAAATGATATTCAATCTCTTAAAGCAACAAGATTCAAAGACCTGATTGCCAATAATGACAGTGCAGACATGTTTGACAGGCTACTTATAAAATTGGTCGACAATACTTTTTATGAAATTAGGCTTCCGAGCTATCAATTCGGTCAAAATCTAGTGGATTTATTTGAAAGTCTGAGAAATCAGCCACAAAAAGTTGTTATTGAAAATCAAAATTCTGAACCAACTAAAGCTCAACAATTAAAGGAATTCCAGGAACTGCTTGTAAGCGGTGCAATATCACAGGATGAATTTGACCAGCTAAAAAAAGATTTGTTATTTGGATAGGTGTTTAGATGGTTAAATGCAGTCGTTGTGGTGTTGAAATAGCTGATACATTTGATATTTGTCCAA
>NZ_CACXXB010000028.1 GCF_902771435.1 uncultured Methanobrevibacter sp. | reverse complement strand
AGAAGTACACAAAACCGCATATGATGCATTCATGAAAGCTACTGAAAGAGCACGTGAATTAAAATTATACGGTGCAGGTCAAGACTTATTATCTGATACATTCTCTGGAAACATCAAAGGTATGGGTCCTGGTGTAGCAGAAATGGAATTCGAAGAAAGGCCATCTGACCCTGTTTTGGTATTCTGCTGTGACAAAACTGAACCTGGTGCATTCAACTTGCCAGTATTCAGAATGTTTGCAGACCCATTCAACACTGCAGGTCTTGTAATCGACCCATCATTACACGACGGATTCAAATTTGAAGTATTCGATGTAATCGAACACAGAAAAGTTGTCTTAAGCTGTCCTGAAGAAATGTACGACTTGCTTGCATTAATCGGTTCCACCGGAAGATACGTAATCAAAAGAGTATGGAAGAAAAACGGTGAAATCGCAGCTGCAATAAGTACTGAAAGATTAAACTTAATGGCTGGCGAATACGTAGGTAAAGACGACCCAGTATGTATCGTAAGAGCACAATCTGGTTTCCCTGCTAACGGTGAATGTGTAGATCCATTTGCATTCCCACACATGGTAAGTGGATGGATGAGAGGATCCCACAACGGTCCAATGATGCCTGTTGGTGAAGCAGAAGCAAACCCAATCAGATTCGACGGACCACCTAGAGTAGTAGGATTAGGTTTCCAAATTGCTAACGGTGAATTAATCGGACCAGTCGATTTATTCGACGACCCTGCATTCGACCCAACCCGTGAACAAGCTGCTAAAATCGCAACTTACATCAGAAGACACGGTCCATTCGAACCTCACAGATTACCTGCTGAAGAAATGGAATACACCTCACTTCCTGGTGTAATGGAAAAATTAGAATCCAGATTTGAAGATATGGATGATTAGATTTAAAGAGATTTTTAATCTCTTCTTTTTTTTACTTTTTTTTAACATCATTTAACTGATATTTGTCTATTTTTTGAATTCTTCGAAAAATTCTCTAAAAAGATTTTCAAACACTGAATAATCATCTTTGTATACGAAATCCTGCGCATCAAAGATATCTATTTTCAGATTTTCTATTTTGTCCTTAAGGGGATATATGTCAAATTCGGGAGTAAAGTAGTGTTCGTCTGAAGAACAGGTAACTGATGTTTTTGCTTTAATATTGGGTAATTTGTCTTCTAAATCATAGTCCAATGTTGCTTCGTTTCTGTATTTAAAGTCATAGATGTCAACAATTGAACCTTCATCAACAAAACTGTCCATGAATAGGTCAAGCTCCTCTCGGGTAAAATTTTGAAATGCCTTTTTGGAAAAATATTGGGAATAAATTAATGAATTTATCGAAAACATGATTTGGGATAACTGTGTGCTATAGTTTTCATCCAGATATGCATCAGATGAAACAATTAAGTTGTCCAAAGCTTTGGAAGTGAGGTAGCGATAGCCGTTTGTTTTAAATGAACTGAATCCCACCATCAGGAATTCCATTTCATCAGGATATTCGCATGCCCATGTATAGGCTTCATAACCTCCAACTCCAACTCCAAGAATGCCCAACACTTTGTCCATGTTAAATACTTCTGCTAAAAATTGTCTTTTGAAATTCACGCGGTCTTTAATGGTATATTTTGGAAAATCAAATTTCAGTTTGGTTGTGGATGGTGAGCATGATTCCGGATATCCTAGGGAAGTAATTGAAATGAAAAAGAAGTTATAATCAGACAATGGGCTCTGCGGACCAATCAATTGATCCAAATCTCCAATTGATAAGCAATTTCCGTTAAATCTGTGGCAATAGATGACTGCATTGGTAATGTTGCCGTCTTCATCATATTTTGGAGTTCCACGGGTTGTGTATTCTACTTCAGCATCCTGAAGGATCTCACCGTTTTCAAATTCAAATTCGTCCAGAACATATTTCCTATAACCTAGCTTGGAATTATCAATCATGTTCTCACCTCTATTGATAGTATGTTTTATTATATATTAATTTCGTATGAATTTATAATTTCTTTTCATGTTTTTTTTAAATATTACGAATGATTCTGATGTTTTTCATAGTTTTGGGTTCAGCTGCTTTAAGGTTTCTATGGTGCTAACAATCACATAATATATGGTTATTGCGACGAATAGTATGGTATTGATTGATAGTAATGAATAGATGCTAATTAAAATCATATTCAACAGGTTTGCATTATCAATTAAATCCATATAAGGTTTCATAAATGTTAATAGTAACAGTATTAAAAATATGATTATTGAAAAGATAGTCGCCGTGAATAATCTTTCGCCATTTTTTTTAGATTGTGCAATCTCTTCATCATCAAGCACCATTGCATGAGTGAATGACAATAGCGCTACGGTTGCGCATAATAGAATGACAGTCAGATTGACGGAAAGGAATTGATCCATATAATTAATCACCAGATTTACACTTGAATTCATCAAAGCAAATAGATGTTCTCTGGAGATATACAACATCAAACCCATTATTATAATTATGACTGTCAGAACATCCTCATAGGGTTCATTTAAAAATCCATTTTTGAGAATGTGGTTGTATGCGATGCAGTAAGGCAAAATGATTACTGTTAATGATACGATTTTTGTGACATTAATTTGATTTCCTGCGTTAGAATTAAAGGAGATTCCTATTAAAATGGGAATCAGGATAAATGCTGCAATTCCTACTAATGAATAAATCCTTTTAAAAGTAACATTCTCTTTTTTATATTTTCCTTTTATGATATTGTTATAGATATAGTTCAATATTAAACAGATTCCAGGTATCATTGCCATTGGCAATATAATTCTATATGAGAAATTTGTTTTTATCAAAAATGACATTATCAAACCGACATTGATTAGAATATAATTAACTAAAAAGAAAGATGGCTTGTTGGTTATTTTTTTCGTGAAATAATCAAGGTCGATTTTGTTTTTAATGCTGTCATTCATAATAATAGATTGCATTTATTTAGTATTAAAACTTTTTTTTTAAGGTTTTAAATTTTCATTATTATTAAATTGGTTAATATTTCTTTAATTTTTTAAATTTTATTGATTTTTCACCATTTATTTTTTTTATTCTCATAATATACAAAATATTTCATAAGGTTTTATATATGCATTAAATTTTTTTTTGCTTCAATTTGTCCAATTTAAAAAATTTATTTTTTTTTAAAAAAAATTTTCGATAATTTTTAATAATTTTGGATTATTTTAAAATTTGTTTAATCTAAATTTTTGTTAAAAAATTAGATATTATAAAGAATTTAATCATATTTAATAGGCATTTGATTATTATTTTTAAATAATATTGGATAAATGAGTAATTAAATCAATATATTTATATAGGGATGCTTTTCAAATGTATATGTACGGATATTTAATTTATTAAATTTTTTAATATGTTTTGTGAGCTGATTTAGGGAGGAAATGTGTAAAATTTAATTGTTGTTTATTCGTCAATGGTGGATTTACACTAGAATATTCTTTTTTAAAAACTCCGCGCATATTAATTATGGAGTGAAAAATAATGAAATGCAATAAAAAGTTATTAATTGTTTTAATGGTTTTTATTTCATTTTTAGCTATTGGTGCTGTTAGTGCTTCTGATAGCGATAATATTGCAGACACGATGGCTGTGGCTGATGATGATGAAGTTCAAACCGTTAATGTGGATGATAAAAATGATATTAATGAGGTGTTATCTGCTGATGGAGATAATGCTGATGATGTTCAGGTAACTGTCAATGTTGAGAATACAACATATGATGAACAGGTATTGGTTAATGTTACTGTCACTGACAACACCGGTTCAGTTGACTTCAGCAATAGTACTGTTGAGATACTTGTCGATGGTGAATATATTGGTGATGCACCTATAAATCCTGCTACTGGCCAATCCTCAGTTGAATTGGATTTAGGAAAGGTGGAAGTGGGAACACATTACGCTCAAGCAACATTAGTCAGTGGAGCAAATAAAATCGCAACTGCAGGCACAGTATTTAGTGTTACAAAAGCCAACCCTATCGTACTTCTAGAAAACATCACTGCAATAATCGGTGCAGGGGTTAAAGTGCCTGTAAATGTAACTGACCGTAAAGGAAGAAATCTCTCCGGAGATGCAATGGTAACAATATTTATCGATGGGAACAGCATAAGCAAATATGCAAAAATTATCAATGGATCTGCTGAAGCAACCTTTGACATGGCCGACATGATGGGCAACATGATGGGCATGATGGGTGGCGATTGGGGTGCATTTGGAGGTAATTCCAGCCAAAACTCCACTAAAATGGAATTCAACATAACTCAAATTAAAAATATGGTGAATGGAACTGGTAACCAATCTATGGGTTCCGGTGGTTATGGTCCTTTCGCATCCGGAAGCAGTGCCGTTAAATTCAATTATTTCTTGCCTGTTGGAACATATAATGTGTCCGCAACTTTCCTGTCAAACAGAAATTATAATGAAGCTGAAAATACCACTGATCTCACAGTCGTTTATAATACTGATGTAGTATATGTGGCAGACATCGTTACTCCTAAAAACATTGGAGATGAAACAATTGTTAATATCATGGCATTGGACAAATATGGAAATCTCATGCCGAACATAATGGTAACAGTTGTTCTTGATGATAATAGAGAGGTAAATGTAACTCTTAATGAATATGCCAGTGCACAAGTTACTTTTGACAATTTGGTCAATGGCGCCCACAAATTAGTGGTTGGCAGCAATGCCACAGGCAACATAACCAATCAAACTTTTGACTTCAATGTGGTTCTTCCAAAAGTAGACACTGAAATCACAGCCGAAGACATGTCTGTTGCTACTGTAAATACTGCTGTTGATGGTAAAATAGGTAAATATTTCACTGTTGCTTTAAAAGATAGTTTAGGCAATATTTTAGTCAATAAAACTGTACAAATCTCAATCAATAATGAAAAATATAATTTGACAACAGATGAAAATGGAACTGCCAAATTACAACTTAATATATTAAAAGCAAATGTTTATACCTGTGCGATTGCATTCTTAGGTGATGACGCTTACAATGGTTTATTTGACATAGCTAAAGTCACTGTCAATAAGCAAAAAGCAAAACTTACTGTTGCTAAAAAGACATACAAGGCAAAAGCCAAAACCAAAAAGCTCACAGCAACTTTCAAGTCTGCTAAAGGCAAAGCTATTAAAGGTAAAAAAATAACCTTCAAAGTTAAAGGCAAAACCTACACTGCTAAAACCAATGCTAAAGGCGTAGCTACTGTTAAAGTGAAAATCACTAAAAAAGGAAAATACACTTTCACAGCTAAATTTGCAGGAGACAACACTTACAAAGCGCTTAGTAAAAAAGGTAAATTGACTATAAAATAATTAATTTGTTTAAGGAGGATTTAAAGTGAAATTTAATAAAGCTTTACTAATTATTTTCATGGTTCTTATTTCATTATTTGCTGTTGGTGCTGTAAGTGCTTATGATAGTAATATAACAGATGCCATGGAAGTATCTGATGATAATGAAATAGAAATTATTGATGTTGAAAATCAAAATGATGCATTATCCGCTGGAGAGGATGATGTGCAAATGAATCTTATTGTTGAAAACACTACATACGATGAAAGGGTAAATATCAATGGTACTGTCGTTGACAACACTGGAACTATTGACTTTGCTAAAAGTGGTGTTGAAATATATGTTGATGGAAACATGGTCGAAAAAGCATCTATTGATACTGCTGGCCAATACGGAGTTGAATTGGCTTTAGGAGATGTTGAAGTCGGAAGACACTACGTTAAAGCTACTTTAATAAACGGATCAAATAAACTCATATCTGAGGATGCTGTTTTCTATGTTACAAAAGCAACTCCTGTTGTAAATGTCGAAGACATAATTGTCGATTTATATCAAAACGTTACAGTTCCGGTCAATGTGACTGATAAAAACGGTAAAGGAGTATCCGGTGAAGCTATTGTAACCATTATTTGGAGTGGGGATAGCTTAAGTAAAAGAGTATCCGTTGTCGATGGTGTCGGCAGTGTCAACTTTGACTTTAATGGCATAATAGGTATCATGAGCTCCATGGGCATGGAAGAAATGATGGGCGCCATGATGGGTGGCGACTCAGGAGGCATGAACTGGGCAGATATGTTCGGTGGTAACGGAACATTTAACTGGTCTTCTATGGCTAATATGAATTGGACTGAAATGTTCGGTGGAAACGGATCAGGTAACAGCTGGGCGGATATGTTCAGTGGTAACGGAACCGGCGGTATGGACAGCATGATGTCTGTAAGTTTCGAATACATTTTCACCCCTGGAAATTATGATGTAAATACTACTTTCTTATCCAATAGAAACTACGAAACCGCCAATACCACATCCAATCTCTTAATCGCTTATCTTGAAGATGTTGTTTATTTAGCAGATATTGTTGCTCCTAAAAAACTTGGAGATAACGCCACAGTAACCATTACTGTATTAGATAAATACTCCAATCCAATACCTAATATTGTGGTAAATGCTATTTTGGATGGAAAACAAACTTCTAATGTTGCTCTTAATGAAAATGGTACTGCAAAAGTTGCATTTAAAAATGTGGTATCTGGAGATCATACCTTAGTGCTTGAAAGCACTGTAAACGGTACTTCAACCAACAAAAGCTTTGATTTCAATGCACAGCTCACTAAAGCAAATGTTACAATTGATGCTAAGGATATTTCAATCAGTACTGTAAACACTAAAGTCGACGGTAAAATTGGCAAATACTTCACTGCTACCTTAAAAGATAATTTAGGCAATGTTTTAAACAATAAAACCGTACAAATCTCAATCAATAATGAAATATACAATGTAACAACAGATGAGAATGGAACTGCTAAATTGCAGATTAATATTGCAAATGCAGGAATTTATACCTGTACTGTAGCCCTCTTGGCTGATGATGTATATAATGGTGCATTTGACATTGCTAAAGTCACTGTCAACAAACAGAAAGCCAAACTCACTGTAGCTAAAAAAACTTATAAGGCAAAAGCCAAAACCAAAAAAGTTACAGCAACATTCAAATCCGCTAAAGGCAAAGCAATTAAAGGTAAAAAAATAACTTTCAAAGTTAAAGGTAAAACCTACACTGCTAAAACCAATGCTAAAGGTGTAGCCACTATTAAGGTAAAACTCAACAAGAAAGGAACCTACAAAGTCGCTGCAAAATTCGCAGGAGACAAAACCTATAAAGCAATTAGCAAAACAGGTAAATTAATCTTAAAATAGATTCTAATGTTTGAAGGATGAAATAAAATTTAATTTCGTCTTTCTTTTTTTTTAAAGGAGGAATAAATTTGAAATTTAATAAAACAATATTATTGTTTTCAATAGTTCTCATTTCACTACTCGCTGTTGGCTCAGTAAGTGCTTCAGATAATGTATCTGACGTCATTGAAGTGGCCGGCGACAGTGATGTTGTAGCTATTGAACAAGATTTAAATCAAGATACAGCTGAAATTTTAGCTGCAAATGATGTGGATGAAGATGTTGCGAGCGTTGCTGATGATGTGCCATTAACTGATAATGCAAGCAGTGATGTAAGTGAAATAACCATTTATTCTGGTGACCAACAGGTATCTTCATTCAATTTCACTAAAACAGATGGAACATATGATTTTTCAGATATCATAAAAATGATCAATCAAATTGACTTGAACATGTCCAACTTTGGAAACTTTGCAGACATGTTCTCTAATTTCAATTTCACCGGTGATAACAAAACCTTTGATTTTAATATTGACGGTGATATTAACGATGTAAAATATAAGTTAGGAATCATTTCAAATCCGGAAAAATTCGTTTTCGATTACTTTGTCAAATCCCCTAATATGAGTGCTGAATTCAACAACATTTCCACTACTGATTTAAGCATTTTTGTTGACGGTAAATTTTTAACCAACCTCACCTTCAACGCCAATGTATTAAGCATGGATGAACTGATGAAGATGTTCAACATGACCAGTTTTGATAACATGAACATTAAGGACATGATGAGCCAGTTTAACTTCAGTGATATGGCTGCCCAATTCGGCAATTCCGCTTCCATGGGTGATTCCAACAAGACTTTTGATTTCAAGATTGATGGTGAAGTAGGCAACATCAAATACGATTTAGTAACCAAGTCAAATGCGACATCCTTTGTCTTTGATTATAAAATCCGTTTCAAACAACTTGAAGTCGAAATTGATGCAGAGGGTGTAAAAGCTACAGCCGTGAATGTTGTTGTTGACGGTCAAAATGGCAAAAATTTGACTATAACCTTAAAAGATCAATTTGGAAATGCTATAATCGATAAATTAGTCCACATTGCTTTAGATAACAAGGTGTACGATTTAAAAACAGATGCTGATGGTAAAGTTAATGTACAGCTTAATATTGCAAAAGCCGGAAAATATGTTGCTGCAATCACAATTTTAGGCGATAATAATTTTGCCGGCCAATTTAAAGTAGTTGATATTACTGTTAACAAACAAACTCCTAAACTCACTGTTGCTAAAAAAACATATAAAGCAAAAGCTAAAACCAAAAAACTTGCGGCAACTTTCAAATCAGCTAAAGGAAAAGCTATTAAAGGTAAAAAAATAACTTTCAAATTTAAAGGAAAAACCTACACTGCAAAGACCAATGCTAAAGGTGTTGCATCTGTAAAAGTGAAAATCACCAAAAAAGGAAAATACACTTTCACAGCTAAATTTGCTGGCGATAGCACATATAAAGCAATCAGCAAATCAAATAAGTTGATTATTAAATAAATCTATGTTTTTGAGTTTTTAACTCAAAACTCTTCTTTTTTTTTAATTTAATATAATTCCCATATAAAAATCCTATTTTATAATATATTGTATATTTTCGAGACTTTATTTAATATATTTGTTCAATGTATTTGAAGATAAATTCAATGGTAAAATAAAAATCCTATTTTATAATATATTGTATATTTTCGAGACTTTATTTAATATATTTGTTCAATGTATTTGAAGATAAATTCAATGGTAAGGGAACTGTTAATATTTTCAAGAAGATATGTTCAATAAATTATATCATTATATACTTGAACTGATATAAATGTATATAGTGATTAAAATGGACCGAGAAATGAAAGCTCGTATACGTGAAATAACTGCGGCATTGCGGAAATATGGTTTCGGTAAAGTTTTAAACCGAACAGTTAAAGAGAAAATTTTACCTTCAAAGGAAGAAGAATATGATATCTTTTTAGATCCTGAAGTCCCAGAAAAATTGAGAATGATGTTTCAAGAATTGGGAACCAGTTTCATTAAATTGGGCCAGTTGTTGAGCACTAGACCTGACATGGTTGGGGAGAAAATCGCTACTGAATTTGAAAAGTTACAGGATGACAATCCTCCGATTTCCTATGAAGAAGTTAAAAGCATAATTGAAAGAGAACTCAACGGAAACATTGATGATTTATTTGCAGAATTTTCAAAGGAACACCTCGCTACAGCTTCAATTGGTCAGGTTCATGAAGCTAAATTAATTTCAGGTGAGAGAGTAGCTGTTAAAGTTCAAAAAGAGGGCATTGCAGATACACTTGAATATGATATTGCAATCATGAAGAATCTTGTAAGCCAAATTCATAAGCATAATGAGGAATATAGAAAGTACAATTTGCCTGGAATGATTGATGAGTTTGACTATGATATTCATATTGAAATTGATTTCACCAATGAGTTAATTAACATGAAACAGCTGGAAGCTAATTTCGCTGAAGATGAAACAATACATATTCCAATTGCATATTCCGATTACTGTACATCAAAGGTTCTTACAATGGAGTTTATTGATGGTTATAAATTAGCTGATGTGGTTGCAAGCGATAGTGAAGAATTTGACAAGCCACTTCTGGCCAAACGTGCAATTGGTTCATTTATGAAACAGGTCCTGATTGACGGATTTTTCCACGCTGACCCTCACGCAGGCAACATAATGATTTTAGACAATAATGTTTTGTGTTATATTGATTTAGGGTCAGTTGGAATTCTTGACGATGGTTTTAGAAAAGATCTTTGCGACTTATTGTTAATGGTCGCAGATCAGGATGTCAATGGTTTGGTTAATCAGTTTATGTACATGGGTATTTTGGATTATAACATGGATACCACCACTTTGAAACGTGACCTTCGTGATTTGTTCTTCAGATTTTTTGCAAACGGTTCCGGAGGGCTGGATGAAGTCCTGATGAAATTGCTGGACCTTATGCAGGATTATGGTATTGTTCTTCCGAATGAATTCGTTTCAATGGCCAGGGGAATATCCATGATTGAAGCCGATGCAACTGCACTTGATCCTGATGTGGATGTTATGGCCATCATTGAACCGATAGCCAGAGATGCAATGGGCGAGCGCTTGGACCTTAAAAATTATCTGGATAGTAAAAAGGGTAGTTTGATTTACTATAAAAACATGCTCAAATCATTGCCGCCAATTCTCACAAAAGCTATTCACAAGGCAAATGATGGTGAATTGAAGCTTAGATTTGAAATTGACCGTCTTGACAGGGTTGTAAGCAAATTTTCATTAGTTGTAATAATTGCTGCACTTTTAATGAGTTCATCAATCGTGATGACAATCACCAGAGGGCCAATGCTGTTTGACATGCCTTTGATTGCAGTTTTAGGTTATTTGGTAACATTTATTTTAGGACTTATAGGTGTTGCGAATTATTTGTATAGCAGATAAAGTCAATCATTAAAACAACTGTTAAAGTCAAGTAGATGATTTAATTCATCTACATTTTTTCTATTTTTTTAATTGAAATCATATCCGTGATTTAATACAATTCATTATAACTCCGTTATTAAATAAATTTTTTAATGATAATTTTCATAAATATAATGCGGTGTATTAAATTGGAAAATTGGTTCATGTCTTCTACTTTACTGCAATTGTTTATTGAAATTATTTTATTTTTGATTTTAACATTGATTGGAGTATTTATTGTTAAAAAAAAGCCTATAACTGGAAATAAATATTTTAATTTGAAGGAATATCTTCCAGAAGAGGAAATTCACACATTAAGGCAGGTAGCTTATTTGTCATTAATGGCTGCTTGTTTTGTTAATGTGATGTATACCTTGATATATGTGAATACGGACACCATCTATTTTGCATTATTGGACATTACCCTTTCACTTTATATTGCAGCAACAATCGATAAAAGCACAACCCTACGTAAATTATTCGTGCTGCTGCTTGTTCCTTACGGGGCTTTACATTATTTGTTATTTGGCAGTCCATTGGTAGGATTAATCGATTTGATTCATGTTCCAGTCTTTTTATACTTCATGAAATATTATTATGATAAATTTGATGAATATACTGAGTCACATTCTTTGGGAATAGCTATTATCTTATTGTATACAGTAATCTTTGTTAGTTTCATCATCACATCAATTGTAGAAGCTAAAACTCCTTTGGATGCAATTGTCATGGTTTCCAATGCATTTACAAGTAACGGTTATGTGGTATTGGGAAATACTGATGTCGGAAAAATAAATGCTTTAGTATTGGTCTGGATGGGTTTTATCATTTCAGCGACAGGTACAGCAACATTAACTGCGGCTATTGTAATGAGGCACTTTAAAGGCAAACTTAAAGATTATGATGACAAATTTGAAGATTTGAGTAACAAATTTGATGAGGTTAACGATAACCTTGAAAAGCTAGAAAAACTGATAAAGGACAATGAGTAACATTCTGCAGATTGAACTGAGAGATTCTTTTAAATACTCTTCATCTAATTATTTTCTGAGTTTTTGAGGAGTTATCTGATTTTATGGGCTGTGATTATTGTGAAGCTGCTTGAATTGATTGTTATTGTGCAATCGTCAACATCAACATAATAATTCTTTCCTTCTTTTCTAACGATTGAATTGTCCTGTTTGAGCTTGGAAATACAATAGCTAACCGGCTCTTCACTGATTCCAAGATTTTTCTGTATTCTTCCAACGCCCATTTCAGTAGTGTGAATTTTTTCAACATTTTCCAAAAGTACTTTCCTGTGCATTTCAATACCTCATTTTCGCATCTTGGTCGATGATGTAATTAGTTATTTATATGTTACATTACTATTTAGTATTATGTCATTTTTAAAATTTATACTTAAAAATCCATTCAGGAGAAAGAACAGTGCAATTCTGGCAATTGTCGGTATTGCAATCGGCATAATAGTGATTGTTGCTCTTGGTGGAATCACAGACGGTTTGGTCAATACTTTTGAAGATACAATTCATGCGGGAGGTGCCGATTTTTCAATTTCAGGTAAGGAAACAGGAGATTCGGCATACGGTACCAACACCATCGATGCAAATTGGACGGATAAGATTGCAAACGTTTCAGGTGTGGACGAGGCATACCCGATATATGTTGTTCTGACATCGGTGGGTGATGACTATATGAACACATTAATCGGTATTGATCCTAACGGTACTGCTTTGGCGGACATTTCCATGACAGATGGGAGAATCATGAAAGACAATGCATCTGAAGCCATTTTAGGCAAAATATATGCAGATGATAATGACTATAAAGTCGGTGACAATATAAAAATCGATGGAGAGGACTTTGAGATTGTGGGAATCTATGAAACCGGAGACCAGAATATGGCTGGAGGAGTATTCACATCAATTTCAAAGGTCGGAGATTTGATGGATGATGAGGATTCAATCTCAAACATCTATGTTAAAGTCAAAAAGGGTGAAGATCCCCAAACTGTTGCAGACAGGATTGATAATATGTACGGCGATAACATCACAACAGTAACATCAGTAATGGAGATGACCCAGATGGCGGACATGCTGAACATGCTGCAGGCATCAACCTGGGCAATATCACTTCTGGCCATTGTTGTCGGGGGTCTCGGCATCATTAACACAATGTTAATGTCAGTGTTTGAGAGAACCCGTGAAATCGGGGTTCTGAAGGCTGTCGGATGGTCTGATGGAAAAATCCTTACAATGATTGTTGGCGAATCCCTTGTAATTACAATAGTATCCGCAATTATCGGATCAGTAATCGGATTTTTGGCATGCACTCTGCTTGGTCCCCAAATGGGAATCAGTCCGCTGTTTACTCCTAAGATATTCCTTCAGGCATTTGGAATAGCTATTGTTGTCGGAATAATCGGTGGAATTTATCCTGCACTCAAGGCGGTTAAATTGCCTCCAACAGAAGCATTGAGGTATGAGTGAGGTGAAATCATGAATGCAGTAGAGATAAAGGATTTGTATAAAAGCTATGAAGGCGGTAAAATCAAGGCGTTGAATGGGATAAACCTCACAATAGATGACGGGGAGTTCGTATCAATCATCGGCCCCTCAGGTTCGGGAAAGTCCACTTTATTGAATATGCTTGGTGCATTGGATGTTCCGGATTCAGGATCAATCAATGTTGCAGGCCATGATTTGAAATCCTCCAGGAAATTAAATGAGTTCAGGGCTGAAAGCATCGGATTCATTTTCCAGTTGCATAATCTGATTCCGAACATCTCAGTTGTGGAGAATGTTGAAATACCTATGTTTACACAAAAGTTGTCCTCAAAGGAGATGAGGGCTCGCGCACTGAAACTTCTTGATGATGTGGGTCTTGAAGACAAGGCTGACATTAAACCGAATAAGTTATCCGGCGGTGAACGTCAAAGGGTAGCTATTGCCCGTGCACTTGCAAACAATCCTTCAATAATATTGGCTGATGAACCCACAGGATCACTAGATTCAAAGACAAGTAGCAAAATCCTTAAGCAACTAATTGATTTACACGAAGATAAGAATGTAACACTAATTATCGTAACTCATGATATGGATGTAGCCAAACTTGCAGACAGAGTTATTGAAGTTTTGGATGGCGAAATAATTTCGGCCGGTGATGACTCACTTATTAACAGTAAAATTGATGTTTAGACATTAATTTTTACTTTTCTTTTTTTTTTTAAAAATTGTTTTTAATATTACGTTTAATTTAGTTAAAAAAGGAATAACATTAACTGCATATTTTAGAAAGAAAATGCAAATTTCATTAAATAATGCCTTCCCAAAAATTGCAAAAAAAGATATGGCAAATTCAAAGTTATTCAGAATACCGATTATCAATCAGATTTAGATGCATATTGAAATAAAAAGAGTCGAAGGGTTAAATTAGATGATTCCATGAATCATCCTTAATGCATCCAAAAGACCATGACTGTATTCTATACAACCGAATGCAGTCCTCATATCTTCTTTTTCCAAGTAATACTTTGAATCGTTCCAGTAATCAATAGCTCTATCATATACCTCTTTTTCCTTTCCTTCAAAGGTAATGTCTGCTACCTGATTCAAGTTCCTCTCTAATTTTGCAATGTCCTTTGCTATTTTTTCCGGGCTTTCCAATTCGCTCATTTTAATTGCCTCCAAACATATACTATTCTTTGAGCTACTGTAAAGTATGATAGGATTACTAATAGGTAAATGATGTATGTAAAGTAGATATCTCCTGCGAAATATCCGATTATTGCTCCAATCATTAGTATAATCATACGAACGGCACGTTCTGCTATTCCAATATTGCATTCTGCTCCCTGGGATTCTGCTCTTGCCCTTACATAGCTAACGCAAATTGCAGAGTGGATTGCGAGAACGCCGACAAACCAGTCACAGTATCCTCCGAATATGATTCCGATGTAGATTATTGCATCTGCAAACCTGTCCATTGTAGAGTCCAAAAACGCTCCAAAAGGTGATGAACGATTATGATATCTGGCTACTGCACCGTCAACAACATCCAAAAATCCTGATGCTAAAATGGCTATCATTCCCAATATTAACATATGATTTGCAAATCCGTAAGCTGCAATCACTGCTATAAATGGAGATATTACTGTAACGATATTTGGGTTGATATTCAAGTTTTTAGCGACCGGGTTCAATATTTTTGTTAAAAGTGGTCTTAGAGATTGAAGCATAATTATATATAAATTTTTATATAATATAATTGTTAGGTAAGAAAAATGAAAATTCTAAAAACTAGTGTTGATAAATTTGATGAAAAAATCATTAACGAAGCGATAAATGTGTTGGCCAATGGAGGTATTGTATTATATCCGACTGATACTGTTTATGGTTTGGGTGCCAACATATTCGATTCAAAAGCGGTCAGAAAAGTTTTTGAGATAAAGCAAAGGAATTTATTAAAGCCGCTGTCAATTCTAGTTTCTGATGTAAAAGCCATTGATTTGGTTGCAAAGGTATCCACTGCCCAAAAGGAGGCAATCAATTCCCATCTTCCCGGCCCTTATACGTTTATTCTGGATAAAAGGAAAATAGTTCCTAGGGTCGTTACCAGCGGGTCCAAATATGTTGGTGTTAGGGTTCCGGATAATGAAATTGCATGCAGATTGGCAAGTATTTTTCCAATAACAACAACCAGTGCAAACGTTTCAGATGAAGAGGTTTTGTCCTGTCCAAATGAAATTTTAGACCAGTTGGGTTGTGATGTAGACATGGTTATTGATGTCGGTGAGCTTAAATCAAATCATGCATCAAAAATAGTGGATTTATCAGGTAGAAATCCCAGAATAATAAGAAAATAAGAGATTAGAATTAATCTCTTGAATATTTAGCTATTAAAATAAATCCTATAATCAAAATCAGGATTCCAATAATGCTTAATCCATTTCCGGTGGCATGTTTTAACAGATTATTTTCTTTAATTTTGTTTTGAGTTATAGTTGGGGTTTTATTTTCATCAGTTTTTGAAATGATTGTGTTATTTTCTTGTTTTTCCTTTGTTTCATTGCTTTCTGGTGTTGTATTGTTTTCTATTGTTGTGTTGTTTTGTGGGATTTGTTCTGTGTTGTTTTCTATTGTTGTGTTGTTTTGTGGGATTTGTTCTGTGTTGTTTTCTATTGTTGTGTTGTTGTGTTGTTTTGTGGGATTTGTTCTGTGTTGTTTTCTGGTGTTGTGTTGTTTTGTGGGATTTGTTCTGTGTTGTTTTCTGGTGTTGTGTTGTTTTGTGGGATTTGTTCTGTGTTGTTTTCTGGTGTTGTGTTGTTTTCTATTTCAGTATTATTGTCGGGAGTTGATCCTAAAGGTCCGTCTTCAGGAATTTCGATTGTGCGATAGTTAATTTTGTATCCGAAAAAGTTTTGGGTTCTGCCGTATTGTGAATTCAATAATTCAAAATCAAATATTGCTTCGGTTGTATTATTTATCTTTGCAACTGCTCCATGATCGGGGATTATCCTTCCATTTGCGGCACTTTCCAATATGGCTTTAATTATTGCATTGTTGCTGTTTTTATAATCGTAATCGGTAAAAGTCCAAATGACTTGTGAAAGGTCAGTTGTAGGGTTCATTGTATAATTGTAATGGTCTACAAATAATATTTTCAGGTAATTTCCAACAGATTCGCCGTATCTTGAACTGATAATGTTAGTGGTATTTTCTACAGTGAATTTTTCTCCTCTGCTGGTTGATTGTAAGTTATGGTTAACACAATAGCCGTTGTATCCGTCATCAAAAGACACGTTTCTGTATCCGCTTTCAAGTGCTTTTACTTCTTCTCCAATTCTATTTTCACTTGAATTTCTTTGATTTTGCATGTTTTGGTCATCTTCAGAGGTTTCTTGTTGTCTGATTTGTCTGCTTTCACTAATCTCTTCTTCGCTTTCTCTAATTAAAATGTCATCAAGTTCATTTTGTGCTGAAACAAAATTCAAACCTGATGTTGCAATTAGTAATACGGTTAGTATTGTGAGTATTTTTCTTCTCAAAATTTTCACCTCGAATATTTTGTATTATTGGTGTTGTTCGAGGCAGTATATAAAGTTAAAGTAACCAAACACTCACTAAAAAAAGAAAAGAAAATATTAAATTTAATCTTTTCTGCGTATTGCAACAGCAACTACTGCAACAATAATTATGACAATTGCCAATAGGAATATCGGATTTCCAAGTGTTCTCATAAGGGTATTTTGAATAGGTGCATTTTGTGGCACATCATTTGTTTTATTGATGATTTTGGTGTTGTTCTGATGGATTATTGTAATGTTGGTTTCATTATCAATAACGATATCTGTCTCGTTGTTTTCGGTTTTGTTTGTTTCATTTTTTGCTGTCTGATTTTCATTTGGCATTTTTGTGTCATTAACGGTTGCATTTTCTTTCATTGAATCATTATTCTGTTCGGCAGCAGTATTATTAGTCAAATCTGTTGTATTTTTTGAAATGTTGTTTTGGGTTGCATTTTCTGAGGTATTGGTTTCATTGCTGCCTGCAGTTAATGTATCATTGCTTTCGATAGTCTCAAATGATACTTTATATGCCAAACATTCGGATTGGCTCTCATCTGCCGGTTTTAAAAGTTCGAATGTAAATGTGGCTTCAGTAGTGTTGTTAATGTTAACTGTTGCTGTATCGCCAATGTTTTCTTCCGAATTCAGTACAGATGAAACAATATCATAATTCTTATTTCCGTTAACGAGTTGGTCAATCACGTTTTTGATATTGCTTTCCTTTCCTGACTTGTAGCATTCTATAATCGCCAACTTGACGTGGTTTTGAATTCCGTCATTTGCTGTGTTTTGTGATGTGAATTTGCTGTCCATGTTCGCAATGTTTTTTGAAGAGTCTATGCAAAATCCTGTAAATCCGTCGCTGAATTCAATTCCGTTATCCGTAATCTGGCTTGGAATTATATAACTGGTCAGATTGTCTGCGACATCTTCAACTGTTAAATTGTCTGTAGTGTTGTTGCCGGCTGAAACAATGCCTAAACAACTTATCAAAAATATCAAAACAATTAAGGGTATGATTGTATTTTTGTCCATATTAAAAGCTCCTGTTAGTTATTTGGTAATCTAATTTAAATACTATTTAAAATTTTGTTAAATTATATATTATATAAAAGTCAATATTATCTTATGAAAGTATTAGCTAATTTTGAAGATAATCAGAAAATTTCTTCCAATTCCTCTTTGGATGCCCTTTTGGGAGGAGGTTTTGAAAAGGGTGTTATAACCCAGATATTCGGCCCTCCCAGTTCAGGCAAAAGTAACATTACTTTAACTTTGGCTGTTAACGTAGCTAAAAATGGTAAAAAAGTAATATATATTGATACCGAAGGTGGAATTTCCATTGACCGTATTAAACAGATTGCAGGTCCTGATTTTCCAAGAGTGGCTAATAATATAATAGTTTTTGAACCGACTAACTTTTTAGAGCAAAATGATACTTTAAAAGCAATTGAAGTGTGGCTTAGAAAAAATCATGATGATGTGGATTTGCTTGTCTTAGATTCTGCTGTTGCACTTTACCGTGTCGATGACATGAAGTCATCCAAATTAAATAAGGAATTGGGTAAGCAGATGGGAATTTTATCCAAGATTGCAAGGGTCTATGATATTGCTGTCGTATTGACAAATCAGATTTACAACGCATTTGATGATGAAGGCAATAACGATATCCGTGCAGTGGGCGGAACAATCCTGCAATATTGGAGCAAGGTTATTATCCAGCTGGAACGTGGGGACGAGATAAACCGACGTGTTGCCACATTGAAACGCCACAGAAGCATTCCTGAAGGCAATCAGGCAGTGTTTGCCATTACTTCAAGAGGAATAATTTAGGATAATTTTATTAATAATTAAAAATATATATTTATTTTGGAATTGTTTGAGTGATATTATGAGGGAAAAGGATTTCGATATTAAAAACCCAAGAAAAAAATTCAAAAAAACTGAACGGGTGCCTCCAAAAGGTTATGACAATGCAAATGACTTTTTCGAGGACATGTATATGGATAAAGACATGATTTGGATGGGTCAAAATACAAATCATTTACACGACGATACAATAGCGGATGCCATGATTGATGCCATTCATGAAAAAACCTTCTGTAGATATCCTGCCCCTGAAGGATTCAGCGAACTTAAACAATTGATTTTAGATGATTTGGATTTGGAAGGTTTTGAGGTACTGTTGACATCAGGCGCAACAGAATCTTTATATTTATGTATGCAGGCTCTTCTGGAACCTGAAGACAATGTGATTCTATCAGATCCGGGATACTTTATCATTGGAGATTTTGCAAACAGATTTGCCGGTGAAGTCAGATACGTTCCTATTTATTATCCTGAAAATGACTATAAGTTGACTCCGGACCTTTTACGTGAAAATATGGATGAAAATACACGTATGGTTATTCTGATAGATCCGTTAAACCCACTCGGTTCCTCATACACAGAAGACGAATTAAAGGAGTTTGCTGAAATTGCTAAGGAAAATGATTTGTACTTATTGCATGATATAACTTACAAAGACTTTGCACGTGAACATTTCCTTGTAGAAAACTATGCTCCCGGTCAAACATTAACAATTTACAGCTTTTCAAAAATATTTGGAATGGCCGGATTGAGGATTGGTGCGGTGGTTTCATCCAAACCGATTGTTGACGCTATTAAAAATGCTGTTGTCAATGATTTGGGAGTAAATATCATCTCACAGTATGGTGCCATTGCAGGTCTTAAATCAAAACCTGAATGGTATGACAGAATACGTGAAACATGCTTTGAAAATCAAAGGTTAATCAAGGAAATGGTTGATACTGTCGATGGAGTATTCCTGCCGGTTTATCCGTCAGACGCCAATATGATGGCAGTCGATTTGTCAGGAGCGGGAATCGATCCAAAAGACATGTCAAACTATTTGATTGAAAAGAAACTCTTCACAAGAGAAGGAGAATACACATCTGAAGAATTTGGACACAGATACCTGCGTATTAGTTTCTCAATTCCAACAGAGCAGATTAAGGTATTCTGTGAGGAGTTCCCAAAAGCTGTTGAAGCTTTAAGAAAATGATTGATGTAGATTTTAAGGGGTTTAGATATCATAAACCCATTCCTAATTTTTATAAGATTGAAAATCCTGAAAATCCTAAAACCGAAATTTCAGATGATTTGCTGGCTGAATTAGACGATTTGGCCAAAAAGTATGATTTTACTGGAATAAGCTATTCCAAACTGTCCGATGACTTTAAAAAAGATTTAAACATTGAAATCGACAATGTACTTATTTTTAAATTTTTAATGGGTGTTGATTTAATTAATATGGAACCTTCACGGGAGAAGGGGAAATTAATGGATAAGGAATTTCAGGAATATGGAATTCACGTTTATGAATTTGCCGATTTTTTAAGGGAAAACGGATTTAAGGCAGATTTGATACATCCATTGGATGATAATTTAAGTTTGAGGGCAATTGCAATGCAGTCCAATGATTGCGTTATTACAAGAAGCAACATGTGCTATTTTAAGGATGGATTGCACAATAGCTTTTTCATGATTCACACATCAATTGAGAATTTGCCTTTCAAAACAGAAAATGACATGCTCTGGGTTCCGGATTTCTGTTCAACATGTGGAGTATGCATTGATAGGTGTCCAAAGGATGCCTTTGATGAGAATGAAAAGCTTTTAAGAAAAGTCTGTACTGCTCACAGGGAAGGGTGCAATGAGTGCATATTAAAATGCCCTTTCTTTAAAAGAGGTTATGATAAAGTTAAAAAACGATATGATAGAATGAAAAAGAGGTCTGAAAATGTCTGATAAAATAGCTTTGGTTTCATGCAGCGGATTGAGTCCGCTGGGTTTGGTAGTTCGAGCAGCCAGTGTAGAGCTGGCTTTGGAAAATGACAATATTGTTGCAGCATGCATCACTGAATATTCTGCACAGCCTAATAACTGTTCACCAATTTTAGACGATGCAAAAATAGTTACAATAACAGGCTGCAGTGATGACTGTGCATCAGTAATCCTAAAAGAAAAGGATATTGATCCAATAATGAATATTTCTGCAGATGCAGTCGTTAAAACCTATGATTTAAATCCGTTGGATGCCGTAAGGCTGGACGAAGACGGTGAAAAGGCTGTTGATGTTTTAAAAAAATATATCTTAAAAGAACTTGAAAATATTTAGATTTGAGAATACTAATCCATATTCTCATTTTTTTTAATTTCTACATTATTTAATGAGGATATTCCATCAATATCGTTGTTTAAAAGCAATAATACAATTTCTAATGCTTTTTTTATTCCGTTTTCTGATCTTTTAAATAACTCTTCACTGTTGTTTTCACGTAAATCAGAATAAACATCACTGGTTGTTGCAATTATATATTTGTCGGTTATTATGCAAATTCCGCCACGTCCAATTCCTGCAGTAGTGCCGATAGCGATATCACAATCACTCAAGTTTTTTATGGCCTGTGCCATAATTTTACTCACGGCTTTATCTCCAGTTTCATCATAAACCTTGATGCCTTTAATTAATTCTTTCGGCTTAGGAGGATTTTTTACATTTAAAATTTTTACAACAGCTTCTATTGTTGGAATAAATAAACTGCAAGTTACACTGATATTATCATAATCAAAATTGCCATAACTCCTTAGGTTTTTGATATATTCTCTTCCGAAGTTGCCTTCATAACCTTGGGCCAGAGCGTGCAGTTCTCTTCCAATCTTTCCATGAGTAAAACATTCAGCTGTTGCTATTTTTATCATTTTGATCTCTCAATAATTTTAAAGCATTCATTGTAATGATTTTTGCGACTTCATCTAAAGTATAAGGTGTTACGGGTTCTTTATCTCTAATTAATTTATTTGTTGTTAAAACTAGGTGATTTTCCAGTATTCCCTGTTTTCTTAGCTCTTCAACAGCAGGATTGGATTCATCATACTCTGAAATATCTTTAATTTCAATATTTTCATTTCCAAATCCGAATATTCCTGCGGTTCCAATAGTTTTGGCTCCTCTTTTTTTGGTATGTTTTATTATTTTTGCTGCGGTAGGGATTGTATTTCCTCCAGCAATAACAATAATCACTACATCACCTTCAATTAAATCAATATTGTCATCGTCAATGTATTGCGGATAGCTAATAATATTTCTAAATTCTTCTCTGTGGGTGCATAGCTGTTTTATAAAGTCGGGTTTGTTTTGACCTATTTCCGCTCCATAAAGTGTAAATATCACATCTCCACCGTCAATTTTTTGCCCATCAAATGCACCTATAATCTTAGGCCCTCCCCTGTGGACCTGCATTAAGTTTATAGCTATTCTTAAACCTAATCTTCCGCATCCTATTAAATCAATTCTTCCTTTAGGGATCTGTCTGTCTTCCATTTTTTGAATTTCATCTGTCATAATATCACTTTAATTGTTCTATTGGTTTTTTGTTTATTACTTTCATGTTTATGTTAAGTTCACTTAGAGTGTCTTTAAGAGCATATAATCCGGGAACTTCACTTTCATGATGATTCAAGTCTATTACTGTTATTTCTAAGTTTTTAGCAAGGATTGCAGTTTGTTGGGTCAAATCCCCAGAAATTAAAATATCCAAATCTTTATTTTTTGCCAATTTGATGAATTCCGGATTTTTAAGTCCAAAACCGGATATGACTCCAATATTTTTAATAATTTTTTCATCATCTAAATTATTAACAATTCTTGCATTTCTAAAATTGTCTAGAATAGTCCTTTTTAATTCAATAAATGTTTGATTTGATTTACAAATCCTCCCAATTTTTGTTGAATCATCGAAATAATCAATGACTTTTAGATTCAAGATATCTGCTAATGCCTCATTTGCCCCTCCATCTATTATGTCCCAATTCGAATGTATGGTATAAGTTGGAGTTTTTGGAATAAATAAAGGATGATGATGGGTGATAATCAGCGTATTCTCATAAGTCAAATCATCTTCGGGCAGTAAATCCATATAAATCTTAATTTCATTGATATCTTGATTTAAATCATAATCTTTTTTAAATCCTACCTCATCAGACTCCAGAGCTAATGATTTAGGTATTTTTTCATCTAAAAATTCAATTATTTCCTTTAGCTTCATTTAAATCATTCTTGACTCTATTTTGCTTATCTCTTCAATAATTAATTCATCCAAATTGAAAGGATTAATTGTTGACACTTTAAAAGCATTTACATTAGTTAGTTTCATAAACTTTTCAATATCTTTTTCTTTAAAAATAACTTCTTCAAAAAATCCCATCTCGCAAGCACAATAAAGCACTCCATCCTTCTCAAGAAATTTCTTTATTAAGTTTGTTAGAACACCAATTGTTAATGTCATGGTTCCGGAAGTTTTTGTATTTATTCCTTTGGTTTTTATAATGGATTTATTTGGGGATTTAACTGCATTTAATCTTTCATGGATATTATTTTTATTTTTTAAAAGTTCATCGTTATCTTCAGCTACTGGATCTTCTATTATGAATGTATTCACATCAAATTTTGAGGATTGTTCAACAGTAATGCCTCCAAAACCGGTTGTATCTATAACAATATCTCCGGAATATATTAAATCAAGGTCAGATGAAAATTCAATATTATTTTTCAAATTCCCTCCCAAATTCGTATATAATAATTTTTCAAGATGAGGATAAATGTCAATCAGTAAAATGTTTTCATATTTTTGGCTTAATTTTTTAACTATTCCAACACCTGTAAAATAGGTGCCTATAACAACTATTTTGGTGTTGATGCCAATATTTAGACTTTCGATATATTCAAAAACGGCATCTGATTTTTTTGAAATAATTTCATTAAATATGTCAATCAATTTAGTTTCAGATTTAATTGTAAATACCTCAGGGGTTATTCCGGTATCGATATTCATTGTTTAACCTTCTATTTTTTCAAAACCAATTTTTTCAAGAGCTTCACATGCTTCTTTATAAACTGCCTCTTCAATTGATTTTTTATGGATTGCATGTGAAGGGGAAGTTCCCGCAGTCAGTATTCTTCCTTTATTGTCAATAAAAATAAGTAATGATCCGGAACCGGGAATTCCCAAACGTCCTCTTGCTATTATTAAATCAGCATCACTTTGGTCAAGTGCTATGTAAGCCTTTGCCAGTGCGGGAATTCTGCTGGTGTCTGCAGTATTGGTGTTTATTTGAAGTATTTTTGCTTCAGGAAGACCATATTCCTTTAAAACTTCATTTAAAACTTCGACTTTAATTCCATTTTTATTAGGTATGTATATTTTTTTTGCATTTTTAATATACACCTGAATTTCAGCAATCTCTTCAAGAGTGTCTCCGAATCTGCAATTATTCTCAGATTCTTCAAATGCATTTTTTATCATCTTTTCAAATGCCATATTATCATATCTCAAAAAAAGATATTAAATAGTTTGAGGTATCAAATCCAATTTCTCAATAACATTGACAACTTCAGTATAATTACCATATTCTGGAGAACCTACTCCTTTGACTTCATGAGGGTAATTGTCAGCTATTACTGTTGCTAAGTTATTGGCACCCGCTTTAAGTGAGAATTCCACATTTTCAGGACCCACTGTTGGAGTTGGCATTGTAATGGTGATTTCAGGATACATTATTCTAGTAATGGCAACCATTTTTAGCTGTTCTTTTAATGGGAAGGGAGGCCAATCTTCCATTGGAGTTCCTTCATAAGGGTTGAATCCCATTATTGGAATTTCTTCTAAGGTTTCAAAGTTAGATAAGTAGCGTAAATGTTTTATTCTATCTTCTTTACTTTCACCAAGGCCTAAAAGCAAACCTGATGATAAACCGACTCCCGCTTCACTTACTCTTTTACAGGTTAGTATTCTTTGATCTAGTGAGTCTCCAGGTTTTCTTTGATAGAATATGTCTTCATTTATTGTTTCCAGATTGCAGCAAATTGTATCTGCACCCAGTTCGGCCAATTCCTGTACTGATTTTTCAGTCAGGTCACCTCCGACATTTACAAGAATTTCCAAATCAGATTGTCCTTTTACAATTCTGCAGGCATTAACTGCCTGTTTTCCCTTGTAACCATATCCTCCAGAACAGCTTACGCGGGGAATATGTGCTTCCTGAATAGATTTCACAGCCTTTAATATCTCTTCATTGGATTTGTAAAATGCATTGTAATATCCTTTTTCTGAAGTTTCTTCTGCAAACCCGCAATATTCGCATCTAGGTTGAATTTGACATTTGTTGGTAAGATGGACTGTTGATGTTAATTTGATTACTTTTGATTGATTGTCTCTTATACCGCAAGCTATCTTGAACAATTTTTCCAAATCCTCATCATTGTCGATATTCAACAATTCTAAAAATTCCTCATCACTTAATTCTTGTCCTTGTTTTGCTTTATTTAATATTTCATCAATCAATTTAACACCAGATTTTAATTTTTTTATCTTTAATATAAAATTAACTTATTTTTTAATGGCTATTTGCATAACAATTAAAAAATAAGTTAAAAAAATTGTTGATAAGAATCAACAATTGTAACTTATTGTGTTTATTCGTTTTTTCCTAAGTAATCTAATACGGTAGGTACGATTTCTGCTAAGGAACCGAAGTTCATTGAGTCAGCAGTACCTAATAATGCAGCAGGGTTTAAAGCATCGTCCATTTTGTCGATACCTTCATCTTGCATTAATGCGGTTACGTTAGTTAAAGCTTCGTTAGCCATCATTTGTGCAAATCCAGCAGGAGCACCTAAAATTTGAGTTACAGTGTCTCTGTAAGCTAAGATACCTGCGTAGGTAATTGCGGTTACTGCGGAACACATGTCACATACAGGACCCACCATGTTTGCTGGTAATGTGAAAGCGGATCCTCTTGCTTTTTGACCTAAGTCCATTAATGTATCGATAGCAGCTTGGTCAGCGAAACCTTCAGCAATGTATACTTGTCCTTTCATTTCAGGTACAGCACCTGGGTGGTAGGAAGCTACGTTTACATTTTTACCTAAGTCTTCGAAGATTTTATTTAATCCAGGAGTTGGGATGGTACATGCGTGGGTTACGATTGCACCGTCTTTAATGTCATCAGCGAAGTTTTTGATGATGTCAGGTTGCATACCTCCTTCAGGTAACCAGGTCATAACCCAGTCAGCGTCTGCTACTGCTTCTGAATCATCGTTAATACATTTCATACCTAAATCTTCTGGGTGTGTAAAGTGAATAGCACCTTTTGCAGGTTTTGGTACAGTTTCTGCTAATTCGTTAACTTTTGCTCTGATAGCAGGCATTACTTCTTCAGGATTTCCTGCTTTGTGTGCTGCAATTACTTCTGCGTAATCAAAGTCATCTACTACTACAAAGTCTCCGTCAAAAATTGGGTCGGATACGACTACTTCATCTACGCCAGCTAATTCTAATAATTCTGCACCCATTTCAATGGTGGAGTGGGTCATAGAAATGTTTTCTTTTCCGGTTGCTTCTGCAACTTCACAAGCTCTTGAGAAGTTGGTAATTCCACTTGCAGCATGTGTTCTGTAACATCCTGCACCTAAAATTGCTACTTTCATTTTTTTGTCTCCTTTACTATCATGTTGTTTGAATCTTTCTTTTAATTTAGAAAGAACCATTTTTTAGTCTCCATATTATTTAATATAACTTTTTTTTAAATTTTGATAAATTTAAAAAAGTTTTACTACATGGCAAATATGTCTAAAATTGCTATTATTAAATAATTATGGTAGTTTATGCCATGTAGTAATATATTTTATTTAAATTGTAATATTATTTAAATCTTTACATTGGGCTTTATTTAGTATTATTTTTCCTATGATTTTTTCTTTTTTAGTAATAACGGTAATACTATTTTTTTATAATCATATAAATTAGTAATACTTTTTATCAGTGAATATAATTTATATAAACTTGATTTAGGCATACCTAAAACGAAACATATTTATCCAAGATTTTACTGAAAAATATATTAGTTAAACTTAAATTTGGAGAATTTTTATGTATGATTTGATTAAAAATGCAGTTCATGATGATGAGGCGGCAATCGAAATTTCAAAAATGGACAAGGATGTGACATCTGTTGTTGATGCAATTTCAGAACTTTCATTGGAAGAGACCATGAAGCTTGGGATGCAATTTAAAAGATTTCCTTTAGGCTGTGACTTGACTGAAGTTGTTGCTGGAACATGTGCATCCGATTTGGAATTGATGGATTTGCTGGGAAATTGCCGTTTATCAGATATGATTGGTGCTCCAATTCATATTTGTGCTTATGCTTTTTCAGACATTGGGGAAAAATTTGGGATGACTGGACTTGAAGTAATGAAAAAAGTTCATGAAGTCGTTGATGTTCCCCTTGATTTGGATCATTTCGGTGAAAACGGTGCAATGAGACTTCCAAAAAATATCAGCGGATGCGGAGGTGAATGTTATAATAAGGGTCCTGCATTCACTGAATGTCCGCGCGGAAGAATTCATGAACGTCTGATTGATAAGGAATTGGAACAAAAAGACGATAAGGAGGAATGGGTTAAGCTATCATCATCTGTTGCTGTTAATGTTACCTGTGAACAGACAGGTGACGGTCATGCTGCACCTTTAAGGGAAGCTGAAGATATTGCTAACCTCGCTAAAAAATATGGAAGAGGTTTGGAGTCCATCATGTTCGTGGGAGATGGTTATGATGAGGTCATAACTGGATTTGAAAAGTCCATTGAAATTGGTGCAGATGTTATTGTAGTGGAAGGAGGTCCTTTTAACAGGTGTGAGAACACTACAGAATCATTTGCAAAAACAATTGCGGCTGCAAGGATATTGTCTCCCGGAAAAGTGGTTGCAACCAATGGTGCTTATGAACATGAGGTAAGGGCAGGTTTGAGAACAGGTTTAAATATGGTAATTACAGGTTTTCCTAAAAACCATCACGGATATATGTGCGGATATGAGCCTGGAACTGCCAGACGTGGAAAGTTCGGACTTCCAAGAATAATTCAAATAATCAATGAAGAGTTTCCAAACAGGGGCCTCCCAGCACAAAAACATGATTTGCTAGCTCTGGCAACTGCTGTTAAAATTGCTGGTCCGGATTATGTGTATCCAAGAAAAATCGGTGATTATCATGTTGGTGATGCACATTGGGCAACACTGGTTAATTCCAGAATGTATCAAAATATTGAACTGAAGCATACTTTGGATGAAATCGTTTCATTGGCTGATGGAAATACCATATCTTTACATGGGGGAAGGTTTGTTTCTTGGGTAATTGCTAATGAACTTGATAGATATGTCGATGAAATCATTATCTCTGATGTTGATGAATGGGTGTTGAAAAATTCTGTAGATAACTTGCAGAATGCTTTAAATGCCACAATCATTGCTGAAAGTGATGATAAGGTTGCAGCTAAAAGTGCTGACTTTTCTATTGCCTCATCTACAATGATTCCTGTAAAGGAAAATGTTTTGAAAAAGGTGCCCAATGCATTGACGATAGTTTAGTTAATACTTTTTTATAAAAAAATATGTTTTAAAGTAGTATTAATTTTATAATTAGTATTACTTTTTTTATTTTATTATTTTTTCTATATTTTTCATTGTTAAATTAATTTAAGCGTGTTTTATTAAATATTATTTTTTAATTTGGCATAATTTGAATGACGGGGTATGAATAAAGGTTATTTTTTATTTTAAATGAATTTAATAAATTTTCATTATTATTAATTTTTTTCAAATAACTATTCTAAAGTCGTATTTTTTCTTATTTCTAATTCATTAAGTCTATTTATTAATTAATCATGTTATAAATCATTAAAATGTTAAAATACCTCTGAATCTAAGAGTAATACTTTAATAACATTTATATGTTTATTACTATTAATTACAGTATAGGTTATTAATAATTAATTTTGTTAATTTTAATAATTCGCAGATAATATTAATAAATAATTGGAGAGAGAGCGGTGGAGATAACTGTAGAAAAAATAGCGATGATTCGTGAAGATTTCAACCCTAAAAATGCAAATTTGAATTTGGATATTGATTGGTCAGTAGAGTATATGAATACTGATCAAAGGAATATAAACTATGATATTGTTTTAAAATCTGCTGAATATCTAAATTTAAATTTTAAACTTGAAGGTTTGGTCATATTGGGAGATTTGGATGAATTTAATCATAATGAATATTCTCAACTAATTTTCCATCATGCTTGTACTATTTTAATGAATATGATTTCATTAACCAGGCAAACAGAATATGATTTAATAAAAGAAGAAATTAGTTCTACTGTTAATTTTGGCGCTGCTTTTTAGATATTTGGTGATGTGTTATGTTTGAAATTAAACACACGTTATGCCCATCATGTAGTGTTGGTTGTGGTATAAACGTGATTTTAGATGGTGAAGGAATTATTGGAACATTTCCATATAAAAGACATCCGGTCAATGCCGGTAAAAATTGTGCAAATGGAAGGAATTCTATTGATTGTTACAATAACAAATTTGAATCTCTTGATTTGAATAATGCAATTGCAGATGCATTGAAAGACATTAAATCTAGTGATGCATCAGATGTAACTGTAATTTGTTCTGGAAATAATTCTATTGAAGAAGTTGAAGCGATTAAAGATTTCGCCGAATCCAATGGTTTCAATATTGGATTTTATGCCGATGATTTAAAAGATTATGGGGACGTTGCTTCCTATGATGAGGTAGCACATGCGGGAAAAGTGCTTGTTATCGGAGACTTGTTGTATGAAAATCCTCTGATTGGAAGAAGAATTGTCCATGCAAAACAAAATGACGCTAAAATATATGCTTTAAGTAAAAATGAAAATGCAGTTACTTTCAACATTGCAGATGAAACCTCTGATTCATCAGTTCAGGAATTTTTGGATAAATACGCCGGCGAAATTGATGATTCAACTGTTGTAGTATTTAATTATGTTGATGTTGCCGAAGATTTGGATAAATTAGGTTCATTAAACTGTAAAATTTTACCTGTTTTCAGCAAATCCAATACAAAAGGCGCCTTAGGTATTGTGGATCCAAAATCCTGTGAAGAAATGATTGAATTGTTTGATAACACTGGTGTGTTATTGGTTTTCAATGATGATGTTGTAGAAGAATTTGACTATGATTTCAGTAAAATATCAAAAATTATCAGTTTTGCCTGTTGTGAAAACGGCACTACAAAAATCTCAGATACTGTTATTCCTGTCAAATCATGGTTGGAACAAGACGGATCTTTTGTAAATGCAATGGGAGACGTACAAAATTTCAATCAAGTTATAGAATCTGATGATTTAAGTATTATTGAAGTTATCGGGGAGTTAAACAAATAGGGGGGATAATATGAGTTATGTTTTAGCAAAATCTCAAGATGCAGATATTCATAGTGCAGGTGAATGCGGGGGTGCTGTAACCAGTATTCTGAAATATTTGCTTGACGAAGGATTGGTTGATGGTGTTTTGGCATTAAGTCCTCAGGATGATGTGTATGATGCTATGCCTGTTTTTATCACCGATTCACAAGATTTAATGAAAACTGCAGGGTCTTATCATTGCGCTCCAACTATGATTGGTGACCTTGTTCAAAAATACTTCTTTGATAAAAAAGTAGCATTTACAGTTAAACCATGTGATATGAGGGCTGTTGAAGAGCTTATAATCAGACACAAAATTAACGAAGACAATATTTATATGATTGGTTTGAACTGCGGAGGGACTGTTTCACCGGTTAGCGGTAGGGAAATGATTGACTTGTTCTACGAAGCTAACCCCGATGATGTTGTAAGCGAAGAAATCGACAAAGGACAATTCATCATTGAACTCGCAGACGGTTCAGAAGACGCATGCGGAAACTGGGGAGCAGAAGACGGATGGACATTCATAGAAATCAACGATGAAAAAGGCCAAGAATTAATCGACGGTGCAAAAAAAGCAGGAATATTGGAAACCAAATCCCCTGCTGATCCTGCAATCGAAGGAAGGAAAAAAGTCGAAGGCATCATGATAAAAATGGCAAAGAAAAATCAGGATGCAATGTATCCTACAGTCAGTGAAATGGATGACTGGAGCCGTTGCATTAGCTGTTATGCATGCCGTGATGTTTGTCCTATCTGCTGGTGCTTTGAAAACTGTGAGCTAAACAAATCATTCTTCAAAGATGAGCAAAACATTCCGCCTAGCCCAATTGCATTCCAGGGTGTAAGGCTGTCACATATGAGTTTCAGTTGTGTAGACTGTGGACAGTGTGACGATGTATGTCCGATGGATATTCCTGTTTCATTAATATTTGACAAATTGCAGAAAAAATACTTTAACAGAACTGGTTATGTAGCTGGAGTTTCAGATGGTGTTAAACCTCCATTATACAGTCCAGAAAAAACTGAATTATGAGGTGATTTTGATGTCTGATGATTT